>CAZKIN010000058.1:5142-8115 GCA_964552515.1 uncultured Phycisphaeraceae bacterium
AACTTCCAGGGCAACACCAACGGGCGCGTGGTTGGCGTGCGCTACGACAGTCCAATGCCTTCCGCCACCGGCGTAGTGCTCAATTCCAACGGCGGCGTGCAGTGCGCGGTGACCAGTGCTGCGGTGTCACCAAGCGGGCACTCGCTCGACGACCTGACCGTGGGCGATTTCGTCGATGTAACAGTCTCGGCGCAGGTTACGGCCGGCGCGGTCACCGCTTCCGGGCAGCAGAACGGCATCATGCAATTCGTTCAGGATCTGACCTTTACCTCCGGCGGCGTGCTGCGGGTCGTGGAAGTGACGCCGCTGGGCGCATTTGCCATTACGCGGCCCGCGCTCATCGCGCTAAGCGGGGTCTCCGGCGACACCGGTGCAAGAACCATCCATGGTTACGCCACCAGTTTCACGCAAGGGCTAACCGCTCCGGTCGCGCTCTACCGGGTTCGTCTGCAAGCGGTCGAGCTGGGAAGTACCACGGTGGTGATAACTTCCGCGGCAAATGCGAAGTTCGCCGCATCCACACCGCGCGGATTGAAACTCGGACACACTAATCAGAATGGCAATCCCGCCGGGGCGACGTACCCCGCACCGTTCCTCATCGACGTCCTTAACGAATCGACAGCGCTGCCCGGCGATTGCGATACGAGCGGGTCAGTCGTGATCGCGGACATTGACTGTTTCGCGGATTGCATGAATGGACCGGCCATTCCCAGCGCCGCATGTTCACTCGTGGATTTCGATATCGACGGCGATGTCGACCTGCGCGACTGGGTGGCACTGGAGGCCGCGATCTCCGCGCCGTAACGGAACATTTGCAATCTCTTCATCGTGAGCACAACCGAATCGAATAGAAATCGAAAGTGAAATCTGTGGAAGCGAGGTTTGGAATGATGACAGGCTGTTTGGGACGTAGTCGCCGTTTAATGATGGCTATTGCCGGGTTGGCGGGAATGCTCATTTTCCCGGCACTGGGCATGGCGCAGATGCGCATTACCGAATATATGTACTCCGGCAACGGCGCGGCCGGTGAATTTATCGAATTCACCAACGTGGGCGCGACGCCTATCGACATGACCGGCTGGACCTACGACGACAGCGACATGCTGGATGGTCCCGCGACGCTGCTCACCGCGTTTGGAGTGGTGGCCCCGGGCGAATCCGTCATTCTCAGTGAAGCCACGGAACCGGTATTTCGTGCCGCATACAGCCTGCCGTTGTCCGTGAAGATCATCGGGGCGAATCCCAACAATCTCGGCCGCAACGACGAGATCAACCTCTTCGACAACCTCAGTGCGCTGGCCGACAAGCTCGCCTATGGCGATCAGACGTTTCCGGGGACCATTCGCGCGCAGGGTGCCAGCGGCTGGCCCTGTTCTTCCGTCGTCGGCACGAATTCCATTGCCGGTTGGGTTCTCTCCGCGATTGCCGATCCACAGAGTTCCTTCAGTTCTTCGGAAGGGAACGTCGCCAACCCCGGAGCATTTGTATTGTTCAATTGCTCCCCGGCGGCGACCGGCGCATGCTGTGAGGCGGGCCTGTGCAATGTCCGCACGCAGGTGGACTGCGCCGCGGTCGGGCTTTACCAGGGTGACGGAACGAATTGCAGCATCATGTGCCCCGCGCCCAGCGGCGCCAACGTGCGGATCACCGAATATATGCCGGGCGGAAACGGCGGCGAATTCATCGAATTCACCAATCTCGGTGCCACGCCCGTCGATATGACCGGCTGGAGTTTCAGTGACGTCACGCGGCTGCGCGGACAGGTCAGCCTTTCGGCGTACGGCACACTGGCCGCTGGCGAGTCGGTCATCCTCACCGAGAGCATTGCGGGCGACTTCATCGTCGATTGGCAGCTTTCCGGCGTCGATGTCATCGGCGGCAACGCGGTGAACCTGGGTGCGGAAGACGAAATCAATCTGTATGACAACTCAGGGGCACAAGTTGACCGACTGACGTATGGCCCCCTGACCTTCCCCGGTTCGGTCGATGCGGATGGTGCGGCCGCCTGGCCTTGCTCTTCGGCGGTCGGCGCAAATGATATTTTCAACTGGCGACGCTCGAGCGCAGCGGACGCGCAGTCGTCGTTTTTCTCATTATTGGGTGACATCGGCAGCCCCGGTGATTATGCCCCCGCTGTTTGCGCTCCCGGTTCCTGCTGCGTGAGCGGCGTCTGTTCCGTGCTGTCCTACAACGCATGCCTGCAGGCCAGTGGACTATTTCTAGGCGACGGCACCAATTGCGCCGGCAATCCCTGTCCGGCCCCATCCAATGCGGCCATGCGCATTACGGAGTACATGTGGCAGGGTAACGGAGCGGAGTTCGTCGAATTCACCAATGTCGGCCCGACACCGGTCAGTATGACCGATTGGAGTTTCTCCGATGTGGGCACGCCCGGCATTTTTGATCTCAGCGGTTTCGGCACGGTGCAGTCCGGCGAGTCGGTCATCATGACGACGGCCACGCCGCCCGCCTTCCGCGGCGACTGGGGCCTTCCCGGCACGGTGAAGGTGGTGCGCATCACGACCAACGAATTGGGCTCGGATGACACGATCCAACTTTATGACAACTCCGGGTCACTGGTGGACGACCTTGACTACGGCAGCACGAACTTCCCGGGCAGCATTGACGCCCTCAATGCCAGCGGTTGGCCGACCGCCGGCGCACTCGGTCAGAACAGCATTATGGACTGGCAGCTCTCGGTCATTGCCGACGAGCAAAATTCATTTACGTCAGGCGCGGGCGACATCGGCAACCCGGGTTCTTACGTTCAGATACAGGCTTCTGCCCCACCGTTGGCACCTTCCGGAGCACTGGCGGTGCATGACCGAAAGAAGAATCGTTATATTTCGTTCGTCCCGAACAATCCTGGAACCGTTGTGGCATTCCGCGTGCAGAAGGATGCGATTGCGGCGAACGCTGGTTTTTGTACCGGCAATCCGGGCGCGGCCTGCACGGGTGCCCCAGCCCAGGGAA
>CAZKIN010000058.1:8215-10781 GCA_964552515.1 uncultured Phycisphaeraceae bacterium
GGTTTTTGTACCGGCAATCCGGGCGCGGCCTGCACGGGTGCCCCAGCCCAGGGAACATGCCCTGGTGGCGCTCTTTGCATATCGCCCTTCGTAGGCGGAAGCCCAGCCCACTCGTGCTGGGTTCAGACGCCCATACAACCTTCCGGCGGCGGCCCCATTGATGTTTACACCGCCAAGTGCGACGCAATGCCGGTCTTTCGAGTGTGGACCGAGCCCGTGGTGCATTTGGGCGATTGCGAGATCATCCCCACTTCGACCTACACCGTTTTGGTCAATGCTTCCGGCCCCCTTGAGAATCCGAATGGATTGGTGCGGCACACCATCGACATGCCGACATTCAATTCAAAAGTCTGGGGGGACACGGTTGGCGTTAATTCCGGTACGGAATGGACCGCCCCGAATCGTTTCACCAGCGTGCAGGACGTACTGGCCATCCTCGCCTTCATTAATGGATCGGCGATAAGGCCAGAGTTCACTGCGGCGAATCTGCAGGCGGTCAGCGCACCAGACTCATGCCTGAACGCGTTCATCAACGTCGCCGATCTGCTTATCTGCAACCAGGCGATTTCGGGCGCAAATTATGGCGCTCCGGCCACCGGGAAAATCACCAACACCACGAGTTGTCCGGTTTGCCCATGACGCGATTGCGAAACGGAGACGAGGTTAGTGTTAATGGTAATCGAAAAAACGATTGGGACAGGGAAATCAAGTGTGCCGGGTGAATGCCCGGGAAGGAGAGCGGAATGAGAGCAGTCAGCTTTACACGGATCATGGTATGCATCTTGGGACTGGGCGCGTTGCAGAACATCGCAACCGCGCAGGTCCGAATTACCGAGTTTATGTATGACGGCGTGAACGGGGAGTTCGTCGAACTCACCAATCGTGGCGCGTTGCCGGTCGACATGACCGGGTGGACTCTGGACGATGACGGCGTCACCGCCGGTACGATCGCGATCGGGGGATTCGGCATGGTGGCCCCGGGCGAGTCGGTGGTGGTAGCGCAATCAGCCGACGCCACGACCTTTCGCACCGCGTGGGGACTTGCGCCGACGGTACAGGTCATCACTTATACCGCCGGACAGTTTCAGCGTAACGACACCATTCGGGTTTTTGATGCGGGACTCGTCCTCGTGGCGCAGCTAGCGTTTGGTGATCAGACGTTCCCCGGAACCATTCGCACGCAAAACCGCGGCGGCTGGCCCTGTGCGGAAGTGCTTGGCCAGAGTCCGATCACGACCGCATGGAATCTCTCCGCCGTTGCTGACGCGCAGCTGTCATTTACGTCTGTCGGCCTGGACATCGGCAGCCCCGGTTCTTACATACATTCGTTCTGCGGCCCGATCCCAACCGGCGCCTGCTGCAGTTCCGGGCTCTGCACCGACAATCTCACTGACGACGATTGCCAGGTCGGCGGCGGAACCTATCAAGGGGATGCGACACTCTGTGCCAACCTGGTCTGCCCCGCACCGAGTGGCGGCATCATCCGCATCACTGAATACATGTACTCCGGTACTGGCGGCGAATTCATCGAATTCACCAATCTCGATGTCAATCCCATCGACATGACCGGTTGGAGCTATGACGACGACAGCTCCATCGCCGGTACGGTGGACCTTAGCGCGTTCGGCATTATCAATCCGGGAGAGTCGGTTGTACTTTCCGAAGCGGCTGCCGCTACTTTCATCGCCGATTGGAATCTCGTCGGCGTGACCGTCATCGGCAGCTTGACCACCAATCTTGGGCGCAATGATCAAATCAATCTGTTCGACAGCGGCGACGTGCTGGCCGATCGACTTTCGTTCGGCGATCAGACGTTTCCCGGCTCCATTCGTGCCCAAAACTTCAGCGCTTGGCCCTGTGTGGATGCCGTCGGTCTAAACGACATCTTTCAGTGGTATCTCTCTTCCGTGAGCGACGACCAGAACTCCTATGCCTCAGGGGGAGCCGACGTCGCGAACCCGGGTTCTTTTGTGAATGTGGTTTGCCCGACCTGCGGCAACGGCCTCGTGGAAGTTGGCGAGCAGTGCGACGGCGGCGATTGCTGCGCTCCGAATTGCACCTTCGCCCCTTCCAGCCTTGAGTGTCGCAGTGCGGCCGGTTTGTGTGACGTGGCCGAGTCCTGCACCGGTTCCAGCGCCGATTGTCCGGCGGATGCGGTGCAGGCCGGCGGTTTTGAATGCCGCGCCTCGGCGGGCATTTGTGACATCGCCGAGTCATGCGATGGTACGGCGGTTGATTGCCCGGTCGACGGATTTGAACCCAGTTCCACCGAATGCCGGGCTTCGGCCGGCGACTGCGACCTGGTCGAATCCTGCACCGGTAGCGCCGCCGATTGCCCGATTGACGGTTTCGCTCCGAACACCACGGAATGCCGCGCGGCCGCCGGCGATTGTGACATTGCCGAACTCTGCACCGGAAGCGGCGCGGATTGCCCGGCCGATACGGTCGAACCAATCACCACCGAATGCCGTCCCGCAGTCGATGCCTGTGATGTGGCAGAAAACTGTAATGGTGTTGACTTCGCCTGCCCCGGCGATTCCTTCGCCGCTTCGGGCACCGCATGTCC
>CAZKIN010000058.1:10881-11995 GCA_964552515.1 uncultured Phycisphaeraceae bacterium
TCGTTCTCGCACTGGCGCTGCTGGCGCTCGGCAAAGTCTACGGACTCCGTCGTCATGGTGAAATCGCGTAAGCGTGTAATTCTGTTGGTCGTGTAACTTGATATGTGTTAGAGCCGCCCGGCGACTGCTGTCGCCGGGCGGCTTTGCTTTTCCAATCGAGAGAAGGCAGCATAGAATCGATTGTTTTATGGAAAATTATGGCTGGCACCGCATATATCCCGACGCTTGTCTTGTTCCTCCAGAAATGCCTGCCGACAAACTCTGCCTTCCGCAATCTGCAGGCTAGAAACATCAGACTTCGACGAGCTTCCTTGCTCAGTGCCATACATTGGCACGACTTGCGCCAAGAGGTCCGCTGAACCGGGCGGTACCCGGCAATGTGTTAATCGGTGCGATTGAGCTTGGAGAGTTCCTCGCGCCAGCCCGCAGCCAGCTCCGGCTTGTTCCACGCGTCGTAAAGCGCAACGAGACGTTCCAAGGCCCGGCGCTGGTGCTTGACGGGCAGGCCTGGTTGTTTCGCGATGCCCTGGTATCCGGTTATCAACAGCGGCTCCGCTTCCAGAAACTTGCCTTGTCCGGCCAGCGAGGCACCCAGCGCGCTCAGTGCGGAGAACCGCGCCCAATGACCTTCCGGATAGGTCGCTTCACGAATAGCCAGAGATTCACGCAAATAGGGTTCCGCTTCGGTGTGCTTATTCAAACCAACCAAGACGACTCCCAGTCCGGCCGCACAGTAACCCAGGTTGGGATGCCCAGCGGGAAGCGTTTTCCGCCAGATCGTCAGGGCCTCGCGATAAAAAGTTTCCGCTTCCGCAAAGTTCTGATTTTCGTACAGAAAAAGCCCGAGGTTATTCAGGCTTTGTGCGACGTCGGGGTGTTCCGGGCCAAGAAGAGCGCGACGCATCTCCAAGGCTTCACGATACAGCGACTCGGCCTCCGCCAGATTGCCGCTCGACTGCAGCACGCCGGCCAGATTATTCAGAGCCCCGGCCAGGACCGGGTGTTTTTCGCCGAGCAACCTGCGGCGCATGGCAAGTGCCTCTCGGAAGAGCGGTTCGGCCGCGGCGAGGTCACCTTTATCCTGACTGAGCAGCGCAAGGCTGTTGATCGACTG
>CAZKIN010000058.1:12095-16663 GCA_964552515.1 uncultured Phycisphaeraceae bacterium
ACGGCGGCGCGGAGTTGGCTTTCGGCTTCGGGGTAAAGTCCGAGGGCCTCATAGGTTGATCCGATCGTGGTGCGCAGTTCGGTTTCAATCTCGGGCTGGTCGCGCAACGATCCAGCGTCGATTTTCGCGGCGGCCGCATCGAGCGCCTGACGCACAGTTGTTTCATGCCCGAGCGCCTGTGCCGGATCAACTGAAGCGAGCATCCCCTGCAAGAGGGTGTTTACGGCCGTCGCTTTGGCAGCGGAGCGCTGCGACTTTTCCGATTGCTCCATCGCCACGCGCTCCGCTTCCGTCGCGCGGACCAGGGCAACACTGACCGCGATGATCCCCACGACGAGGGTCAGAAATATGGCAGCGATCGCGCTGACCAGCGCCTTATTACGCTTGGCGAACTTGCGGAGTTGATAGGCATGGCTGGCCGGTCGGGCGACGATCGGCTCGTCGTTCAGGAATCGCCGGATGTCGGCGGCCATTTCCGCGGCCGACGGATAGCGGCGCTCTTTTTCCTTGGCGAGCGCTTTGGCGGCTATCGTTTCAATGTCACCGCGCAGCGCGGTGTCGACGGAACTCAACCGGGTGGGCTGCAGATCACGAATGATGCTGCCCACTTCGGCAATGGAATGGCCATGCAGTTCATAGGGCAATCGATCGGCAAGTAGTTCGTAAAGAATAACACCGAGTGCGTATACATCGGAGCGAATGTCGACATCTTCGGAGCGCCCGGCCACCTGTTCGGGACTCATGTAGGACAATGTTCCCACCAGCTGTCCGACTTCCGTATGCATTGTGGCCTGCTGGATATCCGAATGGGTTGCCCGAGCGACGCCGAAGTCCAGAATCTTCGGCTTCGGTATGCCATTATCCAGTTCCACCAGGATGTTCGCGGGTTTTAGATCGCGGTGTACCACGCCCTTCTGATGGGCGTGATGAACAGCATCACAAATGTCGGCCATCAACATGAGCCGTTGCCGGGTTGCGAGTTGCTGATCGCGCGCAAATTCGAGGAGCGTCCGGCCTTGTACAAGTTCCATGGCAAAATAGGGCACCGGACCATGGCCGTCGTCATGTGTTCCCGCCTCGTAGATTTGCGCAATGCCGGGGTGTTTCAGCTGGCCCAGGATCTGCACTTCGTATTCGAACCGGCGTCGGACGGACTCGGACGCCATGGCCATGCGAATGATCTTCAGGGCAACATTTCGCCGAGGGTGGTCCTGCTGCGCTTCGAATACCGAACCCATTCCGCCTTCGCCGATCCGCCGCAGGATGCGAAAGTGTGCGATTCGTTCCGGAAGGCTGCGATCTGTGGAAGTGGACAGGGCACCGGCGAGGAAGCGCGTATGAACGCGGGAATCGGCCGCCAGCAACTTCTCCACTGCCGCGCGCATGGTCGCATCGTCGCCGCAGCGCTCGGTGAGAAATCGGGCACGATCCTGGAGATCAAGTTCAAGCGCTTCGAGAAAAACCTCTTTGACTGAGTTGGTGCGGCCTGCGCTCATGGAAGGAGCGCTCCCGATCCGTCCCCATCCGCTTCAAGCGCCTCATGAAGCCACGCGCGCGCGAACCGCCAATCGCGTTCGATGGTCCGCAGGGGCGCGCCCATGGCGCGCGCGGTTTCTTCATTGGTCATGCCCGCGAAGAAGCGCAGCATCACGATGCGGTGCTCCCAGGGATACTCGGACTCCATGCGCTTCAGCGTTTCATCCAGGGCAAGCAGCTCGTCCCCCGGCGCGTCTACGGCCACCGAAAGGTTTTCCAGATCCACGCGACGACGATCTCCCCCGCGCTTGATGCGTCCCTTGGCCCGCGCGTTTTCGACGAGGATATCGCGCATGGCCCGACTGGCCGCAAAGAAAAAGTGTCCGCGGTTCTCCCAGTCATGCTGATCACGCCCCACCAGGCGCAGAAATACTTCGTGAACCAGGGCCGTCGCCTGTAGAGTCTGGCCGGGCGGGGTCTGGAGCATCCAGGCATTGGCCATCACGCGCAGTTCGTCGTAGACCATGCGGGACAGGTCAACGGCCGCCTGCGTATCCCCTTCGCCCGCGATCTGCAGCAATCGGGTTACATTGTCGGAAGATGAGTGCATTCCAGAATTCCGCGCCGATTTGGCGGGCTTACGTTTACGACGTCGGCTGATTCATAGTCCCACCACGGGGGGTCGTGAAAACTGTAACCGCTTCTGCCCGTCTATTGTAGGCGCCGCAGCGGGGGCGGCATCAGCGCGTCCCATATTGGTGGGGAAATCAAAGGAAGAATTGCGAAATGAACAAGCCTTTTTCATGGATGGTGGCCATAACCATAGGGGTGGTCGCAACCGCAGCGCAGGGACAATCACAGGCGTTTACTTATCAGGGGCAGCTCAAACTGCAGGGTATCCCGCTGACTGAACTAGTTGACGTGAAGTACACGCTGTTTGATTCTGAATTTGCCAGCACGGCCGTCGCGGGACCGCTTTCGTTTGATGGAAATATTTTTCCGGCGATTCAGGTCACGAACGGGCTCTTTTCCACCGAACTCGATTTCGGCCCCGGCGCGCTGCAGCTTGGCCAATGGCTGGAAATTGAAGTTCGGTCGCCGCATGACCCATCGGATGTGAACCCTTACATCACGTTAACGCCACGGCAGCACATCTCGGCCGCTCCTTTTGCGCTGAGTGTCCCGGGATTGGAAACCAGTCCCGCCGGTGTGGAAGTCGAAGGCGACATTCATGCCGTGGGGCAAATCGCGGCAAGCGCGTATACCAGCAACAGCCCGTTCATCATCAAGGTGAACCCGCTGGATATGGAATGTGCGCGCTTTGACGACGCGAATTGCTTTATGGGATTGGGAACGACCGCGCCGCAAGCCCGCTTGCACATCGGCGGTGTCGCGGGCGTGGATGGACTCATGTTCCCTGACGGTTCGCTCATGACGACCGCGGCCGGACTGGGCGGCGGAGGCGGCGGTTTCTGGAGCGCCGGCGGTGCCAACATCTTCAACAATAATGGAGGCAACGTCGGCATCGGCACGTCGGCGCCTGCTTCGAAGCTGGATATTTCAGCCATCGGCGACGGAGCCGAATTGCTTCGTTTCACTACGGAGCGCCCGTGGGTATTTCGCCAGGTCTACAGCGGCTCGGGCACGGCCCTGCAGCTGAAGTCCACGGTCGGTCTGAAGAGTTTCGAGATCACCGCTGCGGGGGGTGCCAATGTGGCTACATTCTTCGGCAGCGATTTGGCCGGCAACCTGGGCTCCAAGGTGGGCATCGGCACGACCGCACCATTATCCACCCTCGACATCGCGGCAGCAGGAGACGGTGCCGAATTACTGCGCTTCAGTACGGAACGCCCCTGGATTTTCCGTCAGATCCGCAGCGGGCCTTCCGCCGGACTCCAACTCCTTTCCACGTCCGGTCTGAAGGCATTCGAAATCACGGCGAGCGACGGCAGCAACGTGGCCACGTTCCTGGCGGACTCCGGCACCTCACGCGTGGGCATCGGCACGAACAGTCCGACAAACCGCCTCGACGTCGTCGGTTCCACCGGCGATGCCATTCATGCGACACATTTCGGATCTTCCTTGACGGCCGGTGTCTCCGGTACGTCGCTTACACCGCACGGCAATGGGATCATCGGGCGAGCCGACATCGGAAACAGCGCTTACGGAGTCTGGGGACAAAGTGCGAGCGGCACGGGCGGCTATTTCACCGGCGGTAATTATGCCCTGGTGGCCGACGGAAGGGCCAAGGTGGGCCTGCTCGAAATTTCCGGTGCGGACGTGGCTGAAAAATTTCTGAGCAGCGATGGTCACGTCGAACCCGGCACGGTCATGGAGATTGACCCGGAGAATTCCGGTCAGCTGCGCGTGGCGCGCGAAGCCTATAGCTCCCGCGTGGCCGGCGTGGTGAGCGGCGCGGGCGATATTCCCATGGGCGCGGTACTGGGCAATCTGCCGGGCTATGAAAACGCTCCGTCGATCGCACTGTCCGGACGGGTTTGGGTGCGCTGTGACGCCGGCAAGGCATCCATCGCGCCGGGGGACCTGCTGACGACATCGGATTCCGCCGGGCTGGCGATGAAGGCGTCTGATCGGGAACGATCGCACGGCACGATCATCGGCAAGGCGATGGGCGCTCTGGCGCAAGGTGAATGCGGCCTGGTCCTCGTTCTGGTCAACCTTCAGTAAATTTCTGCGGCAATCGCTGCCCGTGCAAAAGAAAGAGTAATATGAATATTCAAGAATTTAGCCGCAGATTCTCACTTGCCGTCGTAACGACGGGCCTGTTGGTCTTGACAGTACCAAGTTCTGCGCAGGGGGAGGAAACTGCCGAAGCGCCGGCCCAAAAAATTGCCGATGGCGAGATTTCCTACGACTTGCGCTTATGCACCGGCAACCCCAACGCCGCGGCCGCCCACGCCAACAACGCCGTGGTCTACGGCGTGTGGACGGGGCCCACGCTGGTGAATGGCATTCCGCCGGGACATAAAGTCATCGATGGCGATATTGTCGTTCCGGACGGTTCGGATGCGCAGCTCGCCGCAACCTATGCAACGAATCTTTGGCCCGGCGGCGTGGTTCCCTACGAGTTC
>CAZKIN010000058.1:16763-17889 GCA_964552515.1 uncultured Phycisphaeraceae bacterium
CCGCAAAGCGATGGCAGCATGGGTTCGTGCAACTTCAACTTCCAGATTGAGGACACGTCGTCCGCCTTTGGAGATTACGATTTCGACTCGATCATGCATTACGGGAGATGCGCTTTTTCCAACAATCCCGCGGCGTGTGGCGCGACCTGTCCCAGCAATACTGGCGAGACGGTAGTCGTGAAGGCGCCAAATAATTCCGAATGGCAATGCAGCAATCCCGCGGCGGGTGACAACACCGGCATCGGACAATCCACCCACTTGAGCTATTGGGACAGCGTCACGATGTCCTTTATGTATCCGCGTGCAAATTGGCGCTTCCAGTCCAGCGTTTATGGTTTTGACTTTTTTTCGGGGGACTTCCTTTTTCCGGTCGCCTCGTTCGCCAAGGGATACTCGGACACACCCGTTGGCGGCACGCTGTGGATCCTGGACCCTGCGACCATCGCCGTGGGCGGCGTGCTGGATAAACCAATAACGATAGGAGCCCCGCTGGGCGGCGTGACCTTGACGCCTTGAATGGCACTTGACCCGGAGTAAGTGTAAGCACACTTGCGCGAATAGCGAAGAGTTGGATTCCTTAAGTGACAGGTAATTGACATGAAAAAAAACAGATATTCCAGTGTTCTTTTCGGCCTGGCGACGGCTTCCGTCATGGGACAGGAATTTGAATTGTCGCGGCATACGATTGACGGCGGAGGCGTGATCCAAAGCACGGGCGGGGAGTTCGAACTGTCCGGCACGATCGGACAACCGGACGCCGGAGTGCTGACCGGCGGCGGATTTCAACTGACCGGCGGATTCTGGTTTGAGGTTGCCCCAACCGATTGCAATGAGGACGGAACCGTCGACTTGTTCGACCATGCGTCATTCAGCGGTTGCCTCACTGGACCCGATGCGGAGTTTCCCGGCGGCTGCGAATGCTTCGACGTGGATCGCACCGGTGTCATCGACCTTCGTGATTTTGCCACGGCGCAGTCCGCGTATACTGGTTCATAAGTCCCAACGGGCTTTAGAATATCACCAGGCCGGAACCGCGCACGACGTCGTGAAAGCTCCATTTGCTGTGACCAAGAAAGCATCCGGCCCGATGGTTTTTGTATACCATCGGGCCGGATGTTTGATTCCC
>CAZKIN010000059.1:0-1593 GCA_964552515.1 uncultured Phycisphaeraceae bacterium
GCGGCGTTGACGGATAGAAAATCGCGCAGGGCATTCAGCAGGCGCTCCGGCGTCACCCGCCCGGCCCACGTCGTATTAAAGCTGAGCAGCTTCTCGCGATCGAAGCGGGCGTTGGTCTTACCCACGCGCGAGGCGGAGAAGGACTCAATCAGTTCCGGCAGGGCATAGAATTCGCGGTCGTCTCCGGCGGACCATCCGAGCAGCGCGATGAAGTTCAGCACCGCCTCGGGAAGGTAGCCGGCCACGCGGAAATCGTGCACATCGATCTCAGGGGGCCGTAGCCCCTTGGCGAGTGCCTTTTCCTTGTCACGCTTGCTCATCTTGGTGCCGTCCATGTTGAAAATGACCGGCAGGTGAGCATAACGGGGCGTGCGGAAACCGAGCGCCCGCTGCAATGCGATGTGCTTGGGCGTGTTCATCAGGTGCTCCTGGCCGCGAAGCACGTCGGTGATGCCCATCAACTCATCATCGACCACGCAGGCGAAGTGATAGGTCGGGAAACCATCACTCTTGACGATGACGAAATCCTCCATCTGATCGGCGGCCAGGGTCACGTTCCCCAGAATGTCATCGACCACCGTAATGTCGCCATCCGGCATTTTCAGGCGGATCACCACGGAGCCTCCGGCGGCCTTCGCCGCAAGGCCCTGCTCCACCGTGGGGAGCGGGCTGGGGCGCGCGTAGCGGAATCCGCCCTTCTGCGTCTTTGCGGCGTCGCGCATCGCCTGAAGCTGTTCGGCGGTCTCCATCGCGTAATAAGCATGGCCGGAAGTGAGAAGCTGCCGCGCGTAGCGTTCGTAAATATCCAGGCGCTGGCTTTGGAAATAGGGTCCGCAGGGGCCGTCGACTTCGGGCCCTTCGTCCCACGGCAACTGCAGCCAGCGGAGGTCGGAAAGGATTTTCTGCACGGAGTCGGAGACGTTGCGCGCCTGGTCGGTGTCTTCAATGCGGAGCAGCATCGCCCCGCCCGCGCGGCGTGCGAGCAACCAATTGAAAAGCACGGTGCGGGCACCGCCAATGTGCAGATAGCCGGTAGGAGAAGGAGCAAAGCGAACGCGTGTCGTCATATAGCCGGGAATCCGAATTATCAATCCGTTTGGTACTGTCGCAGGCTTGAGATAACCGAATCCGTCGCGGGCAACAAGGGGATGAGGATCATGCGGCGATTACAGATTCCAGAATGCGGAAATCCGGGCTCAGGCGATGGTGCTCGACCATGCCCTGCAGGCGAAGGGCGCGACGGTAGCGGTCGCTGCGCAAATCGGCCGCGGTAAATCCGGCACTGGAGAGACCGACCAGCAATTGTCGTATTCCGTCGTCCAACGTCCAGCGAAAATTAAACCCGGGCAAACGGTCGAGAATGGACGACCCATCTACACGATAACTGCGCTCGTCGAAGGAGTGCCGACCGACTTGCAGGGATGTGGAAGCGGCTTCGCAAATCCGCGCGGCCACATCGACGACGCGATGGTTCTCTTTCGTGTCGGCCACGTTGAACAAGCGGGTGCAGACATTCTCATGCGGGGCACGTAGGACCGCGCCGACGGCCCGGGCCGCATCTTCCACGTGCACAATGGGTCGCCAGGCCGTTCC
>CAZKIN010000059.1:1693-8907 GCA_964552515.1 uncultured Phycisphaeraceae bacterium
GCGCAGGAAGAGGCGAAAATGAAGCGGGATACTTTCGCCTGTCGGCATAATTCGGCGAGGCGAACGGCGGCGGCACGGTTGATCTCGTCCGAAAGTCGGGGTTCGAAATCCGCACAGGCGTCATCGGAAAGTGCAGCGAGGTGAACGACGGCATCGAATGACAGTAGGTCGGCAAATTGAATGTCGCGCACGTCAAGCTGGTAGGAAGGAACCACGCAATGGGTACGTCCGAAATCGCATCCATCAAACCATTCGGTGTCGAGGCCGGTGACCTCAAATCGTTGATGCTGCAGGACGGAGACCAGGACGGATCCAAAGTAGCCGCGATGTCCGGTAACCAAAACGCGCAAAGTCGACGCTCCCCATTCTTCAAAGGCAGTGATGCCGCACGGTTCATGTATTTCAAACGGCCAAACACCCGGCGAAAGCCCGCCAAGTTGCTGCATTTATCGGCGTATGTTGGGGAATCGCATCAAGGAGAGCGTTTAAGGGGCGGCGGCGCGGCGCTGGCGCCACGTCAGATGTGGGCGGGCCAGACTGTGATATTTCAACAATTCACAGCACGTTTATTTTAGGCTTTCAATCATGCGGAGGGGTTTATGGCGCGCCGAAAGTCCTGTAATCCTGCGTACGTCCGTGCATCTGTGTGCGCCGACGAACATCCGCGGAATGCAAAGCCAGTCTGTCCGCCAAGCTTTCGATAAACAAGGGTAGTAGTTGGAGTTCATGATACAGGGGGAGTCCCTTGACTAAGCGGATGTGGCAAGCGGTTCGGGCGTTCCTGGCCGCGGAAGAAGTTCCGCGCTGGTTCGGTCTGTCCATTGTACTCATCTATCTGATGGGGCTGGGCGCCATTGCGCACAGCGGGATGAACGCCATGCGGCGCGAGGCGCTGGCGCGGATCGCGCAAAGTGATCGTGTCGCGCTGGATACGCTGGTTGAACAGCTCAGTTGCATTGCGACGCTGACACCCGAGGAGCAGCAGGTCGCGAAGTGGAATGAAGCGCTGATTCTCTGGCGGTCGGCGATCGGTGCGTTGCAGGTGCGCGTACTGGACTCCACGCGGCAAGTGGTGGCATCGACGGAGTCGAGCGAAATCGGCAAACCGGGATCGACGCTTTCTCTTGCGGAATCGAACGCGATTCGCATCCTGCGCAAGGCAGTACCCATTCCGAATGGCAATGCCTACACCATTGAATCAACGTTGCCACTGGCACTGAAAGATGTATCGCTTCTGGCCGCAAGCGGCGATTCAGCCGTGGTGATATTGGTCGGACTGGGTGCGATGTTCATGGTGTACCGCTGCCTGCGCGGTCAAATGAAGAGCGTTTCACAGATCACCAGCCGCCTGCAGTCACGGGCAGCGCATCTTTCGGAAGACCTCGGCAGTCTGCGATTGGCGGCGGAATCGGACGAGTTGTCGAAGGCTTGGAATCAACTGATTGAACTGACCCAATCGCTGTCGGAAGCGGTGCAGCGTTCCACAGCGAACGAGGAACTTTCCAAGGCGCTGAACAAGACCGGCGGTGGTGCCTTGGCGGAAGCACTCAATGCCATCCCGGATGGAATCATCTGCATTACGGACGAGGTGCGGTTTGAGTATCTCAATTCCACGGCCAACCAGCTACTTGGCTGGAGTATGAGCGACGCCAAGAAGACGAATCTGGCCGAGGCTCACTCCACGGGAATTGGGGCGCTGGTGCTGGCGGCCATTCGCAAGGCCTTGCAGCCTTCGGGCAACTATGAGTCACGGATGGAGACGCTGGAAGGCGCGGCAGATCCAACCGGTGACGTCAGCACCTATCGCACATGGATCAGTCCGCTGCAACGTGCCAACCGCTCGGGCGAATGCATCGTCATCATTCGAGATGTCAGCCAGCAGATGCGCGGGGAGCGTGCGCGCGAGGACTTTGTCACGCAGGTAACGCATGAATTGAGGACACCGCTCACCAATATCCGGGCTTATGCGGAGACGCTGTCCAGCGGCATGTTTGACGATCCGAAGGTCATTACCGAGTGTTACAACGTCATCACCAAAGAGACCCGCCGGCTTTCGCGTTTGATCGAAGACATTCTGAGCGTTTCACAATTGGAAGTCGGTTCTATTGAATTGCACGTGGATTCGGTTGACCTCAAGACGTTGTTGACCGAGGGAGTTCGTGACGTACGGCAACTCGCCGACGAAAAGAATATCGATCTGCAAGTGGTGCTGCCGCCCAAGCGGGAACTGATCCAGGCCGATCGCGATAAACTGGCCGTGGTTATCAACAACCTGCTGGGCAATGCCATAAAGTACACGCCGAAAGGCGGAAACGTCGTCGCGGCATGCCAGTTCACTCCCGATGCGGCGATTGTCAGCGTGAAAGACAACGGAATCGGCATCGATCCGGCTGATCAAGCGCGCGTGTTTGAGAAATTCCAGCGCGCCAACGATCCGGCGGTGCAATCGGAATCGGGCACCGGCATCGGCCTCTATACGGCCAGAGAAATTGTGCGCCGACACGGCGGCGAAATCGAACTCATCAGCGCCAAGGGCGAAGGCTCGACGTTCATGGTCCGCATCCCGCACAAGGAGAGCCGCGCGGCGGCGCTTAATGCCAGCGAGGAGTCGAAGTAATGGCGAAAATTTTGATTATTGACGACGAAGCGCACATCGCGCGCGTTCTGGTGCTGTGGCTCAAGCGACACCACCACGAGGTGCTGGAAGCATGCAACGGCGTCGAGGCCATCGACATCCTGGCGCAGGGTTCGGTGGACATGATCATCTCGGACATGAACATGCCACTTCTGGACGGGCTTGGCCTGGTGAAAAAGGTGCGCGAGGAGCTGCACCTGGACATGCCGATCATTCTTCTTTCCGCGCGCTGCGACCAAAGCAATCTCGCCGAGAAGCTGGCCCCCTACCGTGCCCGGCTGTTGCCGAAACCGTTCGTGCCTTCACGACTCATGGCGGATATCGAAGAGACACTCGCATTGGCACAGGTAACCGCCAAGGAGAATTGATTGACCGGTTCCCCATCCAACCCGCATTCCGTTGCACGACCCGATGAACGCGACCCGCGCGCTCTGCTGGATAAGTTGCGCGCGGGGCTATCCACCGAGGGAGTACCGTCCCAGCTGGCGCAAACACTGGATGGGTTGGAAACCGCCTTGAATCGTGTGCTGATCGAACACGAGGGCATGTCGCAGGAACTGCTCAGCGTCTACGAGCAACTCGGTGTGGTGTTTGAAGTCAGCAGCCGCATTTCCGCAGTACGCGGCGAGCCGCGGGTGGTAGCGCTTTTTCTGGACAGCCTCCGCCGAACATTTCACCGTCTGAACGTCTGGGTAGCGACACGTGATCGGACAGGGCAGTGGATTGCACAAGATCGATCAAGCGCTGTTGATGGCTGGTTACCCAAGTACCTGGAGAGTGCGCTGGCCTCCCGACGCGTCGTGGTTGAATCCATCTCCAGGGAAGAGGGCGTCGCCAATGTCTCGGAACTGATGATCGGACCGGTTTTCGCGGGGGAGTCCTTTGTTTGCGCCATTGTGCTGGAGCGTCCCCTTGAACCGTCGACGCCGGCATTCGCGGCCAGTGACATGGGACTGCTGCAATCGCTCACCACCTTCTGCGGCGACTTGATCCGCAAGAAACGATTGGTGGGTGAATTGCACACCATGTCCATTGCCATGGTGCGCGCCCTGGTCAACGCGGTGGACCAGAAAGATGAGTATACATCCGGCCACTCGCTCCGCGTCGCATTTTTTGCCACGCTCATCGGCCGGGAATTGAACCTGCCCGAAAAAGAACTCCAGATGCTGCAATGGAGTGCCTTGCTGCACGACGTCGGCAAGATTGGTATCCGCGATGACGTTCTGAAGAAAGCGGGCAAGCTGACCGACGAGGAATTTGCGCATATGAAGGAGCATCCGGTGCGCAGTCACCGCGTGGTGCAGCAAGTACCACAACTTTCAGATGCGCTGGCGGGAGTGTTGCATCACCACGAACGATTCGACGGCAAAGGCTATCCGCTGGGCCTTGCCGGTGAGGATATTCCACTTCAGGCGCGCATCATTCAGATCGCTGACGTGTTCGATGCGTTGACCTCCACCAGGTCCTATCGCTCGGCGTTTCAATGGACCAAAGCGCTGCAAATCATGCAGGAGGAAGCGGGGAAAACCCTGGATCCCCGTTTGCAACAGCTTTTCGACGGGATGATGCGCAACCGATTGGAAGGGAGCGATAACGCATGGGAGCAACTTGTCGCCAAGGCCAATCAATTCATTGCGGATACTGCAGTCGAGGGCAGCGAGTCGGGAGATGAGTGACATGAAACTGACATTATTTCTGCCCTGGTTTCCCATACTCCTGGCCGTGGGGGTCGGTGGGCGACTGCTCGGCAGGCAACGAGGATACGCATTGGGCATTCTCTGCGCGCTGTTCTGGGTCATCCTGGTGCAAGCGCAGTACGGCGCCGCAGGCTGGAGCGATCCCTGGCAGCTTCTTTCGTTGATCGCAGGCTCCGTGGCGATGATCGCCATGGGCGGCTGGGCGGGCGACATGTCCGTCGGCGATCGCGATCAAAGTAATTCGGCAGCAGGACGTGAACGTTCCCATGGCCTGCCCGTCCATTTCGCTGGTGCTTGCCGGATGTTTGACGAATGGCTGCGCGATCACGGCAGCGATACGGATCCGTGGCCGTCGTTCGGCGAGTTTGTTCGCATGATGCTGCACCAATCATGCGGCGCAACCCATGTACGTCTGTTTCGGATCGGCGCAGACGGCGCCTCGGTCGAACCACTGCATACGATTCGCGCACGACCGCAGAATCCCGCTGAAGATGTGATTCACAACCTGACGTCGGCTGGTATTTCGCATCCCGTTGCACCGCACGATGCGGACTCCGCCACTGACCGCCAACAGCCCAGCGCGAACGGCACGACCCCGTGGCGGTTCTCAGTCGAAATGGCCGGCGAGCCATTGGGTATTGTGCAGGTGGGCAGCATGCCGGCGGAGGTCCTGGCGATGCCGGGCGTGTCCGACAGCATCGCGAGACTCACCAGCTTGTTATGGTCACTGCTCGCCGCCCATGTGAAGAATCGCACCGCCGATACTGAAGATCCCGTTTCCGGGCTGCTGACCCGCCAGGCCTTCCTGCGCTGCGGAAACGATTCCCTTCGGACGTCTTATGAACATAAGGAGCCGGTGGCTGTCGCGGTGGTGGCACTGGAGAGACTTCGCGAACTCAACGATTCCGGGCGGTGGGAATCGGCGGACCAACTGGTCCATGAAGCGGCCAAAGTGCTGAGGCTCAAGGCACGGTCTGAAGATTGCCTGGGGCGTTTTGACGGATCGCGATTCGTCGTCCTTTTCCGACGCGTGGACGCCCGCCTCGCCGGACTCATCGTTGCTCAAGTCATGGCGCGATTGAATACGCTGGTCGGCGATGTCGCGCGGTGGAAAGCAAACATCGCTGTTCGTTGCGGGGTCGTGGGCAGCGGCGCGCAGTCCCCGGATCTTCCAACGCTTGTGGCAGGAGCGCTGGCCGAGTGTCACCGCGCGCGCGGCGATAATCGAACCATCGCCAGCGGCCTGGAAGTGATTCGGGACGCCAGCATGCAGGAAGTCGGTAACGCATGAAAATCGGGAGACAGAAAACCGGCACCGTGGAAGTCCTGTCTCCGGTGGGACCGCTGATCGACGACGATGCGAAGCAGTTCGGAAAGACGCTGCTTGAGCGGGTCAAGGTGCCGAACCCCCGGCTGGTGGTGGTGCTCAAGGAGGTTCCCGTGCTCGACAGTATCGCGCTGGAAGCTCTTCTGGAAGCTTCGGATCAACTGGCTCCGCTCGCCACCTCATTGAAGCTGGCGGAACTGACACCAACCTGTCGTGAAGTGCTGGAACTCACCGGTCTGGCATCGCGATTCAGACTCTTCAACGAAACGCAGGACGCCGTGCGCAGTTTCATTTGATTTTGATGCACAACCAAGGTGGGGATGAAGGCACCTGGCATACGCTGGTGTGCGGATCGGGTAAGTATGGCCAACCTGATGATTGACAGTGCGGCGCGACTCGGGGAACAGCTCCTGCGGGATGGCCTGATTTCCGAGCAGCAACTGGCGGAAGCCCTCGCCAAACAGCAATCCACCGGCGGCCGCATTGGCAGCGCGCTGATGGACGTCGGCGCCATCACCGCATCCACGCTCGTACAGGCCCTCGCCAAGCGACTTGGCGTAAAGGGTTGCGTCCTGCGCCACGGCCTCATCGATCCGATCGTTGCCAAATTGATTCCCAAGGAAGAAGCGGAACGGTTGCGCCTGCTCCCGATGTTCAAAGTGCGCAATGAGCTGACCGTGGCCATGGTCGAACCGCAGTCGCTGCCCACCCTCGACCGCATCCAGGGTCTCACCGGCTGCAAGGTGCGCCCGGTTCTCGTCACTGAAGAGAATCTCTCCGAGTTTCAACGCAAGTATCTCGCGGCAGTCGTCAATGTGGATACGTTCCTCGCCTCAGTCGAAGAGAGCGACATCCGCATCACCGAGACGGAGGCCATCGACGAGGGTCCGGTCACCGATCTCGACAAGATGGTGGACGGCAGTCCAATCGTGAACCTGGTAAACCTGGCCATCCTGACCGCGCTCCGAGCCGGTGCCAGTGACATCCACATCGAACCCGACCGCGACGCCACGCACATTCGCTATCGCATTGACGGCGAACTGCGCGAAATGCTCAAACCGCCCAAGGGCATGCATGCCGCGGTGATCTCGCGCGTCAAGGTCATCGGACGCATGGACATCGCCGAAAAGCGACTGCCGCAGGAAGGTCGCGTGCACATCATGGCCGACGGCCGTGAGGTCGACCTGCGCGTCTCCACCATGCCCACCATCCTCGGCGAAAAAATCGTCATGCGCATTCTCGACAAGTCGCAGCTCAGCTTCGACCTTTCCCAGCTGGGCGTGCAACCCAACGACCTGGCGGCCATCGAAGCCATGATCCGCAGCCCGTATGGACTCATGCTGGTCACCGGTCCGACCGGCAGCGGTAAAACCACCACGCTCTACTCAGCGCTCGATCTTCTGCGCGACGAAGCAACGAACATCATTACCATTGAAGATCCGGTCGAATACCAGCTGCCCCTGATCAACCAGATCCAGGTGAACGAAGCGGTGGGCCTGAACTTCGTCCGCGCCCTTCGCTCCATCCTGCGCCAGGACCCGGACGTGATCATGGT
>CAZKIN010000059.1:9007-12098 GCA_964552515.1 uncultured Phycisphaeraceae bacterium
GTACTGCGCGTCACCCGATCCGAAAACATCGAAGTCGGAGACCCAACCGGCAAGGGGCTTGAGTAAACGATATGCAAATTACCTACGACGCCGTTGATGCCAAGGGAAAGGCCACGCATGATGTGGTGGAAGCACCCAATGCGCGCGAGGCCATTGAAGTGCTGCGGCGCAGAGGACTCTATGTAACCCGCGTCTCAGAACATGCGCCTTCTGCCCGGCCGCGTAAACGCGCCGGCTCCCGACGCGAAATCAGACTATCCACCAATCACCTGGCACTATTTACCCGACAGATGGCCATGCTCATGAAGGCGGGCAGCGGCGTGGTCCCGGCCATCAATGCCATCCGGCGCCAGTTGAAGAAACCTTCGCACATCGAGTTGATGGAGAAGCTCGTATCTGATCTCGAAGACGGCACTTCGCTTACCGACACTCTGTGCCGTCATCCCGCATCGTTTGACCCGGTCTACTGCGCGATCGTGGCCGCCGGAGAAGCGAGCGGCTCTCTGGGCAAGATGTTCGAGCGACTCGCGGAGATCGTCGGAAAGCGCCGCGCTCTGCAAAAACAGGTCAAGAGCGCGTTCGCGTATCCCGTCCTGTTGACTTGCATGTGCGTCAAAATCATCTGCGTCATGCTTCTTTTCGTTCTGCCCCGCTTTGGCGGCATGTTCGAGCAGCTGGGCGTGAAGCCTCCCGCAACCACCCTCATACTCCTCGGGCTCGGCCAGGCACTCCACGACTACTGGTACGTTGTGCTCCTTTCCGTAATCGCGGCAGTAGGCGGAATGGTCTGGTTCGCCATGAGTGCCACCGGACAGCAATTCATCAGTAACCTCCAGACGCGCATTCCGGTTATCGGGCGATTGCGCGGACACATGATCCAGGCGCAGATTTTACGCACCATGGGCATGCTGCTCGAAAGTCGCGTCGGGCTTCTGGAGACGATGGAACTGGCGCGGAAGTCCACCTCCAATGACGAATTCCAGAAGTTCTTCAACGATATGTGCGAAACCGTCACCACCGGCGGCCAGGTAAGCACCGCCATGGAGCGCTGCCGATTGCTCGCCCCATACGTCGTACAGGCGGTCCGTACCGGCGAAGAAAGCGGAAATCTGGCCGGCGCCATGATCTACTGCGCCGACGCGCTCGATGAATCCAATACGGAACTTCTGCAAACCGTGATGAAACTCATTGAACCGGTGATCCTGATCGTAATGGGCACCGTGGTGGGTGGAGTGGCCATTTCCCTCTTCCTGCCATTGTTTGACTTGACCAGCGCTGTGCAATAGCCGCGAAGTTATCATGATTGCTTCATTAGCCAACATCCGTTCGCAGGTAACGCCCATCGGCGTCGACATCGGCCAGCGCGGAATCCGCATGGCCCAGCTCACGCGTGCGCGCGGCGTCTACACCGTCACTGCGATCGCCCGTACCGATTATCGGGCGCCCGCCACGGATATACAGGATCAACAGCAGCGGGTGCGCGATTGTTGGGAACAGGGTGACTTCCGAGGAAGGAATGCAATCTTTGCGCTCTCCGCGCCCGACATTGGCTATTACGCCCTCGAACTGCCTCCCGTGGCCGCCGCCGAGCAGGCCAGCATCGCACACTACGAAGTCGAACGATTGGTCGCCGAACGCGCCCAGGGCGTGGAAATTCGCCATTGGCCTCTCCCTGCGGGCCGCCCCAACGCTCCTTCCGCGCTTGGACTCGCGGTCCCCCGCGCGTCCGTAGAACAGATGGTTAACATGATTCAGCGCTGCCCGCTGGAATGTCAGCGTCTGGACACTGCGGAAACCGCACTGTGCCGCCTGGCCAGTACCCTGATTCCGGAGCGCAGCCGCGGAGTGTGGGGTGCCCTTGATTATAGCCAGAAGCACGTGCGTCTGATCCTCTGCGTGGACGACGTTCCGGTTCTGATCCGTGTCGTCGGTCCGGGCGGCGGCGCGCTGACGTCGCGTCTGGCGGAATCATTGCACATCACCGAAGCAACCGCCGAAGTCCATAAGATTGATCATGGCATCGCTGAAACTGCCAAGTCCGGCGCGGAAGAAACCGGCGCGGAAATCGGAGCCATGCACTTCAGCATCCTGCGCACGGAACTGCAGTCGATCGCCGCGGAAATCAAACGGTCCTACGAATATGTGCTGAGCTGCTACCCGGGACGCAAGGCTCTCGACCTCGTCCTTACCGGCGGGGGCGCTCGCCTGCGCAATTTCGACGCTTTTCTAGGTGGAGCGCTCGGCATCACGGTTCGATGTGCATCGTCTTATTTGCGCGATACGGAATGTCGCCTGCGCTTCGCATCCGGAAAGAACATTCCCTTGGAAACCATGGCCCAGGCCATCGGGCTGGCGATCGGAGATTAGGAACCAACCATGCTTGCCATTGAGCTGAGACCGGCGGAAACAACCTATCGCGTGATGCGCATGCAGCGCATACGTCGCTGGTCCGTCGCCCTGGTCGTGGCCGTTTGCCCGCTCGTCCTGATTCTGATCATTGACTGGCTGCAGCGCGCAGATCAACGTGAACGCGCCGACGAAAAATCACGCGTGGAAGTTCAGCTCGCCGCCATGCGCGAGCGCTTCCGGTACGCCTCCGCCGAAGCGGAACAGTTGCTTGCCCAAATCCAGCGCGCCGATGCCTTGCGTTCCAAACGCTCATGGTCTGATCTGCTTGCCCTGGTCGGCGGCGCCCTCCCTCAGGGCGGTTGGCTCACCCAGATTTCCACCGAGCCGCCGCAGCCCTTGGCTGATCATGCGCGTTCGGCCGTCGCGGCGAGTACGGCTCCCGCCGCGTCCGCCTCCCCTGCGGCCAAAGCGCCCATCACCATTGAATCTCCGCGCGAATTGCGCGTCAGCGGATACGCGGTGACCGCCGCCGAGCCTTCGGACTTCGTGGCGGGACTCCGGAGCACCAATCTGTTCGCCAAGGTCGAGTTGATCCAGTGCCGGCAGGAGCCGGTGCATGACGGCTCTTACTATCGGTTTGACGTCGTATGCAAGTGGTAGGCAGGGACAATCAGAGCGCCTGGCGCTTGCGCCTGTTCGACATCTGCGGCGGAGCGCTGTGCGCTGCGCTGGTGGCTGTCGC
>CAZKIN010000059.1:12198-17876 GCA_964552515.1 uncultured Phycisphaeraceae bacterium
CATCAACTGACCGTGATCGGGCATTCACCCAGCGCCCAGCGGCGCTATGGCGATGTTTTCGAACAGTGCATTTCGTTCCAGGTGCAGGGCAGTTCCGCAAACCTGTTGCGTTTCATGCGCGCGGTCGAAGACTCGCCCTTTTGGGCCGACATCGGCTATTTGCGCATTGAAGCTGGCGACTCCGTGGGAACGGCCAATTCGAACCTGCGCCGCGCTGCGCTGACGTTCAGCCTTTTCGCTGCGGCGGTAACGACGCCGGCACCGACCACTGCAGCGGAGGTGAAACCGTGACCTCCGCCAAGAAGAAAACCTATGGCACGCTGTTGACACTCGCCGCCTTGGTGATGGCCGTCGATCACTTCTTGGGTGATGCGGGCCCCATCGATGTGCCGGCCTCCGCCATCGCGCAATTGGTCAGACCCGGTGCCAATCCCGCGGGAGCAGCGGAGGCCCTCGTGACCCAAACCGCCATTCCGACGCTTTCATTTCCGCGCGGTCTTCCGCGTGCGGAATTGCAGGGCGAAATGCGCGACTTCTTCGCGCCCCCTTTCGCGAAGGAGCCGTCGATGGAGGAAATCGGCTCCTTGACCCATAACGGAAATCCCAACGACCTTTCCATTGATGGTTTCTCCGTTCAGTACAAACTCAAAGCCGTGCTTTGGTCCGGGGATATCCGCATCGCCATCATTAACGATCGCTGGCACAAGGAAGGCGACGTTATAGGCGGATGCCGGATTGGCGCGGTCCATGAGCGGCAGGTCCAAGTTTCATGCCACGACGGAGACACCACCTTGTTGATTGGACCTGCCACCCAACGTATTCCAGACTAAAGGTGAATTCGGCTTCCGACGATACGCGCTTAGGGCAATGCGCTTGGCAGTAAATGGTGGAAAACGACATCAGCGCACGCGACGGCCGCGAGCGCTCGGCTCTAACAAAGGTTGACAAAAAATGCGAACGGGACGCTTCCATCGTGGTTTCAGTCTGGTCGAATTGGTTATTGTCGTGGTGATCATCGGCGTCATCGCCGCCATCGCCGTGCCGCGCATCAGCCGCGGTGCCAAGGGCGCGGGAGACGCGTCGCTGCGCGGCTCACTGACCGGGTTGCGCAATGCGATCGACATGTATGCGGCCGAGCACGGCGGCACGTTCCCGTCGGGTGCGAACCAGGCCGCCATTGAAGATAAGTTGCTCAAGACCACGGACGCCGCCGGCAACGTCGGCACGACGGCCGGTACGCACATTTACGGTCCTTATCTGCGCTCGGGCTTCCCGACCGCGCCCGTCGGCGCCAACAAAGGCAAGAACACCATCAAGATCGTAACCGGTGACCCCGTGGCGAATGCCGCAAGTGAAGCCACCGGCGAAGGGTGGATTTACAGCACAGACACCGGCAAGATCGTCATCAACACCGATGACACGGACGAGAATTCGGTGGCTTACAGTACTTACTAAATCGCGCGCCGGAACCGGTGCCAGCGATCGCAAGCTTCGATCCGACCTCAGCCGCGCCGCGCGACCCCGCAGGGTCCGGCGCGGCTGCGGCATTACACGGAACGTGCGGTGAGACCGAAAACATACAATTTCTCGCGGCGGCTACACGCCTTCTCGCTGGTCGAACTCGTGATGGTGGTCGTCATCATCGGCATGCTTTCGTCCGTCGCGGTGCCGCGCGCCGCCCAGGCCGCAAAAAGCTCGCGCGTGAACGCGCTGCAGGAAACCATCGCCAACGTCCGAACCGCTATCGATTTATACTTTGCCGAACATGGACGCTACCCGGGCTACAATCCGGCTACCGGAATGCCCAATGACCAGAAATTCGTGGAACAACTCTTGATGTACTCTAACGAACAAGGGGACATTCGGTCATTCCCGGGCGCCCCCTACTCTTATGGGCCATACCTTCGTTCACCCTTCCCGCAGAACCCCCACAACAAGTTGTCCACCGTCAAGGTAAAGGCAACGCCGGGTGCCGCCGACCCTGCCGCCGGTAGTGTCGGATGGGTGACGGTTCTTTCGCACGGCTATTTCGGAATCCATGCCACCGATGCCGAATTGGAGAGCATCGGCGCGCCCGGCCCGAACCTCAAGGTTCTGCTTCGCGGACTCGGAACATCATTGGTATTGGAACTGGACTAGATTACAGGGGATTGGCGTTGCGCACTGCCCACACCATCACTTCCCCGGCTGGAATCGAAAGAGCATTCTCGCTCGTCGAAATGGTCATGGTCATGGTCCTCCTGGGCATCCTTTCGCTCATCGCTGTGCCACGCTATGCCACGTTCCTGCGCGAACAGCGTCTCAATGCCGCTGAACTCCGCATCCGAAGTGACATTACAATGGCACAACGCCGCGCACGCTGCCTGGGAACCGCCCAGACCATGACCTTCAGCACCGTCAGTAACAGCTATTTTATCACCGGGATGGCCGACCCCGACCGGGTGGCGGCAACCTACGCCGTCAAACTCGCCGACGATCCCTATGGTGTTTCGCTGGTCAGCGTGGACTTGGGCGGCGATGGCGTCGTCTCCTTTGACGGCCATGGGGCCGCGGATAGCGACGGCACCATTGTCATTCGCTTGGGGAGCCAGATCCGGACCATTACTTTTGGAACCTCTTCGATTCCGTGGTTGATCTTTAAGCAGTTGGATGATCCGCCGAAGGTGGAACTATGATCCATAAACGACAGCACGCGTTCACTCTTCCGGAGCTGATGGTCAGCCTGGCCGTTTCCGCGATACTCATGACCGCGCTGGCCAGCGCTATGGTCATTGCGTCGCGCTCCATACCCGACGCGGGAAACCCCCTATCGCAGGCCGCGACCTCTTTTCAGATCGCCGAACAACTGTCCACTGAGCTTTCCACGGCCACTTCCTTCACTTTGCTTGGAACCCACGGAATTGAATTTACGGTCCCCGACCGCACCAGTGACATGAATACGACACCCGAGGTCATTCGCTACGAGTGGAGCGGAACGGCGGGTGAAGGTCTGGTTCGCACGTTCAATGGCGACGATGCCAAGATTTTGGCGGACATCGACGTCTTCAATCTGGTGTACGGCACTCACGACGAAACAACCACCACCATGCAGACCGTGGAGACCACCGGCGCCGAGGGCATTGTTGCCTATTTTGACGGCTGGAGCGGCGTCACACCCAATACACTCGAAAAAACTATTAACAACAACAACTGGGCCGAAGAGCTGCTCACCATCACTCCACCGGTCGGCACCAAGAAAATCAAGTTCACCAAGGCGCGGGTCTGGATGCGTCGCGACGTCCTTACCGTGCTCGGCACATTTACCATTCAGTTGCACCGCCCTACATCTGTCGGAGGCTCTCGACCGAATAGCACACCGCTCGTCACGGCCCCGGCCATCAGCGGCCTCGGATTGCCTCTCACCGCCTACTGGGCAACCGCCAATTTCGACAACATGCCGGTAACCGATCTGACCCGCAGCGATTACCTGCTCTTGGTCAAGGGAACCTCCGCGGACGGCGTCTGGCTCTCACACTATCAGCACAACAGCGCCCCCGCCAACGCCATGACCATGTACTGGACGTCCAACGGTGGCGGATCCTACAGCCCAACTTCCAATTACGACCGGCAGGACATGCGGTTCTACCTCTACGCCTCGTATATTTCGGAAACGCAGCAGGAGGTGCCGGCCACCGTCAAGAAACTCGATATGGTGCGCATTTCACTTCAGGCTGGCACACAAGACAGTACGCGCATGGATACCGAAGTGATCATTTATAACCAACCGAATGTGACCGGCTTATGACACTTGCAATGGACAGGCAACGGTCCCTTCGACGCTCCCGGCGCTGTCGCGCACTGAGTCTCGTGGAAGTGGTCATTTCGTTGGTATTGGTCAGCGGCGTGCTGGTGGCCGCTCTCAACACTACCGGCGGCGCGGCGCTGGCGCGCAGCCAGACCATGGACCGCTCCGTCGGCTACATGCTGGGCACCGCGCTGATGAACGAGATTCTCCAGGCAAACTACCGTGATCCCGATGAGACGCCCCTGTTCGGCCTCGAAGCCGGGGATATCGACGCTGCGAACGGCACCCGGACCAATTGGGACGATGTCGATGATTACCACAACTTGAATGAAACGACCGTGGAGAAAAAGGCCGGCAAGGAATACGGAGGCCGGCTCAATTGGGCCCGCCAGGTCACCGTGCAGCGCGTCCGCCGCAGCGACATATCGCAGACCACGGCCAGCGACGAGGGACTTCGTCGTGTCACCGTCACCGTCACCTATTTTGGAGCCGTCACTGCCCAGTTGACCGCGGTGGTCTCGGATACCATGCAGTCGGCTACCAGCACCAAGGCTCCTACGGTCTCCCTGACGCTCGACCTGGAAATAATTGATATTGAGATCAACTGAACGATGATTGTCACGACAAACACATCTTCTCGGTCAATCCCGCGTCGTCGCGCGAGCATGTACATCATGGTCCTGGGCACCACGCTGGTGGTCATGGCCATCGGGCTGGGCGCTCTGCAACTCGCCCGCCAGAGTCGTCGCGATGCCGCCATGGGCCAGGATTTCCTCGAAGCGCGGATGTACGCCCGTTCCGCGATCGAGGTCGGACTGAATCTCATGTACAATACCTCCAACTGGCGAACCACCTTTGCGCAGGGTGCCTGGCGCACGGCACAATCGCTGGGACGCGGGACCTACAGCATAAGCGCCGTCGACACGGTCGACGGCAACTTTGCCAATAACCAGGACGACATGCTGCTGATGACCGGAACCGGCGCGATCGGCGCGGTGCAGTATAAACTTGCGGTCAACGTCTCACCCTATGGTCCCAAAGGGCTGAGTTGTCTGGCATCGGCCATTCACGCTGGAACCGGCTTCACTAACAGTTCTTCGCTCACCGGTACCGCGCCGGTCTCTTCGAATGGAAATATTAACAATGCTCTGGCAAGCACCATCAATGCCAACGCGGAGGCCGGCGGGTTCATTACCAACCTGGGAACCATCAATGGCACCACGACTCCCGGCGCGACCGCGAAGGAAATGCCGCTTTCATCGGTTTTTGACTCTTATGTGGCACAAGGCGGAGCCATTGTCGTCTCGGCCCTGCCCTTGAATGGCAGCGTGCGCGAACTGAAACGTGCGGTATTCACGCCGACGTACAACGTACTCAGCGGCGGACCGAGTGCGAGCGGCATTTATGTACTCAATTGCGCGGGCGCCGTCGTTCGAATCACCGAGGTTCGACTGCATGGCACATTGGTCATTCTCGATCCCGGCGCGGGAAGCAGCATCACCGGCCCCATTCATTTTGAAAACTACAGCGCCGCCAATCCGGTCCTGCTCGTGCGCGGCAACATTGACTTTAGTTGGACCGGCACGCTCAGCGAAACCGCAACCGGCCCAACGAATTACAATCCCAACAACGCGGCCTATGGCGGATCCACCGACACCGACACCACGGACACGTACCCGGGCGTCATGCGCGGACTGGTGTACGTCTCCGGCTCGCTCAATGTGACCGCCGGCGAAACCTTTGAAGGCGTGGTGGTCGCAGGGGGAGCGGTGACCACCAGCGCGGCGGTGACCATCACGCACAACAGTGCCATCATTACGGCACCACCGCCGGGCTTTGAGAAGGCCAACCGTCCGATGCTTCCGGTGGCGGGCACCTGGACGCAGATTGTCAA
>CAZKIN010000060.1:0-2612 GCA_964552515.1 uncultured Phycisphaeraceae bacterium
CCGTTGTCATTGCCGTTGTCGTTGCCGTTGTCATTGCCGTTACCGTTGTCATTGCCGTTGCCATTGTCGTCCGGAGGACCGACTACGGGACAGCCCACAGACAGTGCTAAAATCACACCTAAACTAAGGAACTGCAACATGGAACTAGCTTTTATGATGCCGAATCTCATGACCATTCTCCTGAATCGTTGACTCACCCGCATCGCCTATTCTGTGCTCCGAGGGACTCGTTTGCCCTCCGGAAGTACAATTGAATGCATTTCCGATGCCACGCCAGATGCCAAATCCAGGCTATCAATGGCTTCAGCGTTTCCGACTCCGTTGTGACATCGGAAGCAAACAAAATCCAGCGTGACTGCGGCGCGACCTTGTTCATCCTTGACTACGGTCAAACCATCTCCACTAAAGAACGCATGGAAGTCGGTCGGCGCGGGATTAATACGGAAAATATGAGTTTTGGTGTCGCCCATCCGGCCGATTTCGCCGACCACATCGACTGAGGCGGACGCCGCACTGCGAGTGGCATACGGCATGTGGCAGCTCACACAGGTGAGCTCCTCTTCATAGTCGCCGCGCACGAATGTAAAGCCTTCATGGATAGCCATATTGTGGTCGGTATGACACGCGGTGCATTCGTTGCGTATGGCATTCTCTCGATCGTAATTCGTCCCGCTGTGTGGATCGTGACAGGTAATGCAAGCAAAATCCGCGTGAGCGCCGCTCGCCAGAAGTTCCGGCCACTGCGTGTAATTCTCTATATACCCATCCCTTGCGATAATAATGTCGGGATTTTCGCCACGAGTGTGGCATTTGCCACAATTGTCTGCGGAATTCCCCACATAGATATCTCGCGCGGCCGGATCCGGAATGTGGTTTGATCCGGGACCGTGGCAGGCTTCGCATTGAACGCCGGCATCTTCCCATGTGCCAATGAAACCTGGTCGATTTTCCTGTGATTCCGGAAAGTCTCCATTTCGCGGCAGTGGCCCGGTAGTATGGCATTGGAAACAAGAAAAATCATAAGGCTTCGGGGTTTCGGCCGACGGCTCGTAATCTACGAACCCGGAAATGGTCCCATTCTCAGGAAACGCCAGATTCCATTGCGTGGCAACGCCTTCTCCTCCCGTCGTAAGAATAAAGCCATCTATGCCAATGAAGTTGGCCTTCCGTGTGTAACCACCGATGACATAAGAAACATCTGTCCAATCGAATCCCTCCGGCGGATTCGGCACGTTGGCGCGATCGGCTTCTTCGGAATAAGCAGGCGGACCACCCTGGACTCTTTTCAACTTATGAGAGTGGCCATGTAAGCGATGCTGCTCGTTGATGCCCGGGTGGCAAGCAGCGCAGGCATCCGCACCGACATAGGTTGCACCCTTGTTGGTTGGGTCGGTCGTGTTGTTAAAGAGAGGCGGATTTCCATTGCCCCCGTCATCCGGAGGAGGAACAACAATTGCACAACCGCCTAGTCCAATTAGAACAATGAAGATGAATGGTCTCATCCCATCAACCCTCGAGTTTACTTTTCGTGACATGGTGTCGCGATTATCCCTGGTATTCTCCAATTAGCAATGGCCCTCACTTGGGTATTATCCAGCACTATCCCGCACAACTCGTTTTGTCGCTTGGCAACTGCCATGCCATTTACCTGAAATTCCTCAAACCCAACGGCCTATTGCAGTACTGCCTCAACTTTGCGCCGAAGCAGCCCAGCAATCCGAAATGACAAAATCTTGGCACTTGCTTACGTCCGCACCTTTACGCAGTCCGTATGGCGCATTATGTTGTTAGCTGGTCGGGGCGCATGGCGCGCAGCCCGCGTACAATCCGCTTGCACCTTCAATAAAGCGAAGCGCAATGCGCTCACGTGCCCGACAAGGATGGACGGCGCAGTCCAGCGTATGGATGATCTGCACTCTACTTATGTGCCTGAACGCGAAGGCAATCGCGCAAGGTGACGGACCAGCGACACCACAGGTTGAAGGTCCACCGGCACCCGTTGAAAACCAATCCCTTCCCGACGAAACAGCCGATGAAGTTTCCGCTCCGGTCAAGTCATTCAGCCTGCACGCGCGGGAGCTCTCATTGGACCTGGAGGGAAGCTACCAGGACCGTCGTGTACGTTCCGGCGGTACCCGCCGGACGGACTCCACCCAGCGCAATCGCGACTTTCGATTCGATGAATCCGTGAATCTGCACCTGGACGGGCACCTATGGGATCCGCGTATCATCCGTTGGGATGCGTCCATGCGCCTCGGCCTCGCCCAGGAGGATTCTCGCGAGGAGTTCAATGGAGTCGGGCGCGATGACCGCGATTCCGGCGTGCTCGTCGAATACGACCTTGCGCTCGACTTTCTCCCCGATCGTCCATTCTCCGGCCACGCCTATGCACGCCGCGCGCGTGACCGCATTCCCCGAAGGTTTTTGCCGTCCCTGCTCGAAGAACGAAGCGAGGCGGGCGCGGCCGCCTTCTGGTCGGAAGGAATCTGGACCGGCCAGCTATCTTTTGACTGGTCTGACGTCGATCGGACCGGCAACAGCGCCGAAGACGACGACGAACATCTGGAGAACACGCGACTCAGCCTGGAAAACAAATGGGAGATCAATGATCG
>CAZKIN010000060.1:2712-4980 GCA_964552515.1 uncultured Phycisphaeraceae bacterium
GCCTACCGATATTCCGCCTATCGCGTCGAACAGGATGCCATTGAGGTAACACGGCACAAGGGTGATTTCGAAGCGACTTTCAAGCCGAACGATCGCCTGCGGATTTCCTTCGACACATTCGCGCTGCGCGAAAGCGTCGACCAGGATATTGAAACCCATGAGTTTGGCGGCGGAATCGATGTGTCCTATCGGCAGCCGACGGCCAAAGGTGAGTTCCGCGGCGATTTCTCTTTCCAAGCGGACCAATCGCGTACCGTGGGTGATGCAGGCGACGGTGTAGTTCTCGGAGAAGCACACGTCCTCGATTCGGTCCGCCCTGCCGTGCTGCGCCAAGCCGATGTTCAACGTTTCACGATTCGAGCGCTGAACGTAGCGCGGAACCGGCTTTATATTGAAGGTCGGGATTATCGCGTCGTCAGTACGGGCAGATTGACCAGCGTCTATCGCATTCTTTCCGGCCGAATTGTGGAAGGTGAAGCGGTCTCCTTCGACTACCAGTACCGCATACCAGCCGGTTCGCGGATCGACACTTACCGCACTGACCTGCGGTTGGAACATGCATTTTCATGGGGCTGGACACCCTACTACGCCCTGGACTTGCGGCGTCAGGATGCCAACGGATCCACAGCAGTCCCGGCATTTGAGGATAACACCGAACGTCACCGATTCGGCGTTCGGCTGGATCGCAAGATATGGTCCGGTGGTGTCGAATACGAAATCGTCCATGACACGGTGGAACCATACGACGCGGTACATTTGGATGCGCGAATTGCCTTGCTGCGCCAGGCAACCCATGAACTCGACACCTCGGCGCGCTTCTCGGTATACGATTTCGATGGTGACCGGGCGCGGAATGTGAAGTGGTTTGAAATCGACGCAACTGATCGCTATCGATTTACGCCCCACTTATCAAGCACGCTCAAGGCGGCTTACCGGTGGGAAGATAATTCGCTGGATGGACTCACCGAAGGTATCGACCTGGAAGGCGGCTTGGAATATGAGCGCGGCGCACTGCATGTGGAATTAATCGTGGAGTATGACGCGCTGGACATTGACGACAGCCGTGACCGCGGATACGGAGTCTGGCTGAACATACGTCGGGACTTGACGCATTTGGTGGCCAAAGGAAGCAGGCAATGAAAGCAAAACTTGCCACCCGTCAATGCTCGCAACGGCCAATGTCCAGGTGGCTGCAACTGCTCGCTTGCGCCATGCTATTTTCGGCACCTTCGTGTGCATCGAAAACTGGATTCTTCCATCCCTCCCCGGGCACATATGTGTGGCCAAAATCTCCGGAGCCTCCAAAGATCAGTCACCTCGCGGACATTTCCGGGCAGTTTAGCGGTCCGCGCGACGCATCAGCGCTGCAGCGCGTTCTCTTCGGGCCTGAATCAATGTCACGACTCGTGACCCCGCACGCGGTGGCCGTGGATTCAACGGGACTCTTGGTCGCAGTCGCCGATATGAACGCCCACTGTGTGCATGTGTTCAATCTCGAAACAAATACGTACTTGCCTGTTGAAATGGTCGATGCACAAACCGCGCTCGCGGCGCCGGTCGGTGTAGCGTGGAGCGCCGAAGCACTTTATGTTTCTGATCCGCCGCGTCAGGCAGTCGAGGTGTTCGCAGTAACACCCAACCTCAAGAATGTTCGCCACCTACGAACTCTTGGGGCTGGAGGATTACTCCGGCCTACCGGACTGGCTTACGACTTGCGGCGCAATCTGCTTTATGTGTGCGATTCCTCAAAGCATCAGGTAGCGGTGTTAAGCGACGATGGAGTGGTTCAAAGAACCATTGGCGCGCCCGGTGGAGGAGAGGGACAGTTTCGTTATCCAGCTCATGTAACCTGTGCAAACGACGGCACGATTGCCGTGTCCGATTCGATGAACTTTCGTGTCCAGCGTTTTTCCTCCGAGGGCCAGTTCCTTTCCTCATTTGGCCGCAAGGGGGACGCAGCGGGAGACCTTGCCTTGCCCAAGGGGGTTGCCGCAGATCGCGTGGGAAACCTCTGGGTCGTGGACGCACAGTTTGAAAACGTGCAAGCTTTCAATACGCAGGGCGAACTGCTCCTCGCGTTCGGCGGCGAGGGACACGGACCTGGCGAATTCTGGTTGCCGGCCGGCGCGTTCATTGACGGCAAGGAGCGCTTGTGGATTGCGGATACTTACAACCGGCGTGTACAGGCTTTTCAGTTGATGCCATGAGAACATTGAATCGATTGTTACTGATTGCAGCATTAACCATGGGTGCATTCGCCGCCGACCG
>CAZKIN010000060.1:5080-10994 GCA_964552515.1 uncultured Phycisphaeraceae bacterium
TCGCGTCCGCAGACTGATCCAATCGTCACTACCTTCCGCACGATTCCACCCGGCCCGACTGATTTGACGGAAGACCTGTCCGACGATCATCCCATTGGATTTCGTTTTGACCGCGCACTCGCCAACCGTGACCGCCAACTCAAGAACCCGGACATCCTCACGGGGACTCTCCCGCTCGGTGCCCACGGCGAAGTGCACTGTACAACCTGCCACGATGCCCACGACAACAGCCTCGGAGATTTTCTCCGTGAGCCCACGGTGCGCTCCGCCATTTGCCTGAGCTGCCACGAGCTGTTCGGGTGGAAACACAGCAGCCACGCGCTCAGCTCCGCGCGGGTAAGCGATCGCGATGTCGACCCTACCGAACGACTCGCGTTTCACACCGTCGCCGAGAACGGATGCACTAGTTGCCACAAGGTTCATTCTGCCGGTGCCCCGGAGCGTTTGCTGCGCTTTCCGCGCGAGGAGGACAACTGCCTGAATTGCCATCGCGGCGGCGTGGCGGTAACCAACATCGAAAGCGAACTGCGCAAGCGCAGCGCCCATCCCGTATTCGCCACCCAGGGTCGTCACGATCCCGAAGAAGCGGTACGTCTGCAAAGACGCCATGTCGAATGCGCCGATTGCCACAACCCGCATGCCGTCATGGCCGCCGGCCCGGACATTACCAACCGCGGTTCCAACGTTCTGCCCGTACCCGTCGGAAACACGATGCGGTTCGTAAGCGGGCTGGACCGCTCCGGGCGACCGGTGGAACACGCGCATTTCGAGTACGAGGTTTGCTTCAAGTGCCATGCCGATGGCATCACCCGGGATTACTTCGCGGATATTACGCGCCAGATTCACCAGTCCAATACTCGCCTGGAGTTTCAGCCGGGAAACCCCTCATTCCATCCCGTGCTCGGATCACGACGCAACCCCGATGTGGTCAGCCTGATTCCGCCCATGCGGGTCGGAACCGTCCTTTCCTGCACCGACTGCCACAACTCCGACACTGCCTCCAGCCAGTCACCTTTGCAGCCCAGCGGCCCGCATGGGTCCATTTATGAGCCTCTCCTGGTCGACAACTATGAAACGAGTGAGTTTGTCAGTGAATCGCCACGTGCCTATGCCCTATGCTATCGCTGCCATGAAAGGCAGAGCATACTCGGCGACGAAAGCTTTACACTGCATAACGTGCACGTGGTCCGCGGACGGTCCAGCTGCTCGGCCTGCCATGACGCGCACGGCATCAGCCGCACTCAGGGCAACGCCCGCACCAACAGCAATCTGATCAATTTTGACCTGAATGTGGTGCGACCGGCCGGGGCCGCCGGATCGCGCATCATTTTTGAGGATCGCGGAATGTATCGCGGCAGCTGCACGCTCACCTGTCACGGTGTGGTGCACGTGGGTTTTGAATATGGCAACTAACGGACCAAATGATTTGCCGTTGGGGAGTATGACATGAGGCTGGCAATATTGATCGCGGGTATTTGTTGGCCGCTGCTGCTCGACAAGAGCGCGCAGGCACCTCGTCCCGACGAATCCGCAAATGTACAAGTCGCCGGCAACACGCACGCGTCGACGGAATTCAGCGCCATAATGGAATCTCTCGACAACCCCGCCGCCTCTGCCGATGAACCGACTCCGGTCAGCATGGCCACCACGGGGGTCATCGGCAGTAAGCACGATTTTTCCGCACGAACCGGCCGCGTGTCGGACGCCTGCGGCGCATGCCACGTTCCTCATTTGCAGGCGGTTAAGCCCACCCAACGTGACGGCAATCAGTCACTTCTGGAACTTTTCCGCATTGGAAATCAGCGTGACGTCCCGCAGCCTTCGCGTGGTGCGCCCGGCGCGTCTTCGCTGATTTGCTTGAGCTGTCACAACGGCACTGTCGCGTCATCAACCATCGGCACGGCGCACGCCATGGTCGCCGCGCATCGCGACGGTTTTGTTTTGGGCGATTTCGCGGTGCGTGATCATCCCATTGGCATCAGTTACCCATCCGCGGTTCGAGGTTATCACCCGGTCGCCCGCGTGCGCAACCTGGGCTTGCGCCTGCCGGATGATCGCGTGGAGTGCATTTCGTGCCATGATCCGCACAATGCCCGCGGAATTCCCAAAATGCTCGCCATGAGCAACCAGCGGAGCGCTCTTTGTTTGGCGTGCCATGACAAATGAGAATTAGAGCCCATCAAATTCGATTGGCGGTAAGCACCCTGCTTCTAGCCGCCCTTTGCTCCGTCGGCTGTCAGAACCCGCATCCGACCGCGCAACCCATGCGCTCGCTGATCTTCACTGCCGCTGACCGGTCCGTTGAAGTCACAGTTCTTCCGAGTTTGGACGCATTGCGCAGCATCAACAATCTGCCCCCCTCTCGGCGCGGAGGCCTTAAGGAATTTCTCATTGGGCCGGAAGAAAGTGTCAGTCGCATGACTCTACCCCGCATACCGCAGGGGCTGGCTGTGCATGACGATCATCTGTTTGTTTGCGACCCGGGCTTGCCGGACATCGTCGCCGTCAATCTATCCACCGGTAAATTGAAACGTTGGACTGCCCCTTCCGCCCGGCCCGCCTGTCCTGTCGACATTTCTTTGAGCGATGCCGGAACCGCCTATGTCGCCGACACGACTATGGGCGCACTGCTCGTTTACGACTCGACAGGTTCACGATTTGAATCGTTCCAGCCTCCGCGCGGCGGAAGCGATCCGCCATTTCGGCCGGCATCCGTGGTGGTCGCGGGCGACGTCGTGTATGTGTCTGATCCGCGTCACCAATGCGTGGAGAGATTTCACCCGGAAGACGGATCGTGGCTGCCCCCTCTTACTGCCTCGCAGCGACCTTTTCTCGCCCCGGTGGGCCTGGCCGTTGCGCCGAACGGTGAATTGCTGGTGGCCGATGCCCTCGCGGGAGTCGTCCACCGTTTTGCACCTGACGGGCTTGCCCTGCCTACCCTCGGCTCGCGCGGCCGCGGACCCGGGCAATTCGTGCGCCCGTTGGATGTGGCGACGGTGAACGGTCACATATTTGTGGTCGATGCGGCGCGACAATCGGTCCAGCTTTTCGAGGGAAATGGTGACTTCGTGCTGGAGATCGGCAACCGCGACACATGGTCCGGCTTTACGCTTCCCGCCGCCGCCGTTTCCTACGCACAGCCCGCGGATTCGCACTCACCCGCCGCGCACTGGCTTATTGTTTCCGACTCGCTGGGCCCCGCTCCACTGACCTTGCTTCAGATTTCGACACCTGCGGGGGAACAAGGTGGCCAGACACAAAGCCCGCACGCCGCAACTACGGGGGACCTGGCCAGATGACAAGATTCCGTCACCTGTTTGTCGATCCTAATCGCCCGGTGCTCCCTTGGATCCGGGTAATTTCAACTGTCCTGTTGGTGACACATCTGGCGACAGCCGGTAAACCTGCCCACTGTTCCGCTGATCCCGGATTAGAACAAGCCGTGACCCCTCCGACCGCTTCGAATCCACATTGGAATTCGGATGGTTGCCGGGCGTGCCATACGCCCGGAACTGAGAACATCTTTTCCCGGCCGGTGGACACGTCGGATACCCTGTGCTTGGCTTGCCACGATGGAAAACGCGCCAAAGCGGAGGACCATCCGGTGGGTCGCTCGTTCAGCCGCCCCGACATCCGACTGCCCGACGGCTTTCCCGCGCCCGACAACAAGCTTGCCTGCCTGACCTGCCACGACGTATTACCCGCTTGCCGTGTCGATGCGCAGCGGCAAACCGCAAACTCCGCACTGCTGCGCGGCTCGATCGACCGCCATGCCGGAACCTACTGTTCGCAGTGCCACATTCCTGACACCCACCGGAAGCACAACCCCCACGTCATGGTCAATCCCGCGGGCCAGCGAGTCGATCTCGCCTGTCTGACCTGCCATACTGATCCGATACCGACCGCACAGTCCGACCGAACGAACAACGCCGCGCTTCGGCTTGCCGAGCCCGATTTGTGCTTGGGCTGTCACGGCCTGCACGAGGATTACTTCGAACCGGGACACCCCGGTGCGGCCGTTACGGATTCGATCCTTGCCCAACTGTTGCGCACCGATCAGGCCGGCGGAACCACGCGCGCTAACCAACCGCAATGGCTCCCCCTCACTTCCGACCGCCGCGTGGTCTGTTCAACCTGTCATAACCCGCATCAATCGGGCGTTTTCCAAACTGGCAGCGTGCTTGACCGCGGCGCGATGTCATTGCCGAAATCGGCGTTGTCTACCCCTGCTTTGCGGCTCCCCGGAAAGGAACTGTGCAATGCCTGCCATGGCTATTGATAGAAAGACGGTTGAAATAACAAACCGAACCAAGCGGGCGAACAGCCATGGAGGCCTGAGTTTGGCATTCGCTTTGTTGCTTGCGTTTGCTGCCGCGCCGGCCTCGGGGCAATCGCTGCATGGAGAACCCCGATTCGCCTCCGACCCCGAAAACTGTCTTTCGTGCCATCGCTTCCGCGGGCTGAGCAGATTGGATACTGCTACCGGCGAAGTCCGTCTCTTTTCCTGCAGTATCGAATACTACGCCTATCAACAGGGCCCCCACTCTCGACTGCGTTGCACGGACTGTCACCAGCGCGACGAAGTCGCCGTCATTCCCCACCAGGTCAAAACTCCGGTGGATTGTACACGCGCCTGTCACATTCAATCCGGAACTGGAATCGCCGCCGAATTCAGCCACGCATCGATCGCCAAGCGACTGGAGCACAGTGCCCACAATGCGGAAACGCTCAGCGCGCTGAAACTCTCAGAACCATTGCTTCGTCCAGGCCAATCAACTTGTCTTTACTGCCATGACGAACCGATGTTCCGGGACCCCATAGCCGACCTGGTTCACGTGCGCGGTGGCGAACCCGAAGCACGTTGTGACACCTGCCACAGGCAAACGCTGCCGCTCGATACCTCCTATTTTCGGCAGCACGTCCTGAGCCGCTTGCAGCCGGCCAGAACAGTTCGACCGCTCGCTCAAACATGTGCGGTCTGCCATAGCGACCCGGAGGTCATCGCGCAATTCGGAAGCCACGACACCGTCGCCAGCTACTTGCACAGCTTCCACGGGAAAGCCGGTCTGCTGGGCAGCACCGAAACGGCCACCTGCGTAGATTGTCACCGATCGCAGATGGGTGACGTTCACCTTATGGTCGGCGCGGACCACGCTGAATCCTCCATCAATCCCGCGCGCCTGGTCACCACCTGCCGCACGACCGACTGCCATCCCGGCGCTCCTCCGGCCATGACCTCGGCGGCGGTGCATCTGGATCTTAACCCGCAGGTACGATCGCCTGAGTACTACCTGGCAGCGGTGTTCATTCTGTTGACGGCCGGCGTGATGGTCGTCTATTTTCTGCTCATCATTCTTGAGCTCTTTGCCGTCGTCATCGGTCGGCATGACCCCGACCACCATCAACTGTGCGCTGCCGCAAGGAAACTGCAGGCTATTCCTGAGGCGCGACAACAACTGATGCGCATGAATCCGCACGAGCGCATCCAGCACTGGTGCCTGGTGATCTTCTTCACATTGCTGGTCATTACTGGCATGCCCATGAAATTCGCGGATTCCGACTGGGCGGGGTCCCTGATTGCCGACTTCGGAAACCTGACCATCGCGCGCTGGGTTCATCGTGCCTCGGGCGTCCTGCTGCTGGTGGCTTTTGCCTATCACATCATCTACCTGCTCGTTAACCTGACGCGGCGCGTCAAGGAAGCCCGGCGGCGCGACCCTGCTACGACCCTTTGGCAGGTCATGGTGAGCGGTTCGATGGTCGTCACGCCCACCGATGTGCGACAGTTCTTCCAGTTGTTTGCCTTTCTCCTCTTCCTGCGGCGCACGCGCCCGCAATTCGGCCACTTCAATTTCATGCAGAAATTCGAGTATTGGGCCGTATTCTGGGGAACGCCGGTCCTGGGAATAAGTGG
>CAZKIN010000060.1:11094-17876 GCA_964552515.1 uncultured Phycisphaeraceae bacterium
AAGGACTTCCACCGCTGGCTACTGCGTCTGGACACCACGGTTCCAGACAACGAACTTTGGGTGCGCACGGTGCTGGATATCCAGTCTGGTATTAGTCTGCATGTTCACGGCGAGTACGATTCCCTGCTTTATCTTTTCGCTGGCAACCAACTGGTCACGGGCGACGGACAACAGGTTCTGGACGCAACCCGGAATTACTTGGAAGGCGGGTCCTCCCTGCCCGAGCCGCGTCGCGCGGAACTGTTGAAAACAGTACACCAATCCGTGCGAAGTGACGGCCTGACCTGTTTGACCTGCCACGCCCCCGACTCCACCTTTGTCGATTTTGCGGCATTGGGATACCCGGATAGCCGGGCGAAGGCGCTGAAGCACAATGCAACGATCAGTCAGATTCTGGCCATCGAAGCCGGCCAGACTTTCTACCTCCCGAATTTCCTAGGATCCGATGATCGCAAGTAATTTCATTTTCGCTATATCCTGCGTGGTGCTGGCCCAGCTACCGGGTCAGCCCGCGCCCCCTGCGCGAAAGTCGGCGTTCGTCGCACACCCCGTCGCGTTCCTGACTGCGCCGGACGACGATCCCATGCTCATGCCGACCGCGGTCGCCGTCGCGCCATCAGGTCGGGTCTATGTAGTCGACGGCACCAATGACCGGATCCTGGAATTTGACGAAGAAGGCAAGTTTGTCGGGAGCATCAAAACCATCGACAACGAGAGTCTCTCGCGACCTATAAGCGCAAAGTTCGATGCGTCCGGCACACTCTGGATAGCCGATACCGGGAATTCTCGCGTACTCGCTCGCGACCCTTCGGGAAAACTATTACGCAGCATCGCCGCCCCAGCAGGTTCTGACCTGACGGACATCGCCATCGGAAACGATCAATCAATCTGGCTCATCGATAACGACGGACACCGCGTTATTCGTCATGACCTTACGTCTGGGGAGTCTTCGCCCTACGGAAAACAGGGTGAAGCGCGTGGCCAGTTCCAATATCCCTTCATGGCCGCCGTCGACCGTAGCGGAGTACTCTACGTTGCCGATGCCATCAACGGTCGAGTGCAGGGAATCACCGACTTCAACACGATCCCGCGCGTCGTCGGTTCGTATGGCGTCGAACCCGGACAATTCCATCGGCCCAAGGGAATCGCCATTGACGATACCGGCCGCCTCATGGTCGCCGACGGTTCATTGGGCGTGCTTCAATTCTTCGACGCGGACGGCACATTCCTGGATGCGTTGCGCGACGCATCCGGAGCGGTTCTGTATGTCGATGCGCCTTGCGGAATCGCAGTTCATCGCGAGTGGCTCTACGTAACGGAGATGCTCCTTGGTCGCGTGCGGAAACTTCGCCTTGAAATTAATGCGGCTACACCCCTTTTCGAATCGCCGCGGAGACCGCAACTGCAGACCCAGCCGCCTACCTGCACGGCTTGCCACCTTGAATGGATGCCCCACTTCAGCGCCGGCGCGGCAACCGAACTGGCGCCCTTGCCGACTTCCCGTCCTGAAGAACCCTACGTCAGCAGCGCCAAATCATGTGCCTCCTGCCACGATGGCTCCGTGACCGATTCTCGGAAAAAAGTCTGGCTCGAGCATGGCCACAACACCGGCATTCCCCCGGCGCCCGGCATGACCGTGCCGCCTGAAATGCCCCTGGTCGATGGGAAGCTTGCCTGCCGCACCTGCCACTCCGCACACACCCACGGCGGCGCTGGACAGAGTATGAAAGACGCGGTGTTTCTCCGCGTCTCAGAGCACCCGGATGAATTGTGCATCCGCTGTCACTCCGATTACACCGCAGACCCCGGCAGCGGCATGCATCCGACCAAAGGCTTTCCAGAGCCGCTCCATGCCGACCTGTTAGCCGCAGGTTCGCGATTCTCCTTCAAGCCCGCCTCTACCGGCTGCTTGATATGTCACACGGGCCATGGTTCCAGGGCGGATCGCCTGCTGATTCCCATCTCGTCCACCAACCAGATGTGCGCATCGTGCCACGCCGATGTCACCACCGGTCCCGCTGGCGTAATGCATCCGCTCTCTGCGCCGCTCTCCACGGCTCAGCAGACCAGCGTAACCGCTATGGGCGCCCGCATCGCCCCCAACGGCCAATTGCAGTGCCTCTCATGCCACAAAGTCCACCACGCTCCAGTCGCGTCTTCACTGCTCGTCCAATCCCAGGCGGGCAGCGCACTGTGCATGGAGTGTCACGCGGCGCAGTCAATCATCCGCTCCACGGCTCATGATCTGTGCGAATCGGCCCCGCTCGAACCAAACGCACGCGGTCAAACCTGCGAAACCGCCGGCCCCTGCAGCGCCTGCCACAGTGTGCACGCGCCCGCCCGCGCCAAGGCAACTGCCGCCGCCGATCCTTCGGGTCGCTGCGTGACTTGTCATCAAGACGGCGCTTGCGCCCAGAAGCGTACCGGTGCGCCCTTCGACCACCCCTTAGGCGTGGAAATGTCATTGCTGGAACGACTGGCGTCGGTCACCTCCGCACAGCACGTCGGCGCGTCCCGCGTGCGCGACCAATCCTCCAGCCTCGAGTGTGTGGACTGCCATAACCCCCACTCCACCGTCTTCCCGGACTTTCTGCATGCCCCCGCCGACACCCTCTGTGCGACCTGCCATGCGGAACAAACGCCCCTCTTCGACGGCCCGCATGACTTCAAGCAGCATGCGGAAAAGCGAAACGCCACCGACCGCTCCGCCTCGGACACCGGCACCTGTGGGTTCTGTCATGCCGTGCATCAGTCGCGCGGACCCGTCCTCTGGTCCGCTACGAGTACGCCACCGGCTGACCGCAACGCACTTTGCGTGAACTGTCACCATGTTGACAATATGGCAGCCCCACCCGCAAAGCTGCTGCATCCCACGGGAATCGCCTCTTTGATTGGTGCCAGTTCGCCCCACCCTTTTGATCTATTGACCCCCAAGACTGACATTCCCAGTTTCGACCTGTCCTGTGCGAGCTGTCACAACCCGCACGCGGCTTGGAAAGAGAGTTCCAGCTCCATGTTGCGCGCCGCGCCCGGTGCCCCGGTTCATCAGGTTTGCATAGGCTGTCACTCCAATGTCGCGCTGATCGAATTGAACCCACATGGTCAGTTGCCGCACCCTCCGGATGGCGCACAGCCTCAGGCTTGCGCCACGTGCCATGCCATCCACGAACGACCCGGCGACTCCGCGGAAAGCGCCTGGACCCTCCCCCTGGGCTCCGACGCTCGCTGCACTTCCTGTCATCGCACCGATGGCCCCGCGAAAATGCCTTTTTACGCCGCGCACCTTCCACTGACTACGTTCAATGCCGAAACTTCCACTGCCGGCTATATGCCGCTCATCGACGACAGCGGGCGGCCCGGGCCCACCGGAACCATCAGTTGCATTACCTGCCATGTCCCGCATGGCCGTCCTGCCGGCGGCGGATTTGACCCCCACTCGCAGCACCCCTCCGCCCTCGGCCCGCAGAAAATGATGCTCCGCCCCTATGTCGCCCCCAACCTGTGCAGCAGTTGCCACGGCTTCGATGGACTCCGCCGATTCCTTTACTTCCATTCGGAAAAGCACCGCAGTCGGCCCGTGTTAAGCGCCAGTGAGTGACCATGAATAGTCATTGGTACCTGCCCCTGCCCTTGGGCGCTGAAGATTTCACTCCCGCAGGTGGACACCCGCACTGGTTCCGGCCATGATCGCGTGGCCGAAGGAAACCATTGGACTCCGCCATGCTCCAGACAAGTCGACTTCATCTTCGCGAACTCAATCTTCACGATTGTCCCGCTCTTCACGAAATTGAAAGCGATCCTCTCGTGACGCGTTACCTCTCTTTTGATCCGCGCACCCTCGCGGAGATCCGCACATACATCGAAACTGCTCTTCGCGACCAGCAGTCCAGCCCGCGACTAACCTATGACTTCGCCATCACCCTGCTCCCCGCAACAGCTCGCGGGCTCTCATTCGCCCCGGACGCGCTCATCGGCAGATGCGGCCTCGCCATCCGTCGCCCGGAGCATCGCGAAGCCATCGTCTGGTACGAGCTTCACCCCGCCGCCACCCGCCACGGTTATGCATTCGAAGCCGCGACTGCCGTTTTGGAGTTCGGATTCCAAAAGTTGAACCTGCACCGCATCTGGGCGGATTGTGATCCTCGAAACCTCGCGTCATGCCGCGTCGCCCAGCGTCTGGGCATGCTGCTCGAAGGCCAAGTCCGTGAGAACTATTTTCTGAAGGGTGAATGGTGCAACACGGCCATCTACGGGATGCTGGAACACGAGTGGCGAATTTACCGGCAGACCGCAAAAGAGCCCGGATAATTTCCGCAGGGGTGTGGGGGCGAAGCGCTTCCTGGGACCGGCTGAAACCGCCCCCGCCCAATATGATACTCAGGTGAAATCGGCTTTTACGTCGACTGGAGCCAAGGGGAGTCGAACCCCTGACCTTCTGCATGCCATGCAGACGCGCTCCCAACTGCGCTATGGCCCCGCACTTCAATGGGGGGATTATCCGCAAATTCGCGACCATTGCAACTGGACGCCCCAACCCGCATTTTTCGGCCGCTTCGCGCTTTGCCCGGTGCGTATACTCGTTCTCGCAAGCCCTATCATTGCCCAGGACCTCCGCGGCTCGGCCACTCGTGCCCCTCGGCTGGCCCCGCGCTGAACCTTCGTGCCTCCGCGCCTCTTTCCTGCGGCTCCATGACGCAATGTGTTTTCATAATGACACGGCCGAGTCACCATTGTTCCACATCCCCGCCCCTCCGCCTGCGGCGCAGCTTCGCCCCCGAACCCGCGCAGATATTGCGCTGATTTTCCCGCTCTTTCGCAACTGCGTCCGATATTTATCAGGAAAAATGCGGAATTCGCGCCCCATAACCGAAACCTGTTTCTTGTGATGACGCTATCATCTCGCGTACAATAATGGCTGTGGGCCGCGTACACGACGCGGTGGGGAAATGAGTGAGTGACTATCGTCCGTCATCAAGTGGACGGCGTCGTCCGACAGGGCCTGAACATGCTGCTTGCCGAAAGACCATTACGCACCGATGACCAGCCTGCGCCGTTGGTCAAACGCTTCCTGGACTATCTCTTCATCGAGTGCGGCCTCTCCGGCGAAACCGTCACCGCCTACAAGCGTGATCTCCGCGAATTCTGGAACGACCTCGTCGCCGCCGACGTCGAACCGGCTGAAATTTCCGTCGACGACGTGCAGCGTCATCTCATGCACCTGCACGAACGCGGCCTCGCCATCTCCTCAATCGCCCGCCACTTCGCCGCGATCAAGGTCTTTCTGCGCCACCTCTTCGCCGAACGCGTCATGCGCCGCGACGTCACCACCCTGCTCGAGTCGCCCAAGCGCTGGCGCTCGCTGCCCGATACGGTTCGTTACGATCAGGTCATCGACCTCATCGCCGCCGTGGATGCCACCGACGAATACTGCCTTCGCGACCGGGCGATGCTCGAACTGTTGTATGCCACCGGCATGCGCGTCAGTGAAGCATCCGGGCTGCGCGTCGACCAGATCAACTTGCGACTTGGCTACGTTCGCTGTTTCGGCAAAGGCAAAAAGGAACGCATTATTCCAGTCGGCCGCGCCGCCGTGACCGCCGTAACCGACTACTTGGAGAACCTCCGTCCGAAGTTGCTCGGCGAGAAGCACTCGAACTCGCTCTTCCTGTCGCGCACTGGTAATCCGCTCGACCGCACCAACATGTGGCGTGTCGTCCGCAAGTATGCCATACAGGCCGGCATCCCCGGCAAACTCTCGCCGCATACGCTCCGCCACTGTTTCGCTACGCACATGCTCACTGGCGGCGCGGACCTTCGCGTGGTCCAGGAACTTTTGGGACACGCTGATGTCACCACCACGCAGATTTACACCCACGTAAACGAAACCCACCTCCGTCAGGTCCACCGCCGCTGCCACCCGCGCCCCTGACCGCGCAGGCTGGCGGGATTGAATAGCGCAGCGCTTGTTCTCTTCTCTCCCGTGTTTCAACGATTCGACTTTGACTTTCCTCGAACGGGTTGCCTTCGTTATCGAACTTCTCGATTCCGCATACTCAGGCCCCCTGAACGCCGTCGAAAGGTTCTCCATGCTCCAGCCTGCGGGCAGCTTGTTGACAGCCCGTGCGCAGTGGCGCCTGGGGTGGTGGAAAATGCGCCTTCTCCTCGACTGCTGAATGCCCCGTGCCTCACTGCAGTCAGTCTTACGCTACCGATTGTGCCAGACTAATGGCACTTTCCTAGGGCATTCTCACCATCTTTTGTCGCTGCTGGCCGGGAGAATCTCACCCTCCTTGCCCGTTGCTCACCTTCCGCAGTTCCCGGCACTTATATCCAAAGGGCATCACCCCGCGACCACGCCCCGGTGCTCAATAGGCAGAGCAGAAAGCAGCCACCATGCACCCAAAATCGGTCAAAATGTTTCCGACATTCCCAAACGCGCGCATCTCTGCCACAATCATGCTTTTGGAGGTCTCGTTTCACGAGTAAATCATGGCCACCCTGCTGACCTGTAACGCAATATCCAAGCACTTCGGAACGCGCGATCTCTTCACCGATCTCTCGGTCAGTTTCGCGGACGACGAGCACGTGGGCTTTCTCGGTCCCAACGGTGCCGGAAAAACCACTTTTCTTAAGATCATGGCCGGCCTGGTGCAGCCCGACAGCGGCGAAGTTAACCGGCGCCGATCGGCGAAAATCTGCTTCTTGCCCCAGGAGGACCGCTTCACCGAAGGTGCCACGGTTGAATCTGCGCTCGCCGACGCCCTGAACAGCGCGCACCTGGA
>CAZKIN010000061.1:0-17751 GCA_964552515.1 uncultured Phycisphaeraceae bacterium
GGCGCGAAGAGCGCCGCCTCCGCCGGGGTTGGACGTACGAGCCGCCGACCTTTTGCGAAACTGCAAACTGCGTTTGAACACAGCATCACTCCGGAAGGAGCCGGTGCACAGTTAATGTATGAAATGCCCGTCGTTGGCCTAGGCAGCGGTGATGTGACGAGGATTTAATGATCGGGACAATCGATAGTCATTTTACCGGAGAGCCTCTAGAGAGAATCGGCGAATTGAGCAAGACGACGGCTCACTGGATGCTGGTCCAGATGGGCAAGAGAGTCCTCCGTCCGGGCGGAATCGTGTTCACGCGCCAAATGCTCAGTGCCCTGCAGAGAAGTCCCGACGATCGCGTTGTCGAGTTCGCCCCGGGCATGGGCGCATCAGCCAGGTTGACACTATAGCGCTTCCCTCCCTCTATGTGGCCGTCGAACGCGACGAATGCCGCAGGTGCAGGCACGTTGACCTTTGAGGTGGGACCGAGCTCCTCGAGTCCCGATCACCCGACTGTCTCTGTCGTGCTCATCGCAACGACCGCGGGAGCCCCGATCCCTGCCGCATCCGCCTGGGGCGCTGTCATTATGCTCTTTCTCATACCTTGTGTCCGGCACGATTATCGTGCATCGCCGGTTCGAAACTGCCACGCGTTGTTTAGGGCGGTCAAATCCCGGGCGAATGGCACCAATCATGAGCGGTCCTGCAAGGCCCTAGATTAAGCGTTGAATCTAGCCAGGTGCGCCCTGATTCTGAGGTGGAGAATCACGTTCTGGCTTTTGTCGGGTGTCATTGCCAACGGAGATTCACCGCTGTCAACAATCCATGAGTTGTTCTTGAAATTTCGTTGTCGGCTTCAATTCAACATTTCGTCGTTCAGGGGTTGGGCAACAAGTCCATTGTCAAACCAAAAGTGTCTTCGAACATCGGATCGAACTGATTTCCGAAGGTAATGGGATGCGGGTTGTCGAGGGTCACAGCGCCCCCGAAGTCTAGTCCGGTGATGGAGAGCGGCGGGAAGTTGTTGTCCACAAGAGTTTGAACAAGCGCGAACACCGGTCCTTCGAAGATCGCTTCGAGCCCATTGACCGCACCCGCCACCGAGACCCCGCCCGCGCAGCCAGTTGCGCTACTTAAGTCAGCTGCCGTAAGGTCAAAAGCAAGAGTTGCTGCACCACCGGGGAGGACATTGAGGGTCAGCGTAGCGGTAAAGGTCACATCGAAGCAAGCGCCCCAAAGAGCGCATTCAGTCGAAGAGCCAAGGTTTCCAGCGAGGCAGCTAGGCAGAGACGAATAGTCGCCCGCAAACATTCCATCGCCATCTCGATCGGCGATGATCCCGACATAGGCCTGCGACAGGCGAATGTAAACTGTGAGCACGTTCTGCGCCGCATCAAAGGCAAAGAACTTCGGTGGAACGTCGAGGCGGCCCTGGAGCAGAATCGTGGTGTCGCCGGATACATTGGCTGCGTTTAGAAGCGCGTTTGCGGCCGCGCACGCTGCGGATTCCACGGGAACCTGAATACTTGTGCAGATCGTTCCTTTCAGCGCCTCGCAAAACCCGTAGGCACCAATGGGAAGTATGCTGCAATCCGCCGGCAGGAGGTCCACGATTTGGCGAACATCCTCGAACTGCGTCTTGATGAGGCCGTTGCGGGTAAGGGCGTCAAGGAGTTGATTGACCGCATCATCGGCAATGAGTGCAGTGAGGCCGTCGGCGGGGGGATCAGGCAGCGGCGGCAACGGAAGACTCGCAATGGTCGCAGGCGCCTCCGGCACATCGAAGACTTCGGGGTCGATTTGCGTGGGAATGAACTCGGTTTGAAACCCGGCGGTGATTCCCAGCGGACTGATCTGCACTTCGTTGAGGTCGATCGCGAAATCGACATTGAAGGCCGCGATGTTGACCGGGGCAAAGGTTAGTGCATCGAGCGGAATTGGCGCCACATTCAGCAGACCGATTAATTCATCGACATTAAGATCGTCAATGAACTGCTGTGCCAATTCTTGGATCAGTTCGGTTACGAGATCATCGAGAATCGTAAACGTGCTGGCGTCCAAGACATCGCCGCCCCAACATTCGAACCGACTCTCGACGTCCACGACAGTCACCTCGAATTCGTCCTGGGCAATGGTCAGGATTGGCTGCAACGGAGTCCCGTTGATCAAATCGTTCTCGGTGACGGACAGCGCGAACGTCGCACGGTCAATATCCAGCTCTGCTCCGGCTTCGAGAACAACTCGGATGAGGCACTCCCCGAACAAGTTAATCTGGCAGCTTCCGGTGACCGATCCAGCGGCGTGAATCGGACCGGAAGTGGCCGTCAGATTAACCTGGTCAATCACAGGCGTGACGACAAAGGTGAAATCATTCGGGTTCATCGTAAAATCAAAAGGAACCGGATCGTCGACCAGAACGCCGACTACGATGTCGCAGATGTCGGTCGGAAAGAGCAATTCCGTATCGCGAAAAGTCTCCACCATGTTGGTGACCATTTGCACTATCTGTGGAGCCAGCGATTCAAGGACGCCGGTAGCTATGGTGACCAGCGTTGGGGCAGTCATGGTCACACTGAACCCGTGCGCTACGGCGCTGCTGCCCCCGCCTGCGAGCGCGTCGGGGGCGCTCAGGTCGAGAGCGGCAGGTGCGATCGCCACATGCTGCACGTCAAAAGTCGTGTTGAGTTGCGGGTCCAGCACTTCGGCAATGAGCTTATTTCCGCCGGGGTCCAGCGTCCCCGGAATTCCGTTCCCCAGCACCAGATCTTCGAACAGGTTGGTTGCGGGCAGGATGCCCTGGAAGGAGTAGCGGTAGGTATCGGCGGTGAATACTCCGTCTCCCTTCGTGATCGTCGGCAGATTCATGGGAAACATCGCACCATTCAGCCTGACCATGCGATCCGCGGAGGGAATAGGAGACTGGAGAGGCAGGCCGTGGCAAGCTATTCCCACAACCGCAGTGGGTGAAGACAGATCCGCGGCGCCATCCGTCGGCGCGAGGACCGTTACGTCGAAACCATGAGAAACGCCATCATCGCTCATATCGGTGGGATCACATAAGGGCGGAAGTGGATTGGGATAACTGCCGGGTCGCGGCGCACTGCGGGCCACGAAACGATGGCCGCCGCAACAAAGGTTCTCGACATACATGGTAAGCACATTGGCGGCGGGAGTCTCAAGATCGGCAGCATCGACGATCAGGTCGCAAACGTTTGCCGTGCACTGGTTGGGAAGTGGCACCGTGCCGTCGTAGGGTCCGCCGGGGAAGGCGATGCCAGGAATCAGCCCCAAGGCCGGAAACAGCGAGACGCCGTCGATGAATAGCTCCAGGGTCGCCACGTCGACGTTGGCCAGCGCAACTTCGACGCGAACGCGATCACCTTCGGAGAGGCTAACCACTGTTTCATCCGGTGACCAAACCCGGACATGCGGCACGGGCGATGCATAGGCCGTCGCGCGTCCAAAGCCGTCATTGGCGTGTACCCTCAATAAGGGACGGGGCGCGGTCATGGAGCGAAATGTAATCGTGTCCCCGAAACGATTCGTAAGTGCGGCGAAATCCTTTAAGTCCACGTCGCTATCACAGTCGGTGTCCACGCGCGCACATGCGCTGGAGATTGGGACATTCGGACCCAACGAACAAGGTATGACTTCGTTACCAAAGGATGTGCCGTCAAGCGTCCAGTCTTGCGTCCACCAACGGGTGAAGGCGGCGGGAACGCGACTGGTCAGGCGCACCATGTCACCGCGCATGACTTCGAACGAACCGAGGATTGCGCCATCCGTTCCTAAGGCAACGAGTTCCGCGGTTTCCACAAGTCCCGGCCCAGCGTTTTGGGTGTCCCACTGTACGGTGTGCCAACTGTGACAATCGCCCCCGGGGTGACGGCAAACCGTAGGCAATGAGGCTTGGACCCTCAGATCGGTGCTGCCGCAATCGGGATCCGCTTCATCGATCAGACCGTCGCAGTCGTTGTCCAGTCCATCGCTGCACTGACACCCGACGCCTTCGGGTCTGCGCGGTCCGGGCGGCGCGCTGCAATGCACGCCGGTTCCGTCAGATGTGCAATCATAGAAGCCGTCGCGTTCACATTCGCCAAGGCCGGCTACGCAGGGACCGCCGAGAAGCGGGAAGTCTTCGTCGACCTGACCGTTGCCGTTATTGTCCTTTTTGTCGCAGTTTTCTGGGGTTTGACAGTTCGCGTCGTGGATGTCGGTCTGGCCATCGCAATCATTGTCGAATCCGTCCGCGCAAAGTCTGGAGTTAGGAGGTCCTTCCGTGCCCGGCGAAAGCGGCAGCGCGCTGCACTCGAGGCTATCGCGTCCACTGGCGCATCTCCAGACCCCAGGCTGGGCGCATGCCCCAAGTCCCGCCTCACATGGCGTTCTGCGCAGCGGCCAGAGCTCGTCGATCTGCCCATTCCCGTCATTATCCGCACCATCACAGAGCTCTGGCCCCATACAGTCGGGATCCGCGTAATCAACCATTCCATCGCAATCGTCGTCATCCAGGTTTAAGCAGTTGGCATGGCCGTGCGGCCCTTCAACCGCGGATTGAGGCGGTGGCATTACTGGGACGCAATCCAAGCCGGTGCCGTCCAAACGACACTGCAGCGTTCCAGGTGTCTCACACTCACCATGCCCTGCGATACAGGCACCGCCCAATGCAACATCAATGGTGCCGCCGGTCAGCGGATTGAATTGAGTTTGCACAAACCCCTCGTCAACTTGACCGTCGCAATCGTCGTCCAACTGGTTGCAGGATTCCAAGGCGGATTGCGCATTTTGAACACACGTGTGCATTGCATTTTGACACGTAATGGTCCCCGCCGCACAGATTCCCATTAGTCCCGTAACGCAAGGCGCTCCTCCTCCGGGATTGCCTTCATCGACGGAACCATTGCAATTGTCGTCAAGGCCATTGCACGATTCATTAGCAGGCTGGAGGTTGGGAATGCAGGTCTGCGTGCCGCTCTGGCACTGCATCGTACCGAGCGCACAAATGCCAGGTACACCGGTATTGCATGACATGCCGCCGCCGGGATTGCCTTCGTCGATCAGATCGTCGCAATCGTCGTCCATGCCGTTGCAAACTTCCATCGTACACCGTTCAAGTATTAGGCCATCCAATCCGGGAAATACGGAGGCAACTGTACCGGTGGGGACAGGTCGAATGACGAGCCAGGGGCGGGAAGTGGCGTCCGCGGGTGCGGTGAATTGCAGCGTGCGCCGTTCCCATTGCGGTTGAGTGGTCGATGGGAATCGGCCTAACACTACGGCGGATTGCGGCGTAGTTGATGAAGTGGCCAATAGAAACTCATACGATCCGGGATTGGCCAGATCCGCGCGCGGAGCCTGGTGCAACCAACCGGTAAGGCGGTAGTTCTGGCTGGGGAGCAAGGGCGAAGAAAGCTGTTGGCCAAACATCTCGGCAGTCGTGGTTGCGAGCGCGGCGACCCAGCGAATGGCGTCGCGGGCCACGACGCCGGGGAAATAACCAAAGGCATGCGGGGGCAAACCATATGAACCATCATTGCTGAACGTGTCCGGCGTTAAGGCGATCATCACCCAGTCGGTAGGCAATAATCCTTGGCCCTGCTGAGGTCCGGGGACAATCTCGAAACTGGGGTTGCGTAGTAGATTTACGACCGCAACTTCAGCGCTCAAGCCGTCCTGCATCGCATTTGGGCCCTTGCAGATCGCAGATGCCTGGGAGCGTACCTCGACGTAACCATCGTCCACCGCCAATGTGGAGCAAAACGAAACAACAGTTGTAGCCAATCCGATACCGAAGATGCAACGGTTGGAATGCGACTTCGAACATGCAAGCACGCCGATGTGATCTAATCCTCTCATTGATCTGACTCCTGGCTCTGGGGATGCCTCACTTTCAAGGCCTTCACTTCCAGTAGGCGCAGCGTGTAGCCAATTGGACGGAGGCATTCATTCCGGGGCGCAAAGAGCTTTACAGAAGCGATGCTGAAATCTGGAAATTACGGCTGAGCCAACTTCGTGTATCATGAATGCGAGCGGGGGAAGGACCAAGTGTTCGTCCCGTGTCCGGCCGCCGCATTCCGATGACAGGTGTTGGCGAGCGACAGGTGGACCCGAATTTAACCAGAGTCTCGCTGCTCTCACGCGTTAGAAATCAAGCCGATCACGCGGCCTGGGCAGAGTTTGAGAATCGCTACAGAGACTTGATCATGCGCTATGCGCTGGCGCGGGGGATTCAATATGCGGACGCCGAAGATGTCAGCCAGATTGTGATGTTGAGCCTGGCCACGGCGCTCCGCGGATTTCACTACGCCGCTTCACGCGGGCGATTTCGAGATTACCTTGGGCGGGTGGTACGAAATGCTGTGGCGCGTTTCCGGTCTCGTCCAAATTCATTCACCGTGCGCCTAGAGGTAGATGCAGAATCGGTGGAGGACGGGTCGAACCAATCCGACGCCCTTTGGGAAAAGGAATGGGTGGATCACCATTATCGCCTCGCCTTGCGTACAGTCCATGAAACTTTCGATTCGGCCAGCGTGGACATGTTCGAACAATTGAAGGATGGAAAGACGATCCGAGATGTCGCCGCCGCGTTCGCCACGACGGAGCAGGCCGTGCACAAAGTCAAGCAGCGAATCCGATCGCGCATGGCGGAGCTGATTGCGGCTCAGGTTCGAGAAGAGGACGATCCCGATGCACCCCGCCTCGAATGACGCGGACAGGGTTGAAGCGGAACCGGGGCTCTCGCCGTTCGGACTCGATGATCCGGATGAGGCGTGGTTCGATCGGCTTCGGCGCGCCGCGCGCGCACCACTGTTGGGTGTACTCGGCGATTATGAACTTTTGGTGGAGGTCAACCGCGGCGCGCAGGGCGTGGTCTATCGCGCCCGCCGGCTCGGCGAATCCGTTGACGTGGCGATCAAGCGGCTCTTGGCTGGTAGTTTCGCCACCGCCAACGCCCGTTTACGCTTCGAGAGGGAGCTTGAGGCGGTCGCCGCCCTGCAACACGAAAACATCGTCCGCGCGGTGGACCTTGGGGCATCGGATCAACATCCTGTCCTGGTCATGGAATGGATTGACGGAATTCCCGTCGACCGTTGGTCCGACCAAACGAAATCTCAGACACCTCGGGTGATCGCCACTTTGGAAGTATTCTTGCAAATCTGTCATGCGGTGCATTATGCGCATCAGCGCGGCGTGATTCATCGAGACCTCAAGCCATCCAACATCCTAGTCGATTCGATGGCGCGCCCGCATGTGCTTGATTTTGGACTCGCCAAAATCGTGTATTCGCAGTTCGATCTCGCAACCACGGTCACCGGAAGCAGTGATTTTTTAGGAACACCCGCTTATGCCGCCCCTGAGCAAGTGCGCTGCGATCATGCGTCCATCGATGTGCGTACGGACGTTTACGCCCTGGGGGTCATTCTTTATCGCATGCTGACGGGGACCGTTCCATTCATGAGCACACGCGGAATTGCGGATTTGCTCGCAAGTATTCAAAACGCCGAAGCCAAGCGGCCGTCGCGGTTGGATGGATCGTTGAACGACAATATTGACGCCATCGTTGGGAAAGCTATGGCGAAGAACCCGGAATGGCGCTACGCATCGGTCGATGCATTCGCGACGGACGTACAACACTATCTTTCGGGCGAGCCCATCGAAGCGCAGCGCGGACGGCGGTGGAACGAGCTGCGAAAGTCCATGCGACGGCACCGGGCTGCGGTTGGCGTTCTCCTGACCATTCTGCTCATCGTGACCGGTGCGGGCGTGGTCTTGTGGCGCATGTACGCCCGGCAGGGACTCATGCTCGCCGAAGTTACGATCGCCCGGGATGCGGAACTCCGCGCTCGCGAAACCATCCAGCGGCATCAGCGCGTCTTGGAGGAACTTCTCGCCGCTGCTGCCGGAATAGGAAAAGGCACCGATCTCGAAATTCGTCGCGCGTGGCTCGACCAGGCCACACGCGTCGTCGCCGCGGACCTACAAGGTGATCCCCGTGCTCAAGCGTCCGCACACGAGGCGATTGGGCAAACTTATCAAAACCTCGCCCTGTATCCGGAGGCCGAAGCACATTTGCGCCAGGCGATCGAATTGCGCCGCGGCTTCCATCCACCTGACGAGGTTGAAGAGGCCAGAAGCCTACAGAAGTTGGGCGAACTATTGCTCGATTACAATCGATTCAGCGAAGCGGAGCCGTTGCTGCGCGAGGCGCTGAATATGCGACAGCGCCTCCACGCCGAAGACCACGTTGACGTCGCGGAGAGTCTAAACACCGTGGGGCTGATCTTACAGGATCGCCGAGAATATGCTGCGGCCTTGGAGATGCATCAACTGTCCTTAAGAATGCTCCGGCGATTATTCGGTGATCATCATCCTGAAATCGGGCGCACGTTGAATCTCATCGGAACCTTGTTTCTAAATGAATTCCAGTTCAGCACTGCGGAATTCACTTTCCGAGACGCTCTTAATGTTAATCGCAGCCAATTCGGCGAGGACCATCGTGAGGTGGCCGGAACCAAAGTCAATCTCGGGAAGGCGCTCTTTCAACTCGGGGCTTTTGCAGAGGCGGAGCCCTACTTTCTTGATGCGATCGACACGTATCGGCGACTGCTGGGCGATGCGCATGACAATGTCGCGTGGGGTCTGCACCGCCTCGGCGTCCTCCTGCACGCCAAGGGAGACTACGCCGGCGCCGAATCCGCCATGCGCGAATCATTGGCTATTTACCGTCGCTGCTTTGGCGATGAGGATCATTATGTCGCAATCGTGCTTAACAGTCTGGGCACCCTGCTGATGGACCGAGGTGATCTGTCGGGGGCGAGAGGGGCGTTCGATGAAGCGCTCGCCATAGATAACGGTACGCGGAATTCCGACCATCCTACGTTCGTTTGGAATCGAAACCGGCTGGCAGAATGGTTAGAGCGCGCCGGCAATCATGAAGAGGCGGAACGAATGCTGCGCCAAGTTCTCTCGGTTCGCGACCAAACGCTTGGAGTCGATTTTCACAATGCCGCGCGTTGCATGAATAGTCTTGCGCGGCTTCTGGCCGCCCGTGGGGAATTCATGAACGCCGAAGCCATTTTTCGAGAAGTATTGGAATGTCGGCAATCCAGACTCGGACCGCAGCATCCGGATGTCGGGCAGAGCTTGGTGAATCTCGCGTCTGTACTGAGTGCGGAGGGGCGAAACACGGAAGCCGACGACTTGGTGGAACAGGGCATTGCATTGCAACGCTCCGCCTTGGGAAATGACCATCCCGAGTTGGCATTAAGCCTTACGATTGGCGCGGAAATCGCCGAGAAATGCGGTGACTCGCAACGTGCCGATGATATGCGCCGTCAAATCGTTGACTTATGCAAGCGAGTTGACTGCTTGGACATTTCGTTTTCTCCATGAAATCAGGGAATATCCAACGTCTTCTTGTCAAGACTGGGAGTACCTTCGCCGACACTTCGGGATCATTTGCCGGCATATCCTTTGGCGCCAGGCTGACTCGATCTTCTTTAACTCCAATCCGAGTTGATTCTCACCGGGGCCGTCAATTCCAGCGATTCAGTCGACCTTGCCGATTTTGCGCTTCTCGGCCGCTGCATTGCCTGACCGGACGACCAGACACCTCGGATTCTCTTCCTTTCCAATGGCCTTGACCAATCGGATCTCGATCGCGACGGAGGTGTTGGTACGATTTCTCTGAATGGAGTTTGGCGTACGGCCGAAGGCGACAATATCTTGACTGGGCAGCGGAGGCTGCGACCGCCCAGCGGCTGGAATGCGACTTCGGACACATCTATGTCGACTTCCCGGAAGGGCGCAAGGCGGTGCCGATATTCCCGGCCACTTGGGCGTACTCGAACTGCCCCTTCGTGATGGCCATGCCCACGGAGCACGTGGAAGCGATCCTGTGCGGCATGGTCGAGGCGTTTGCGTTCTTCGATTGTCTGCCGCGCGAAGTGTGGTGGGACAACCCCAGGACCGTGGTGACCAGGATCTTTCGGGGCCGGGAGCGTACACCGCACGAGCGTTACGCCGCGCTGGCCAGTCACTATGCGTTCGATCCGCGCTTCTGCATGCCCGCGTCGGGCAATGAGAAGCCGTTCGTGGAGAACCGCGTCTTCGATCTACAGCGGCGCTGGGCCACGCCGGTGCCGAAGGCACAGAATCTCACGGAACTGAATGCTTATCTCCACGCTTGCTGTGTGCAGGAACGCGCGCGCACCGTTACCGGTCAACCCGTATCAGGGACCAATCAAAACCGTGCCACCGCTAGTTCTCAGGATCGTGGGTCGGTTTGCGATCATCCTCTCGGGGTAGCTGCCAGCATCGATCCGCAACGTACCACCCGGAAGTACAACTTGCACACCCTCCAGCACCGTGTTGAACGGAAACTGGTTAGATCCGTTCTCATTGCCGGTGTTGTTAGCCCAATCGATGTAGACGGGATCCAATCCAGTCTCCAAGCATGATGCATCCACCGACTGCCGGATGCGGCTAATAACACGATCATGAAAGCGCAAATCCTTTCCTCCCCCTAAGCCCACGCAGTCCAGCCGATCGCAGTAGCTCATGATTGTCCCCTGCTGGCATTGAAACGTTCCACCCCAGCAGTCATCGAATGATTTTCCACAAAAATCGATGGGTGGCGAGTAGCAGTGGGTATGGGGCGAGCCAAACTGATGCCCCATCTCGTGGGCCACGATTTTGATGTCGAAGGTATCGACAGGTCCGCTGTCGTTCGGTGGAACTGGTCGCGGAAAAGCACCTTTCAATCCGGCGCTGACTCCATAACCGAAGTTCTCGTCGCACAGTACATCCAGGTTGGCCAGCCCAGCCTGACCCGGCTCCCCCGAAAGAAGGTGCACGATGTCGCGTTGCACCGATCCCATGTAGAGCGTCCAATACGACGTAAGCTCGGACAGGAGCACTTGCACATTATCGGCCGTGTAGGGATCGATCGACGTGGACCACACGCGGAGATACGGAATATGGAGACGCACCTGAAGGTCGCGTTCGTAAATTGCACTTATTGCCCCGAGTAATTCAATGGCATAGACAGTGGCCTCCGTCATGTTATCGAACAACTGGCCGTATTCATAATCGCAATCGATGGCCACCCGGGCGATCCGCCAAGAAAAAGCACCCGCGACATTATCAGCCTCCGCGACGGGCGCCGGCTGATCCGCGTTGGAGGCGGTGAGACACTGAAAAGATTCCTGACGACCTCGCATGTCGGATATTGTTCTTTCGTGCACCACGAACGCCGTACTGACCTGATCGGCCTCCCCGCGCTGTCGCGGCGTCAGGAGATACTCTCGACCACCTGTTCGCAAGAATCCGTAGCTCCCGGCTGGAGAAAGCCCAAGAAACATAACAGAGTCGGCCTCGCCGATGACGTGGCCGCGCAGGAGTATTACGTCAGGATGCGGCACAGGCACATCGCCGTTCAGAGTTCCAATCACAAGGCGTGTAGTTGCAGTCGTGACCGCAAAATGTTCAAGCTCAAGGTCGACGGTTTTGCCGAATCCGAACGGGAATCCTCTAACCAAGAATCGAGTATGGGCGCGCAGCTGGCGGGATGCATCGGGACCCAGATCAGCGACTACGCGAAGGTCCGCGCGTGTATCCCCCGAGACCTGAGGGGCGGCCCTTAGTTCGACAAACGACTGATCCTGCGCTTGGGCAATGGAAATGTGAATTTCCGCCGAAATGATGAACGCAGCGAAACCGCACGCAAATATAGGCAGATTCTTACGAATCATTCCCGGCCTCCCCCACGTCTATTGCAGCGACACCAGCACGAGCACGAGACCTGTTCCACCGTCCAGGGAACTCATGGCCTTTCCGATCACCGCCCCCGGAACACGGTCGCGATCGACGGCCTTCTGGGCATGTCCCGGTCGGGCAGAAGTCGTCAACAGGTCTCCAGGTCGAATGGGTTCTTTCGATGCATCACAAAGACAAAAGACGCGACCACTCAAAGCCACGGGCACATTCCCCGCGGCAGGGCTGGCCGCCTGAGCCATAACCATTCCAGGCTTGACGCCCCCGGCGCCGCTGATGATGCCAGCCACCGCCTTATCGTACGGCTTGTCACTCACCACGAGCTTGCCCGGATTGGTCGCGTCGATGGACACAACCATTCCTGGCTGCGGCGTGATCGGAACGTTTATGCCCTCCTGTGGAGATTCAGGCGGAACAGAAACAATCTCGAAGCCCTCCGAAAAATCCGCCCCCCCCGTAATCTCCAGAACGGCAACCTTGGTATAGCCATTCTGGGAAACACTGAAAACATGTTGCGCCGTGTCGGCGTTGTGAGCAACGATAAACGGTCCGTTACTGTTATCACGCTGTAGCCACAACACTTCACCCGTGGAATCGTTTTCGACATGCATGGTGGCCCACGATCCTTGGCTCTTAATGAACGCCGCCATGCCGGCGGTTGGTTGGGTGTTCTCCACGCGCAGCGTGGCTTGTTGGCGAAAAGAACCGTTGCCGACCGCCGCTAGCGCCGTCCCACCGGAAGTATTTTCGGAATACACGCCGACGCCCGCTTGACTGCTGCTCTTGCCAAGTACGCCGTACGCGCCACCCGTTGTCGCCGTTGCGTAGCCGCGCACGCCACTGCCGCCGCCGGAAGTCGAGTCCGTCTCGCCCCAAACGCCGGGAAATGTCCCACTGCCGCCCTGATGGACACCATGCAACCCCACGGAATCGGTTACCGCGCGTACTGCGGTCTCGGACGCCGAAGCAACGTCCAGTCTGGCTTGTGGAGCAAGCGTACCCACGCCAACCCGACCGTTGCTAAAGGCGAAGCGGCCTGCGTAGAACTGCAATTGATCGTCCAGGTCCTCTTCAATGAAGGCGAACTCACCGTCGCCGAAGTTTAGCCGGTCGCCATAGCCGTAAGTGCCTGTCGGACCGATTAAGCGAAACGTCGAGACATCGGCTGAACGGACGGTGAGTTTGTTGGCGGGGAATTGGGTGCCGATGCCCAAGTTCCCAGCGGAGTCCACGACGATGCCTCGCGTGTGGAGGGCGAAGGGTGCCGCCGTTACCGGCTGGCGCTGCGCTAATGTGGTGAAGGCACCCGCGCCGCTAGGGCATCGGAGGGCTACCTGAAGCCAGATTTCTTCACCCGAGAAGGCCTCGACCCCAACATCGACTTGAGCCTGAAACAAGCCGTTGACTACACCAATGCCGGGGGCGCTGGCCGCAGAGCCGACCTGCACTCCGTCCTGAGAGGCGGTCCAGATCGAAAACAGGAAGTCACAGGTGTCGTCGAGGGGTGCACCATCGGACTTGAGCTGCCCCTGATAGGTGAACGCTGTTGTTAACGGGGCACCCGACGTCACAATCCCCGAGCACAACACGACCGCCATCCATGCAATGTGATGGCATCGATTGTTCAGAATCACGATCTCTTCCCCTCCAACATTGTGCATAGTCTTGGGCGATTGACTGGCCCTCTACTAAACCGCTGATTCGCCCAACAGGCCACATCTGACTCGGCTCACGGCCGAAAATCTGGATATTCAGGTTGATATTTCTCAGTGTATCGCCTAAAACTCGGATGTCAAGGTCCAGGTAAGCCAAGAAAGGCCCGGGATAACCGGCAAGAGAGAAGGATTCAGTGGATGATTTCACAAAGCGCGGAATACGCACTTCGGGCGGTTGTGTGGCTGGCCGGCCATCCCGAGTCCACGCTCAGCACTCCTGAGATCGCCCGCCCGACCATGGTTCCGGCCGGGTATCTGTCCAAGGTCCTTCAAGCCCTGGCTCGCAACGGCTTGGTCGTCTCGACCCCCGGCCGGGCAGGCGGTTTTGTCCTGAACCGACCTGCGAATCGAAACTCCGTGATTTCGAACTCCGCCGAGTTCGAAAGGACTGGAACGAGGACCATGGCTGCGGCCGTCAGAAAAATGCGCTTAGCTTTCGACATGAAAATCGCTCCTTTCTCTCTTACTCATCCAGGGATACGTCAACGCGCGGCAAGGGAACCAAGAAGTTACGATGTGCAAAGCCGAGCAGGGTCTCGACGTGGCCCTTCTCGTTGGCCCGGCGGACCCGGCAGAAGTGATGCACAAACAGGTAGTGGCTCTGCAGCCGGAGAAACTCGTCGGTCAGTTCCCGGGCGCGGGAACCCAGAACCTTTTTGATCGCGATCTTGCTGTTGTCGTAGCTGATGCGCTTGGGCACGCCACCGAAAAACTCGAACGCTCGGCGGTGGCCATCCTGGAACGCTTCCATGCATTCCTGTGGGAACACGCAGCAGAAGATGGCGTCGCAGTACGGCAGCGTCAGCACGAAGAGCGCTACCGTGATCTCTTGGCCCTTCAGGATGATCTGCGCTCTTCCAAAATCGACCTGGGCCTCGCCCGGCGGATGGCTCAGCGGCACGAAGACCTCGGCGCTCTTCCGCCGCCAATCACGGACCACCTCCTTCACCGCGGTGTACCCGCCGGTATAGCTATGTTCGTCTCTCAGACGCTTCAAAATGCGAATGGCGGTGTGGTGCTGCTTACGATGCACGTCCCGGTCCTGCCGGAGAATCTCCGCAATGATCGGCAGGAAGGCCCTGATCTTCCGCTTCGCCCGCGGCTGACTCTGTCGGTACCCGGGCGGTGCGCTGTGCTCCAGTATCTTCTTCAGCGTGTCCCAATGAATGTCGAATTGCCGGCACACACTGCGCCGACTGCGCCCCTCTACAAACACCAATCGCCTAATCTCTGCCCACTTCTCCATGTTCGTAAACACCCTTGAAGCCCTCGCTGCACTCCTGCCTGAAGACGACCCGCACGGGTCGAATTAAGAACCGGAATGTAGCCAGGACGGCCAAGAGCGCTACGTTTTTCAACCGACCGCCGGTACCCGCCCAAACGCTACGTTTTTCAAACGGCGTTCACACCGCACCACCTGGGCCGTGAACTCTGGACCATTGTCGCTGCGGATATGTTCGGGAACGCCGCGCGTCGCGAACGACCATGACAACCGTTCCAACACATCATCGGACCGAAGCTTCCTGGCTACGTCGATTGTCAGACACTCCCGCGTGTACTCGTCCACCAGCGTCAGCATCCGAAACGGCCGGCCATCATGCGTTCGGCAACTCACAAAATCGTAAGCCCACACATGATCACGACGCTCCGGACGCAATCGAACACACGATCCGTCATTCAACCATAAACGTCCGCGTTTCGGCTGCTTCTGCGGCACCTTCAGTCCTTCCGATCTCCAGATCCGTTCCACACGTTTGTGGTTCACAGGCCAGCCCTCCTCCCGCAACATCATCGTGATCCGCGGTGTTCCGTAACGTCCATACAACGCCGCCATCTCGATGATCCGTTGCGTCACCGGCGCTTCGTCAGCACGGACCATGGGCAGATAACGCTGCGTCGCACGCGACTGACCCAGCACGCGGCACGCCCGCCTCTCGGAAATGCCCAGGCAGTTCACCGCCTGCTGAACGGCCTGCCGCTTCCGTTGCGGGCTCAGTAGTTTGGGTTGGCGGCCTCCCGAAGAATCGCCTTGTCCAGCTCAGCGTCGGCCAGTAGGCGCTTCAAGCGTGCATTCTCACGCTCCAACTCCTTCAGCCTTTTGGCCTGGTCGGTCTTCATCCCGCCGAACTCTTTGCGCCAGCGGTAGTACGTGACGCCGGTCACGCCAATGTGCTTGCACACCTGGGCCACTGTCTGCCCCTTGGCAATCAGCACATCCGCTTCACGCAGCTTGTTGACGATTTGCTCTGCCGAGAACTGCTTCCTGATCATAACCTTTCCTCCTTGATCCTAACCCGAATTGTAAGCCTACGGGTGGATCAGTTTGAGGGGGAAAGGTCACCACGACTGCGACGATGATGTTTTCTGCAACGGTGAAGAGCTGTGCGATAGCAATGTCTGCTTTGAAGGGGAGAATCCGTGTCCAGATGGCCTGGACTGCAACGAATCACGGCGCGTTTGCCTGGTAACCATCCGAGTAAGATCACCGCTAACGGGTGCGAATCTTCCCTTTACGTTTGATCTAGGTGAGGTAGCTGAAATCGAGGCACCTGACGCGCCGTTGGGAATGCGGTTCTCCAGCTGGAGCGGCGATGGCATCACGGATGGCAACAAGTCCGACAATCCTTTGTATTTGCCGGCATCGTCGAACGCGCAGATCACGGCGAATTTCACAGATGAGACTGTGGGCCCAGTTCTTTGGGGCGCTGTTGGCATGTTCAGCTGGACTCTTTTGCTGGTTGGTCTGGTTGGGCTTCGCCATACTTCCGGAATTAGTCGGCGCCCGGCTGACGCCACTTAAGAGTTGGACTGGACTTGGTGCGGAGCCTCGCAGGGCTGCCTCTGAAAGGCAATAACGCCCGTGAGCGCTCCGCACCAGACTCTTTTCTTGTACCAGTACTATCCAAGGGGACATTCTGGCCATTTTTACGCGAGTTCTCGCCAATGAGGCCCGAACGTGGAATGTGCTCTGGGGGACGAGGTTGGCGCTCGGTCCTGATCGTCTAACTTGCCTCAGGATTGCAAGTCTCAATAATACTGTGCACAATTCCATCATCGGCAAGGCCAATGCAAACTGGGCGTCAACTTACAAATTGGAGCCTGATCATGATTCAACTTACGCTGAAGGGCGATTGTGATCCGAGAGCGTTAGAAACCGGCAACCTAAGTCTCGGTTTCAACGAGATATCGTTGCTTTTCAACATCGGACCGTTCGAGGGCGGTGGAGATTGTCTGATCGTGAATGCTGATGGGAAGTTGATCTCCATCAACTCCAATGACCTTATTCATGACTTGTCGGCCTACGTGATCCGTGATTCCTAATGCAGATCGCCTGCGCGGAAGAATTCAAATCGCGCCGTGTCCAGATAGGGTCGTTGCGCCGCTTGTGAATCCCGTAGTGTCCAAATATTCAAACGTGGCAATACGTGTAGGTTCTGAAGGGATGGTACCGCGATTTCGGCGGCATGACGAGCCTCGATGCTATGTTCAGTGCGTTCGATTGAATAAATGGACACCATGGGATGAAAATTTCGGGAGGGACCGCTCTGGTGGCTGGTAGTTGTTGATGTCATCATGCCTGAGGCTTTGAGAATCGCAACATGGCCTCCTTAATCCGCCGGTCAGATTCGCCAGACTTTGTTTTCTCGAACATACTTTGCACTAACTGACGGCGCATTTCCTCCGAAACGGTGAAGCCGGAGATGGCCATCGAGTCTACTACCGCTCGCGATCGTTTTTCAATCTCGGCCAACAATTCTGCATCAGACAGTTCGCGCTGAGGCCTGATCATCGCTATTTCTCCAAACGGGCTATCGTTCGAACGGCCCGAAGCATTGTAACCTCCTCACCGTGCAGTCCGCCAACACATTCTGCACTTGCATGCGCGAGTTCTCGCCCGATCGGCCCAATCGGGGAGACCAGGCTGACGGTCACGGCTGGCTCTTCCTCCCGAAAAAAAAGTAATTTCGATGGCGCAGGGAATTACGCTTTGCCGCGCCGGACAGCCCGGATTAGTTCGCCCCATCGCTTCAAACGCAGCCGGCGGCGCAAGTTTTGAATATGAAATCAACCAGATTGTCGGTGTCTTTTCGGTGTCTTCCACTCCCGAAATCCAGAAGAGCGCCACCGTTGCGCCAGTAGTACGACAGCGTAACACTTAGGTCCATTGCCCAATTTCACGCAAAAAACCGCATTCTTGATAACGCCATGGCAGATTTTTCATCGGCGCGCCTGCTCGACACGCAGGAGGTCACAGGTTCAAGTCCTGTATCGCCCA
>CAZKIN010000062.1:0-1720 GCA_964552515.1 uncultured Phycisphaeraceae bacterium
GTGCCTCCGTCGTTCGGAATAGGGGCGGTTTCTCTCGCGCCAAATAGTGTGCTGGTATCCGTGTCGTGTGGCTCGTGTAAGGGCAAGTCGCCCGGGAGATTGATCATGCTCGAAACTATTGTGGTTATTCTGGTGGTATTGTGGCTGCTGGGTATGGTGTCAGCATACACCATGGGTGGTCTCATCCATGTCTTGTTGGTGATTGCCATTGTCGTGGTTCTCATTCGACTGATCCAAGGCCGGCGAGTGTTGTGAGGCAATTGGTGGCACTCTCTTCGGAACAAATGGGGTACCCGAAGCGTCATCGCATGGAACAAAAGATTTCTACGGTCTTTTTTGGCCGGGTGATGTATAATAGCGAAGTGCCTGTTGGAGCCGTGGATGGAATGCGGTGAATTCAGTCATCCAACTCACAGCTGTCGGACGACTAGATAAAGGGCATCCCGGCTTGATCGGGAGGCTCGTTGCAGAGTAAGCCGACGTAGTTGAACACCACTGAGTGTTCGATTGCGTCGGCTTTTTTTGGCTCGCGACGACTTGCGACGCGTAAAGCCCACAGGGAGGTAAGCAAATGCAAAAGCCCGATCCAAGCATGGCCCAGCAGATCGCCGAAGCGGCGTGCCATTTTGAAAAGCAGCGGACGGGCAATGCGCCCAAGGCGGTGACCGTCGTGCTGAGTGAAAATACGCTGGTCATCACACTGCATGGAGCATTGTCACCCGCTGAGCAGGCGCTGGCCCGGAGTCCCGAAGGGGCTGTCAAGGTGCAGGATTTTCACCGCCAATTGTTCGCCAACGCATCCGACGACTTGCGCATGGAGATCAAGAAAATCACCGGCGTGGAAGTGCGCGAAGCCATCGCGGAAGTCGAGCCCGCGACCGGCACCGTGGTCGGAGTCTTCACGAGTGGCAACACGGTGCAGGTCTATCAGCTCGCACAAAGCATGGCTACTGAAACCTGGACCGGGGACGGAAATCGGAATCCTCCCGAAAAGGCGTTGAAGATTTCCTGACCACGACAAGAAAGGATGTCTCATGCTGGTCCTGTCTCGAAAGTGCGCGGAATCAGTGGTACTTGGTTGCTCTAACGGCATCACGCAACTGGCCCGAGTCACGGTTCTCGAGATCAGCCCCGGCAGAGTCCGTCTGGGTTTTGAAGCTGGCAAAGATGTCCCGGTCTTTCGGGAAGAAGTCTGGGAACTGAAGCGCGCCAAGGGACTTCGCGAGGGAGCAACCGGCGGATTGGATGACTCCCCGGCAAGCGAAACGGGAACGAGTGAGAAACTTTCCGGAGGGGGAAAGTGCGCACGCGGACCGGTGGGGGCACATCAGGTCGTTGGAAGTGGCTCGCCGGTCCGCGTGATGCAGTCGCGCATGATGCCGTCTGTGGATCTTGAACGGTGGGAGAACGAGGGCGGTGGGCCGAACCGGCTTACGGCCCAATGCGCTGCACCATGATTGTCGAATGGAAAGCCGGATGGCTTCACCTCCGGGCCTGTCGCCAATAGCCCATCGTGCCGCGGAAGCGCACCGGCACCATATATCAAAATGGAAATGAGCAGAAAAATGACCAAATCGTGTCACTCACCACCAATCGCAGACGCGCGTCCCCAAGCGCAAGCATCCAAATGGGCGCGAACTGGAAAAGTCCGCATGGGTGTTTTGCTCTGGGCCTTGGGCGTTCCCATTCCACTCGTTCTGCTCTTTGTATTGTTGCGCGG
>CAZKIN010000062.1:1820-3200 GCA_964552515.1 uncultured Phycisphaeraceae bacterium
ATCAACGAAGTGCCGCCCGATCAGAGACCCGAAGGCGTCAATGTCACCTGGATTCCCGGTTACACCGCCTGGGATGACGAGCGTAACGATTACCTCTGGATCAGTGGCGTCTGGCGCGCACCACCGCCCGGCCGGCAGTGGATCTCCGGATACTGGGGCCGGTCGGAAGTGGGCTTCCAATGGACCTCCGGATATTGGGGCGACGTCCAACTGAACGAAGTGGAGTATCTACCTGAACCGCCGGCAACCGTGGAAGTCGGTCCGGTCGGAATTCCGCCTTCTCCCGATCAAACCTGGATTCCCGGCTCCTGGATTTGGCAGCAGGGACGCTACCTGTGGCGTCCGGGTTACTGGGTGACCGTGCAGCAGGATTGGGATTGGGTTCCCTCGCATTACAGCTGGTCGCCGCGCGGCTATGTCTATGTCGACGGTTATTGGGATTACAACGTCGCGCGCCGCGGTGTCATCTTCGCGCCCGTTTACTTTGATCCGCAAATCTACGCGCGCCGGGATTACCATTATTCGCCCGCCGTGGTGATCGACCTGAACGTCTTCAGCGATCATCTCTTCCTGCGCCCGCGCACGCGTCATTACTACTTCGGTGATTATTACGCGGACCGGTATGCGAATGACGGTTTCTATGCCCGCTTTGCATTCCAGGCCGGCGGACATGGTTATGACCCCATCTATGCGCGTCAGCGCTGGCAGCATCGCGACGATCATGATTGGCAGGGACGTGTCGAAGCCGATTTCCGTCAGCGCCGCGACAACGAAGGCGCCCGTCCGCCGCGCACCTACGACCAGCAATTGGAACTTCGCGCCAAAAAAGCCAGTGTCCTCGACCGCCAGTACGATCTGGCTTCTCCGCTGGAACAAGTGGCCAAACGTCCGGACAGCCCGGTGCGTTTCCAGCCGGTCGACAAGGATGAAAGGGCAAACCTGGGCAGTCGCGAACAGGCCGTGCAGAAATTCCGCGTGGAACGCCAGAAACTCGAGGCCCAGACCGAGGACCGCTCCGCCGACGTGAATCCCCGAGAAAAAGCGCCTGCCAAGGTGATCATTCCACGGTCGCCCATCGTGTCGAAGCGCCACGAAGAATTGGGCAAGGATCGAACTCCCCCCAGGGTCCAGGTGGCTCCGCAGCCTGACCCCAAAGTGCAGCCGACTCCGAAAAAGCGCCCCGTCAAAAAGGAATCTGATGACGGTGCCTCAAAGGAACAGAAGGACCGCGGTGACAAGAAAGACAAGCATTAGTCACTGACCGGGAGAACCGCCGGCGAGCGCGCGAATCATTCGCCTCGGCAACGTGATTCGCATCGCACAAAAAGTCTCCGCCAACCAGCGCTGCCGAATGCGGTTCGCCGCATTCGGCACGCCGGG
>CAZKIN010000062.1:3300-8133 GCA_964552515.1 uncultured Phycisphaeraceae bacterium
GATGCTTGAGAAAAAACGCAAGAGCGAGGAAAAGCGCCTTCCCAGGCTCGATGCGCAAATGGGCCCGTCGCCCGCGCCCCTGGACACTCCAGGCCCGGGGCCCATGGGGACGGACGTGCCATGAATGCGTCATCGACTTCAAGGACGCGCGCCGCCGGCCGGAACTCATCAGGCGGGTGCGCTGCCGTCCACGGTGTCAGATTGCTGGCATTTGCTGTCACCTGAATACGCCGCCGCGATGTGTCACATCTCTGACATTCTTCGTCGTCCCGTCTCAATTCCCGCTTGCCGACCCTCTCCGCGCCACGCCTTTGATGTCCGATAATAGTGCCCACAGCTTGCGATTTAGCCGTTGTGATATCTTGCCGATTCGTGACTAAATGATCCCCCACCCTTGGCATGCTGCCAGCTTGCGGACAGCATGCTCTTGGTGGCGCCCGGGGTGGTGGAAATGGGATGCCCCAAACCCCCGCTTGACACTCATCGGTCACCCGGAAATGCCCCGCCGACCGCCCCATTCTTCAGCGGATTCGCTTTGCTGTCCGCCCGTAACTCCTTATGGCCCAATAGTTTACGGCCTGCCTGACGCGACGCATTTTTACGCCCGCGCCGCCTACCTGCACCTCGCGTCGCGGCAAAAACCCGAAAATGCACCAACATCAAAATCGCAAATGGCGGCCGAATTCTACATCGCGAAAAACACTGTATTTCCAGCCTTTTTTGGGTGTCCCGCACCTGTCATAATCGGCCGTCGCGCAGAGAGTGTGCGTTAACAGTCACCTTCCATCCACCCGCCAGTGCCACAATTTTGGCACCCGCTGGCGCGCTTCCGCGCTCCGCTTATGGACGCATCGCACCCCACGGCGCGGCGGCGTTGCCCTCAAAACCAAACAGCGCGGCCGGGGACTGCGCGGGCTGCGCCGGAGCATAGAAATCCGGAACCGCCATCCAGCAAAGTGGCTTTATCCCAGCAGAAAAATGCAGCAATTGCCGGTCAAAAGACACGCCCGGCGCGGGCAGCATCGCCTGCTGCAGCATGGACAAAAGCTGCGTAGCCGAACCTTCGGAAGCGGTGGATGCCATCGTGCTGGCACCGGCCGTGCTGAGGCTTTCGAACACTTCGCCCAGGCTGCCCGGCCGCGGATAGTGCACAATCTTCAGCTCCGCGCTCGCTGGAATGTTGGCCATGCCGCGAGCTGACTCGATCGCGTCAGCAAGTCCACCGAGTTCGTCGATGAGGCCGATGGAGAGCGCCTGCCGGCCGGTATAGATGCGGCCTTCGGCGATTTTGCGAACTTCCTCCGCCGGCAACCGCCGCGTGAGCGCGACGCGGTCTACAAAAACCGTATAAAAATCGTTGACCAGGTCCTGGAAAAACTGACGATCCTCTTTGCTCAGCGCCTGGTGCGGACTGCCGAGCAGCGAGCGCGCGCCGCGCTTCATCTCGGCGAGTTCGTAATCCATGCGGTTGAACATCGACTGCGCCATGGGAATGATGCCGAGCACGCCGATCGATCCGGTGATGGTGGTCGGCTGCGCGAAGATGCGCCGCGCGGGGCACGCGATGTAATAGCCGCCCGATCCGGCGACGCTGCCCATGGTTGCAATGAGCGGTTTTTCCTCGTTAAGCAGACGAAGCTGCTGCCAGATGACGTCGGACGCGTAACCCGATCCGCCGGGCGAATCGATGCGGAGAACCACGGCCTTGATGGACTTGTTGCGGCGGAGTTCATCGACGACCTTCACGAAATCGTCGCGCGAAATCACTTGTGACGCCAGTCCGGCACCGACGCTCATGTCGATGATCGGTCCGCGCGCGTGCAGCACGGCGATCTTCGGACCGACCGCGCGGCGTTCCTCCTCCTGGCGGCGCATTTCGTCGTTGATGAGTTCCATCATGTCCTGCAGAGAATTGACGTTGGCGAGGCCGCGTTCGCCGTCGCGATATTTTTTCAGTTTGTCACGGCGGAGGAGGCGCTCGCGGCATTCATCGTAATAGGCGAGTCCGTCGACGAGGCCGCGCTGCTGCGCCTGGTTGGCGTTGAAGATACCGGTGTGAATCGCCTGGGTTGCGACTTCGACGGGAAGCTTGCGGCTTTCAACGATGATGGCGCGATAGTCCTCAATCCAGCCGTCAAGAATGGCGTTGAATTCCTCGGTGAAGAAGCGGTTGGGTTCGCGTTCGTTGAGGAAGCCGGGATACTTGTATCGCCCGGCGGAGATGACGTCGAACTCCATGCCCATCATCTGGTAATGGCCCTTGAGGAAGGGGAAGACGCGGCCGATGCCGGGAATGGCGAGTGAGCCGGTGGGGGCGATGATGATTTCGTCGGCGGCGCAGGCGAGGAGGTAGCCATTGGGGCTGCCGTCGTTGAGGAAGGCGGTGACTTTCTTGCCCTTGTTCTGCAGGGACTTGACGCTGCCGCGAAGCTCCTGCACGTCGGGCAGCGAGAGTGACAGGTTTCCGACATCCATGAGCACGGCACCGATCTGGTCGTCCTTGCCCCATGCTTCCATGCGGTCGAGAACATCCTGCACGGTCTTCACCTTGCCGGGGATGGGGAGGTTGATCATGCGCGCGGGGACGACGAATTCATCGAGGCGCATTTCCGCGAGGCGCTTGATGGGACTGTCTTCGTCCGGGTCGGCGTCCTTCACGGACTTGGCGTCGTCCTTTTTGGCGTCATCCTTCTTGCCTTCGTCCTTCTTGACCGGCTCCGGCGCTTTTTCGGGCGCGGCGGGTTTTTCGTCGTCGGCGCGGAGTGACGCGGCGGTGAGGCCGGTGAACAGGGCGAGCAACAGGATGCTGAGCAGTGTCTTACGCATGGCATTACTCCTTGGGCGACGGTTCGTCGCCTTCGTCTGAGGGTTCCGGGGGCGCTTCTTCCTTTACGTCGTCGGGCTTGGATTCAGCGGCGGGTTTGACCTCCGCCGTTTTTTTGGGTGCGGGCACGCGGTGAATCTTTCCGTCCTGATCTATGGAAAGAGTCTGCAGATGTTCAAAAGTTTCGGGGGCATAGCCCAGGGACCAGGCGTCCTTTTTCCAATTGATTACATAGAGCTTGGTGTCGAACTCGGCATCCGCCGCGTCGTCTTCCTCGTCCTTCTTTTCCTCCTCCTCGGAAAGTGACGAGAACCAGTCACCCCAGGCCTTGCTGGAGGAAACGTGCAGGCGGAGCAGTTCCGGATGGGCCCGGAAGTCCACGTAGCCATCGAGTTCGCGGAGTTCCGCGGGCCAGCGCCGCAGATCCTTGCGGAAAAGCTCGGCATGGTGATGGAGCACCTGCAGGCGCTGCACGGCGAATTGTTCACGTGCCAGGTCGCTGGCACCGGAGGTGTCCGGCTCGAGCGAGACGCCGAACATCATCGGCAGAGCGAGCACGCCGACGGGCATCGGACCTTCGTGCATGATGTTCAGCCCGGCGTATTTTACCTGCGCGGTGACGCGGCCGGGCGTGAGGTGTGTGGAGAGGCGATCGGCGTGCGGCAGCAGCGCGCCCGATGAGCCGACGTTCAAGAGAAGATCGATATAGGGATGGACCAGCGTGTAAATGCTTTTCCAGTTGAGCCATAGTTCGCCGCTGGATTTGGAATCGGTCGGGACGTAGCGCTTGTCCTTGGTGCGCGGGAAAGCGAGCCAGCGACGGACGAGGTTCTCCGGCGATGTGGAGGTGAAGGCCAGGACGAGGAAGTCTTTCTCGAAATCCTTGGCGTCGCGTTCGGAGGTGGTGAAGACGACGCTTTTCATGGCAAAGGGAAGCATGCCGCGCGCGTTGGCGGCGGAATCGCGCCAGAAGACGGGCAGGCCATTGACGGAAATCTCGGACCATTCTTCGCGGGATTCGCGGCGGGTGGCCCCGTGGTTCAAGTCAGTGACGGCTTTGCGGAGGTCGGTGATGGCCGCGTCTTTCTTTTTCAGACGAGACTGGATGACGAAGTCGGGCGCAGGGAGGAAGCCGGTGCCGGGGAGGACCACCACGGCGAGTTCCGAATTGCCGTGCATGGTGAGGGGGCCGAGGAAGTAGTCCTCGTCGTCCGCGATGTCATCGTCGAGTTCGATAACTTCAGGTTCATAATCGTCCATGGTCGGACCGAAGCCGGCGAGCTGGTCGAGGATGCCGGGCAGGGGGGCGGCATTCAGGGCGAGTGCGCCGATGGCCGCGCCGGGGACGAAGAAGGTCTGCTTGACCTTGCCGATGAGGGCCTTGAGGCCCATGCCCGAGATGGGTGGCCAGAGGATATCGAGCTGTTCACGCCAGACGCCGTCGGCATCGACGTAACCGGAATAAGTCAGGGCGGTGATCACGCTGAAGGAGGAGAACGCGGTTGCGCCGCTGTCTTTTTCGGTGCCGGCGAGGTTGAGCCGGGCGGTGAGGAGCGGGGCGGAGGCACCGGCCTGGCCCGCGGATTTTGGTTTATCGGTGGGGAGGATGAGGTCCGCGTGGGTGGCGAACATGGAGCGACTGTCAGCGGTCACCAAAAGATATCCGAGGACATCGCCGCGCAGCCGGATGACGGCGACGCCGTCTTCGTCCTTCAGTCTGACGCCTTCGAGCATGTCGCGCGCGGCGGGCGAAGCGAAGAGTGACTGCATGCGGTCACGCAAGTCGGTTAATGGCCAGTCGAGGCGAACCGCCCAGCGGGAGCGGCCTTGAATGTCCGGGGCGAACGTGCACAGATCCGCGCTGGTATCGGGCCAGGCGCGGACGGCGTCGATCAGGGCAATGGTTTCGTCGTGGTCGAGGCCGTCGGCGGAACGGGTGACGCTGTCGAGCATGATGCCGGCGATTTCATGGACGAGGGTGCCGCTGTGGGAGCGGAGCAGTTCGGCCA
>CAZKIN010000062.1:8233-17699 GCA_964552515.1 uncultured Phycisphaeraceae bacterium
TGATCCTCAGGCCACGCCAGTGGGCTTCGCCATGAATGCGGCCAGACTTAGTGCCAATTTACCGTCAGTCCACTCATCCGATTGCTGACCACTATGGCGGCGATATCTGTTCAAAATTGTGGCACCGGTATCCGGCCGGTGTAAACACGGAGCGGGACACCGGTGCCACGGTGATCTATCGGACGAAAAACGGGGGCTGGTTGTTATTCACCCTGCTTTTCGGGGGCTTCCTCGCCCGTGGGTACGGCACCTTCGTCGCCGGCATCGCCTTCGCCGCCTTCCATCATGGCCATGACGGCATCCTTGCCCGCCTTGAGGACTTCGGTCGGCAGGACCAGGTCGAAGCGCGACCACTCATTGCCACCGGTGGTGGAGACTGCGATGGGTGACTGGAGGGCCGGCATGGTGACCGGGATTTCCTCTTCCTCGAGTTCCTTGGCGATGCGGTTCACACCGGCAAAGATCTGGTCAATCGCGACATAAACCACCGACGCGCGTTCCTTGGTGAGCAGCGCGTTCACCTTGGTGATACCCGCGTTCGCATCCAGGGGTGCGTCCTTCTTCTTGGCGGTCTCGATGATCTTGCCCATGTATTCGGCGCCGCCGCCGAAGGTGATCGCGACGACCTTGCCATCAACCGCGGCGGAACGAATGAGCAGACCGTCCTTGCCGATGACTTTTTCGAGCTGGGCGCGCTGTTCATCATCCATGTCCGGAACCTGGGTGAGGTCGAACTTCAACTGTCCGACTTTCGCGCCGGCGATTTCCTCGGCATCGGCTTTGTAGGTAAGGGCGGCGATCATCTTCTTCGCCTCTTCGTCCATGCTGGGGTCGTTGGCCGTGCTGGCAAGGCCCTTGGCGGTTTCGATGGCCTTGGCGTGCAGCTCGATGAACTTGGCGCTGTCCGCCGTGTCAATAAGCATGCCGAAGCCGATCAGGCCGGAGCTGCCCCCGTTGAGCGTCTGGATGATGCCCCGGGCACCGGCCATCATCGGGAAAATTTCCTTGATGGCGGCCTTGAGCTGGCCGACCTTGTCCTTGTCGAGGGCTTCGACGCCGTCGAGCATGTCGAGGTAGGGGTCTAGGTGTTTCATGTTGGCGCGGGTTTGTTCGGGATCGACAACCTGTCCAAATGCTGCCATGTACTTGTCACCGGGGAGGCCATTGAGCAGGGATTCCGTGGTGGGCTTCATTTTCGTTTGCGCGGCGAGTTCGGAACCGGGCTTGCTGGTCATGCCGGCGCGGAGGTCAAGGGCTTCCTTGCTGAGAGAGATGCCGAGAGTCAAAGAGGCCATGCCGTCGACGAGGGTGTCGATCTGCTTCTTGGTGGCTTCGGCCTGCTTGGCGCCGGTGGGGGTCGCCTGCATGGACATAAGCATCATGGGCATGAAGCCGTCGATCATCGGCTTCAGGACTTTCATGGTCTGATCGGCGTTGATCCAGATCGCGAGGTCGAGGCCTTCGAGCGTTTTGAGTTCGTCGGCTTTCATTACCTTGTCGAGGCCGGTGGCCTTGGCGGCGATGGCCTTGGCAACGGCGTCGGACTGCGCAACGACCATGCGCTTATCGCCGAGGGCGAAGTAAGCGGGCTGGCCCATCATACTGCCGGTGTAGATGCCGCCTTCGCCGGCGGTGGCGCCCATGCCTTCAACGACGGCCTTGGGGTCACCCACGGGGACGATGATTGCGGCCTTCTGGTTGAATTCCATCATGTTGGTGGCGGGCATGACGACGATCGCGAAGGGACGGGTCTCGTCCATCTGCGCGAAGATCGGCAGGCTGCCCTTGACCAGGGCGAGGAGGGAATTGGCCGGTGGCTGGACCATTTCCTTCAGGCCTAAGTCGACGATGGCCTGTTGATAGTCGGCATCGAGCTGTTTGAGGCTGGGGATGCAGATGACAGCGAAGGCGTCGGCCGGCAGCTGCGCAACGGCGTCGCGCATCGCGTCCCCGGCGCGGACGGCGGGAACGAAAAGGGCCAGACTAAGAATCAGACTCAGGAACTTACGCGGCATGAAAGACGCTCCTTTTGGTTCGAGGTTACCCTGCTTATTACTTCGGCAAATGACGCACACTATTCACGAGAATAGCACGAATGCCGATCAGTGGCACGTTGATCGTGCGAGATTCGACAATCACGGACAACTCAGGGGAAATGTACCGACAAATGGGGACCGTTGCACGTCGGATGCGCCGCAAAACTATGGTTTGTTCGGCGGGCTGTCGTCGTTGCCGCTTCCGGAGAAAAAGTGATTGGATGTTGGATCGGCCACGCCAGCCGGCGCCTGGAAATAGCCGTAGCCAAGGACACCGAGGTTCTTGGTGGCAGGCGGGCCGACGATGGAACCGGTTTGCTGGTTGAAGCTGTCGCCGGACGGATCGTCCGGGTCCAGGTCGACATAGCGCCCGCTGGGGCGTTTGCGGTAACCCAATTCGCGATCGGTGAGTGATTCGCCGTGACCATCGGCGAAGTTAACGTTGGCGCGATTCAGGTGTCGCGGGTCGACCGCGGTGCGTCCCTGGCCGTCGTCACCGCGATCGCTGTTGGCAGTCAGACGTGGTGCGTCGAGAGTGGAGCCGTGATTGCCTGGGTCGTTGAAATCGCGGCCGTCATTGTCATAGGCGCTGCGCATGCTGATCGGGAAACCGGCGGCGGTTCCCATGCAGTCTCCCATGACGACGGTGCGACTGAGGGCCTTGATGCGATGTCGCTTGACCGGGTAGTTGTTGAAGATTCCAGCCTTGTCGCGGCTGTTGCCGAGGAACAAGTAGTTGAGACCGTAGGAATAATTGCGTTCATCAATCCAGTTCAGTTCGCTCGGGCAGCGCATGGCATCGTTGTCATAATCCTGACGTTCGTTCAGCGGATCCGGCTTGTCGAAGGCCTTCATGTCCAGTGCGCCGGCGACCATGGCGGCCCAGCGCGGTTTGTACTTCTTGCCGTTGCCGACTTCGACGTGAAAGTTCGGATCGTTCTTGTTCCCGCCGACGGCCGGGATGCGGTGGGGCACCATGACGTCGTCGTTTTCGTCGCAGTAGATGGTCCAGCCGCGACCGAGATCGCGCAGGTGCGCGCCACAGGCCACGCTCTGGCTGCGCGCCCGACCTTTGGACACGGATGGCAATACCAATGCTACGAGCAGGCTGATGATCGCAATGACGGCGAGCATTTCCAGCAGCGTGAATCCGCGACGAAACATAGCGCCCCCTTTTTGGCATTCACCGAATCATGCGCAATATTTAACCCACTGGACATGATAGCGGACGGCAAGCGGCGAAACTAGCGTCAGGAGGCATTTTTCGAAAGGTGCGGGCTAGGAACTCAGGGCGCGGGTTGGTGCGACGCATACCAGACGATGAGCACACCCACCACCGCGAGTAGGACGGCCACCAGTTTGCGCCGGGTGAATGGTTCTTTAAGAACAACCGTGGCAAGCACGATGGCGAAGATCATTGATGATTGATTGAGTATCCCGGCGGTCGCGGCGTTGGCGTACTTGAACCCGGCGACCCAGAAGAGCATGGCAAAATAAGTACCGAGGATTGCGGCGGGAATGCTGAAACGCCAGGTGCTGGACGGTCGAAACACCGACCAACAGGCGGCACGTTCCCTCGAGAATAGAGCCAATATAAGAATGACGGCAGTACCCGCGGTGAGCCGCCACATGGCGGCGTGGATAAGTGAGTAATGTTCGAGCACCGGTTTGGCGAGGACGATGCCGAAGGCCATCAGAGCCATGGAGGCAGCGCCGGCGAGAAAGCCGATGATGATGTCGCGCCGTGTACGGCCCACGGGCAGGTCGTGCCGGGTGCTGATGATGATGGCGGAAATAATGAACGCGCCGCCAACGCCATGCAGGATGGTCACCCGTTCGCGAAGCATCAGAAAAGCACAGAGAATGACGAGCGGGCTGTAGAGGCATTCGACGATGGTGACCAGTCCGAGACCGACGCGGTTGAGGCTGTGAAAGAACGCGGTGTCCGCAAGCGCTATGCCGAGGATGCCGCTGATCATGAGTATGGCGACATCCGACCAACTTGATGCGACGGCGGGAACATCCGCGTCGACAAACAGCAGGGTAGTGGCCATCAGTGCCAACGCGGTGACATTCTTGAACAAGTTGAGGGCGAGCGGAGGAATGGTCTCTCCACTGCGTTTGAACAGGGTCAGCGCAAGTGCCCAAGTGAAGGCGGCGAGCAGGGCGTGCGCTTCACCGGGGAGATGCAGGGTCATGGGGTTACTATAACCGCTTGCCGCGCGCCGGCACACTTCGTTGGCTCTAGGCAGGCATGTGTGGGGAACCTAAGATGGCACCGTCGGCGTGCAGACAAGTGCCAAAGTATTCGATGTCCAGACGAAGGGGCCGGTGATGGGCAAGCAACTCATGGTGGCGATTGGCCTGGCCGGCCTGGTGACGGTGGTCCTGCTGCTGCTTACCAGGTCCGCGCCAAAGCAAACCGTCCAGGACATACCGGCGGCGCGCGAGCAACTGGTGCAGGCGTGGAAATTGACGCGATCGGTTCGGGCGAAAATGGAAATGCGCGCGGAGGGTCCCGCGCCGGCCTTGCAGCGCGGCACGTATGAGATGAAGGCGGAAGGCGACAAGCGGTTGGTGCGCGTGGAGCTGACGCTTATGAATCCGATGGGCATCACCGCGGGCGAATCGGCGCGCCTTACTTCGATTTCGGATGGCCAGTTCACTTATGTTCTGAATGAACAGGGCGGACAGGCAATGGCACGCAAGTCGCCGGTAGATCCGTCGATGCACATGGACCCGGTGGCGTTCTTCTCGGAAATGGAGCAGCATGGCGAGATGGAGCGATTGCCGGATGAAACCTGGGATGGGCGGGCGGTGACCGTGATCCGGGTGATACCCAAGGGTGCCACGTTGGCCGAAGGATACGTCGTTTACTATCTCGCCAAGGACAGCGGCCTGATTGTGCGGATGATTGCCACGGAACCGTCATCGGGCATGACCACGCACGCGGGCCTGTCCGAAGTAGTGCTGAATGAGGACATTCCTTCCGATCGATTCGTGTTTCGCCCGCCGCCTGGCGTGGAAGTGCAAGACATGAGCACTGCGCCTTAAGAAAGGAAGTCGGCTGCGGCCGGTACTCCTGAAGGACAAATCCGGGTTGCGTTTCCCGTCGTCAGAATGCGAGACGTGAGGCATGGCGCGATCCATCGAGTGGGTATCGTGACAACTTGTCGTAGTGACCTTTGCGCATTTCATGGTCGCTCCCTGCGCTGCGGCCTATCATCTGAATGTGAACACTTTGGCTGTGCGCCGGAGTGCGTTCGCATTTTTAGAAGGAGTATTCGCATGCTGGAGACTATTGTTGTCATTCTGTTGATACTCTGGCTGTTGGGAATGGTCACGTCGACAACAGTCGGTGGACTCGTACACATTCTCCTGGTGGTTGCGATCGTGGTGGTACTTATCCGCGTGATCCAGGGTCGGCGGCCCATTTAGGACGCGTATCGCGATTGCCACATGGACGTCATTATGGAAATGCAAAGGCGAGCGACACGGGGTTGTTGACAGCTCCGTGCGGGCTCATGACAGGAAAGGGGAGTTTGATGAACCGAAGCGGAAAATCGAATGAATCGGGCGGTGACATGGCGGCGCTGCGGGAGAAGGCGGGCGAATTGGGCGAAGATCTGCGCGACATGGCTTCGATCGCTGCCGATGCCGGGCGAAACCAGGTGAAGAAAGTCCGCGATGCGGCAACCGAGCAATACGACGACGCGAAAGAGCGGGTATACAACTGGGAAGAGATGTTGGAGGCCTGCGTCCGCGAGAAGCCGCTCAAGTCGATCCTGGTCGCCGCGGTGGCGGGCATGATCATCGCCAAGTTCTGGCGGCGCAGCTAGTTCGACCAGAGCAGGGTGCATAAATGACCGATGGGACCCCAGCGCCTTCGGCCACAACAGCCAATGAGGAGCGCGCGCCAAACGCGGCACCAGCGCCGGCGTCGCCCGTTACCGATCGTATGGAGGCGGGAGTCCCGACCGGATTCGCTGAGCACGTTGAGGAGATTCGCGCGGCGGTGGGCCATGTTCTGCAGGCGAAGGTGGATCTGCTGCGCGCCCAGGCGCGGCAGGCGCTGCTTGGCGTGATTCTTTCCGCAGTTGCCGTGGTGGTGCTGATCACCCTCTTAGTGATCGCCATGGTCATGCTGCTAAGCGGATTGGCTGGAGGTTTAGCTGAGCTTCTGGGAAATCGGGTGTGGCTCGGTGAAGTCATCGTAGCGCTACTGACGATCACCGCGATCTATGTCGCTGTTCGGTTGCGGTGGACGCGTGCGGATCGGAAGCGGGTCGCTGCCCTGGCGGAAAAGTACGAAAAGAATGACGCACGGTTAATACCGGTGCAGGATGGATCGACAACCGATGCAGTCCCTAGAGATCACCTATCTTAAGACGCAACAATCACTGGCTGCGATGCGTTGGCGGTTGGCCGTCCGGACCGCTGCAACTGACGCAAAATTGGCACTGAACCCCCGGCGTTTTTTCGCAAAGCACGGGATATGGAAGGGCTTGGCCGGGATGGCGGTGGTCGGTGTCGGCGTTATTGCGTTCCTGCGGATTCGAGACAAGCGGCCGGCAGGTTCGACGCCTCAACCGGTGATTTGCGAGCGACCGTCTAAAGCGCGGCCGCCAAAGGAATCGCGCATTTCGGGAATCCTGATCGGTATGATCGGGCGGTGGCTGGTGGAGGTCCTTCCCCTGGTAATCAATGGTTTGCTCTACCCACCGCGCACACGGCGCGAGCCCGCAGTTGCGCCGTTCCCATCGAACAACAACCACTACTCAGTTTGAGAAGAAATCAGCACGATGCCCGCGAGCACCAGTGCAACGCCCATCCATTGGCGGACGGTCAAACGTTCCGCCAGCGCGGGATGAAGATAGGCGGCCAGGCAGATGAGTACGAATCCGCCGCCCACCATGATCGGATAAGCCAGGCTGATTTTCAGCGCGCGGCTCTGTAGCGCGTACATGTAAAAAGCCGCGTTCAGCGCGAAGCAGGTCAGTCCGATCAGCAGGGTGCCGCTGCTCAGGATAGTCTTCAAGGCACCGATGGGTCCGCCCTGCAGGATTCCCCCTTTTTCCGCGACCGCTTTCATTCCCAGTTTCATGAGTACATTGGCGGCGGCATTCAGCGTAAGCGCCGCCAATAGGGAAACGAAGTGATTCATGTCTTGGTTCTCCTCGCGTTCAGTTCGCCCGAGCATCCGCGACCACTTCAACAACGACGACCGCTTCATTGCTCCGCGTGCTGCCGCGACGCACCCACCTCAACATCGAAATGGTGTCCGGCCGCACCGCGTAAAGTGTCGCATCGTATGGCATTGTGGGCGGTGCGGTAAGTGTGCGGAAGCGGGAGAGGTTCCGATTATGAACCGACAGCGTTCACAAGCGGAACGTGAATGGACATGGGAAGTGCGGCGAGGTGCCGGACGCGCGTTTCCCTTCGATGGTCATGCGTGGACTTGATTGGACTTTGCGTTTGGTGCTTTGTCTAATGGGACGCCGACACCATGGAGTTCGCGCGATTGCACGACGCCTCAAGGACAAAAGGAATATGAAAGTCGCCCTTCGGATTGTAATTATTTTTGCACTGCTTTCCTGCTCCATGGCTTGCAAGAGGGGCACGGAGAAATCGGGCAGCGCAGCAGGCAGCTCTCGGCCCAATCTTCTCGTGATTTCCATAGACACGCTTCGTGCGGACCGGGTGGGCTGTTACGGGTATTCCGCCGCCAAGACGCCAGCGCTGGATGCGCTGGCCGGCCGAAGTGTCCGATTCGCCCGCGCCTTTACGCATACGCCGTTGACGTTGCCTTCTCACGCCACGCTGCTGACCGGTCTTCTGCCGTTCGGCACCGGGCTGCATGTGAATGGATCAGGATCGGGCGGCGGTGCGTTGCCCCCTGATGTGCCGACGCTGGCCACACTGCTGAAAGCCGAAGGCTATCGTACGGGGGCGTTCGTGTCGGCGGCGGTACTCAGCGCCCGGTATGGCCTCAGCCGCGGTTTTGATGTGTACGACGACGCGCTCCCCGCGCCGGATTCCCATGCGGCCGACGGAACCCATGTCGAACGGCGCGGCGACAAGACGCGTGAGTTGTTCCAATCATGGATGGACCTGCCTTCGGACCAGCCGTTTTTCGGCTGGGTGCATTTTTTCGACCCGCATTTTCCGTATGAAGCGCCCGTACCGTTCACGGCAGCATCCGGGCATCCTTATGACGCTGAAGTGTCATTCGTGGATGCTCAGATCGCCATGATCATGGAACAGCTGGACCGCAAAAAGCTGGCAGACAACATCATCATCTTAATAGTCGGGGATCATGGCGAAGGGCTCAACGAACATGGTGAAAGGGAACATGGCCTGTTCGTGTACAACTCCACGATTCACGTCCCCTTCCTGCTCGCGCTACCAGGCGGAGCCGGACGCGGAACTGTGGTGGAAAGTCCGATCGGGCTGGTCGACGTATTGCCCACGTTGCTGCCGATCCTGAGCATTTCCGTTCCGCCGGGATTGGACGGACGGGACATTTCGGGAGGCTGGCGCGGCGGGGATTTGGCGCCGCAACCGGTGTATGTCGAAAGCGAATACCCGCTGCACAGCTTTGGCTGGTCGCCGCTTTACGCCATGGTCACGAGTCGCTGGAAGTATATTCATTCTCCGCAACCCGAAGTGTTTGACCTGAGCGCCGATCCTCACGAGCAAAGCAATGTCATCTCCAATCATCCGGAAATCGGTCGCGAAATGTCTGCTCTGATCGGGTCGATGCGCGGGCAGAAATCTCATCGCTCCGCCGCCACAGTAAAACTGGATGATGCCGCGCGAAGGGAACTGGCCACGCTGGGCTATGTCGGTTCAGCGCCGACCACAACGACACCCGCGCCGACCAGCAATATGCGGGACCCCAAGCAAATGCTCCCCGTGTACTACGAACTCATGGACGGCATGCACCTTTTGCACAAGGGAGATTTTGACCAGGCGGTTGCCAAGCTCGAGGGGCTCGCCCTGGGATCGGCGGCGGAAACCGGGTTCTCTGAAAGTGTCATTGATGAGACACTAACCAATCTCGGCGATGCCTATCTCGGTGCCCAGCGGTTCGAAGATGCGGAAAGAGTATTCAAATCCAGTTTGCGCACGGCGCCGGATGATGGCCGTCGACTGACCGGGCTGGCCATCGCGCTGCGCAGCCAGGGTCGCCTCGACCAGGCATTGGAGCAGCTCAACCGGGCGGCGACGGCGGCGCCCGGATATGCCGAAACGCAGCGTGAACTGGCCTCGATTTACAGCCACATGGGTAATCTTCCGAAAGCGATTGAACATTGGCGGCGCTTTGGTGAATTGGCGCCGACGTCGGCGCACGCGCAGACCAATCTGGGCACCTCGCTGGTCGCCGTGGGAAAGCCCGCAGAGGCTGTCGGACCGCTGCTCCGCGCCAT
>CAZKIN010000063.1:0-3573 GCA_964552515.1 uncultured Phycisphaeraceae bacterium
GTGATCATGGTGGCCGGGTACTTGGTGCCCGCTTTGAGATTGTGCAGCGGAGAATAGCCCTGGAGCACCTTGAAATCTTCTGCCACATCAGGGTCACCATAGTCCGATCGCCAGGCGTGGCCGATGGTGAACTTGTGGAAGCGGTACATGTCCATGACGCCGACAGCGGGAAGCGCGGCCGCAAAGAGATCGGGCCGCTGGTTCATCACCGCACCGACCAGCAAACCGCCGTTGCTGCCGCCATTGATGGCCAGCTTTTCCTTCGAGGTGTACTTGTTGGCGATGAGCCATTCACCCGCGGCGATAAAATCGTCGAAGACGTTCTGCTTGTTCTTCAAGCGGCCGGCATTGTGCCAGTCCTTGCCGTATTCACCACCGCCGCGAAGGTTGGCGACGGCATAGACGCCGCCCATTTCCAGCCAGACGGCCGAAGAGACTTTGAAGGACGGAGTGAGCGATGCATTGAACCCGCCGTAGCCATACAGCAGGGTCGGGTTCTGACCATCAAGCTTCACATCCTTGCGATGGGTGATGAACATCGGGATCTTGGTGCCGTCTTTGCTGGGATAGAAGACCTGCTTGGTTTCAAAGTCGTCGAGTTTCAGATCGACGCTGGGCTTGCGCCACAAGGTGCTTTCGCCGCTGGTCATGTCGTAGCGATAGATGGAGCCGGGGGTAGTGAAACTCGTGAAGGAATAGAAAGTTTCCTTGTCGGCGCGTTTGCCGCCGAAGCCGCCGGCGGTGCAGAGGCCGGGCAGCTTGACGTCGCGGACCGGCTTGCCGGTGAGATCAAAGATCTTTACCACGCTCTTGGCGTCCTGCATGTAGTTCGCGACGAACTGGTTGCCGACCGCGCTGACGCCGCTGAGGGTGTCCTTCGATTCGGGGAGGATGGTCTTCCATTCCTTGCGGTCGGGACTCTTGGTATCGATGGCGAGCACGCGATAGCGCGGGGCTTCCAGATCGGTCTGGAACCAGAAGACCGATCCATCGTTGTCGATGAAGTCAAACTGCGCTTCGAACTTGTTGATCAGTTCGACCACCGGGCCGTCCGGCGTCTGCAAATCCTTGTAGAAAATCTGGTTCTTGCGCTCCGTGCCCTTCCATACCGAGATGATGAGATAGCGACCGTCATCCGTCACACTGCCGCCGAAGCCCCATTCCTTTTCGTCCTTGCGTTCGTAGACCAGCTTATCCTCGGACTGCGAGGTGCCGAGCTTGTGGTAGTAGAGCTTGTGGTAGTAATTCGAGCCGGTGAGCGCGGCGCCTTCCTCCGGAGCGTCGTAACGGCTGTAGAAAAATCCGGAGCCGTCCTTGGTCCACGAAGCGCCGGACCACTTGACCCAGCGGACTTCGTCGGGAAGTTCCTTCCCCGAAGCGATTTCCTTGACCCGCCAGACCTGCCAATCGGAGCCTTTTTCCGACACGCCGTAAGCCAGCAAACGCGCGTCGTCGGTAATCGAAAAGCCGCTGAGCGCGACGACACCTTCGGCGGACATGGTGTTGGGATCGAGCAAGACCTTCGGCTCGGCGTCCAAGCTGTCGGCCACATAGTAGACGTTTTGATTTTGCAGGCCGGTGTTCTTGGAGAAGAAGTATTTACCCCCCTGCTTGAACGGCGGCGAGTAGCGTTCGTAATTCCAGACCTTGGTCAGCCGTTCCTTGATGGCGGCGCGTTCGGGGATGGAATTCAGGAAGCCGAAGGTGATCTTGTTTTCAGCATCGATCCAGTTCTGCAGATCGGGGGATTCCTCGGGGGTCGATTCCATCCAGCGGTAGGGATCGGCGACTTTCACGCCGTGCAGGTCGTCCGCCTGATCCACCTTCTTCGCCTTGGGGTAATCAAACCCCTTGGCGGGTTCGGCGCGCAATTGCGCGGGAGCCAGAACACCCAGAATCAGCAGCAGAGCCGCACACCACCGAAAACGCTCGCCCGACTTGAACATGATCTACCCTCAAAATCGTCAATGGTTTCCCATTCGATCCGCTTCAGCGGACCCGTGACCAACCGATACCGGTCGAAGTGGAGAGGCCGATTTCCGCAACCGAATTCGCCCGGAAAGAAGCTATTTTGTAGTCGCCCGGCATTTGCAAAACAAGGGATCGCGGGCGGCAATTCCACATCGCGACGACTTTCCACAGGTTTGGGCCGGACACCATCCGTTTTCGCAATGCCATCCCTCCGCGCTACAATGGATCAACCATGGACGAAAGCTGCCTCGCAAAAATCCGGCAACTCATTGCGGAGTTTCCCAAGACGCCCGGGGTCTATCTGATGAAGGACACCGAGGGGCGGGCGCTGTACGTGGGCAAGGCGAAGGACCTGCGGTCGCGGGTGGCGAGTTATTTCCAGCCGTCAGCGGACCTGCTGGCGACGCGGGGGCCGGACATCTGCCGGATGGTCGAGAAGGTGGTGGCGATCGACTACATCGAATGCGATACGGAAGTGGACGCGATTCTAAAAGAGGCGCGGCTCATCAAGGACATTCAGCCCCCGCACAATGCGATGCTGAAAGATGACAAGACGTTTCCGTATATTGAGATCACGACCAGCGATGATTTTCCGGCGGTGTATGTGACGCGCACGCCGCGGCTGAAGGGGAGCAAGTTGTACGGGCCGTTTCCGTCGGCCGTCGGCATACGCGATGCGATCAACGCGCTGCAAAAGGTCTTCAAGTTTCGCACTTGCGAATTGGAAATTCATGAAGGGGATGACAAGCGGCGGCACTTCCGCCCGTGTCTGCTGCATGCGATCAACCAGTGTACTGCGCCCTGTGCGGCGATGATCAGCGCGGAGGAGTATGGGCAGGATATTGACCGGCTGAAGAAGTTCATGGCGAGTAAGCGGAGCGTGGTGCTGCGGCAGATGACGAAGGAGATGGAGGCGGCATCGGAGACGCAGCAGTATGAGGAAGCGGCGAAGCTGCGGGATCGGATCAAGGCGATTCAGTCATTGGCGCTGTCAGGCGACGTGCGCGAGGATGTGCAGCCGGAGGTTTTTTATACCGATCCGCGGCGGGGATTGGAGAAGCTGGCCGATCTGCTGGGATTGGAGACGCCGCCGCGGTGCATGGAGTGCATAGACATTGCGCACATTCAGGGCGAGGAGATGGTGGGCTCGCTGATTTGTTTCATTGATGGGCGGCCATTCAAGAATGGGTATCGAAGGTTTCGGATCAAGACGGTGCAGGGCGTGGATGATTACGCGGCGATTCGGGAGGTAATTTCGCGGCGGTATCGTCATGCGGCCGAAGGCGAGGAGTTGTATCCGGATGTGATTCTGATTGACGGCGGGCTGGGGCAGTTGCATTCGGGGCTGGAAGCGTTTGATGACATGACGCGTGATCCGGAATCGAATGCGGTGCGTCCGCCGATGGTGATTTCGTTGGCGAAGCGCGAGGAGGAGATTTACATTCAGGCGCGGTCGGCGCCGATTCGTCTGGCGCGGAACAATGAGGCGCTGCGGCTACTGCAATTCATGCGCGATGAGGCACACCGTTTCGCGCAGCACTATCACCACACGCTGCGGAAGAAGCGGACGCTGGATCAGGATGTGGAAGAGGGGAGGCGGCC
>CAZKIN010000063.1:3673-8268 GCA_964552515.1 uncultured Phycisphaeraceae bacterium
ACACGCTGCGGAAGAAGCGGACGCTGGATCAGGATGTGGAAGAGGGGAGGCGGCCCCCGAGTCGCGCGCGGCGGGCTGGCAAGGCCGAAGAACGAGACAGCGAATGACCGCCAGTGTCGGGATACTGTCACTCGGCTGGTCAGCCGCCGACCTTACGGGGGAGTATGCCGATGGGAACCTGCTTTTCGCCCAAACCCAATGCGACGCGGGCCTTGTGATGGATCGCCGAGGCGGTGAGGTTGGCGGTGAGTTCCAGAAATCGGGCATAGGACTGCTGACGCTCTATTGACACTTTTTCCCGACAACGGCGCAGACCGGCCAGGAGCGCGGTGCGGCCGCGTTTTTCGAGGCCGGGCTCCAGTTCGGTGAGCGTTGCTTCCAATTGAAACAAATCATGATGATGGCCGATGCAGTCCTGCAATGCAGTGGCACGTTGGATGAGACTGGCGAACCCGCCGGGTGCGGCGGGCGCGAGCCACTCGAAGGCGTAACGCAGGCGCTTGACCGCGATGCGCATCTCATGCAACTGGGCCGGACGCTCGGATTGGCGCAGTGCGGGGAGGCCGGCAAAGGCATGTTCGATCAGTGGTGCGAGAATGTCGTCGGCGTCGCGGGCGTCGTCTGATGCGTTGGAGGTCGGGATGCGTCGGGACAAACTGGTCACTGCACGGCGCAATTGGGTGATATGCAACCGGCGCAACTCGGCAATCATGCGGTCGTGTGCCTTCTCGTGGCGCCGTCCGAGCGTTTCGAGCACGTGTTCGATCGCAGCGCGTTCTTCCGGCAACTCGGCGGTGGACAGCAGACGCTGCAACAGATCGATGTCGACGTCGATTTCGCGGGTGGTGCCGAGAGTGCGGGTGAGGTGTTTCAATTGCCGGGCGACGGGCCGCACGCGCCGGCGCGGCATGGTGTGTTCCATGAGTGCAGCCGCGCTGCGGAGTCGTCGGGAGGCCACACGCAAATCATGCAAAGCGTCGACGCTTTGTTCCGCGATCACGGCGCGGGCGAGCCGGGTGATCGGTCGCGCGCGGAGCCGAATTCCATCGCGGAGACGGGCCGTGAGAGAGTCTGGGGATTCGGCAGCGTCGCCGTGGTCACGCCTGCGTTTATTGTGGGTACCCATGGTTGTTGCCGATCAGGGTGCAGACCTTGCACGTAGTGTCTCATAACTGACATCATCGCCGGCGCCGCGCTCCACCGGGTATCCCATGGTCGACCAGCCTTCCTGCAATACCTGGCCCGAAGCGTCCACGATACCTCCAAATCCGCCGGCGAGGTTGGTCAGGTTGCGGTAGCCGTGCTGCTGAAGGATTTCTATAGCCGCGGCCGAGCGCTGGCCGGACTTGCAGCCGACGATGATCCGCATGTCCTGGGAAATGTGTGCCGACACGACGCGCACGAAGTCCGAGTTGAGTTCCATACGACCGATGGCCGGATTCATGACCGCGACGGGAATATTGAGCGCTCCGGGTGCGCGCCCGGCCTGGAACTCGGCTACGGTGCGCACGTCCAGATAGACGTGTCCACCCTCGTCCAACCGACGTTTGGCTTCTTCCGGACTAATTTCCGCTATGCCCACGAGTAAGGTCTCCGAGTGTGCTGCCAGTTCGTTCGATGCCACCAGGTGGGATTGTAGCAGCGATTGAGGTTCGCGGCTGGGGAGCCATTGGGCAGAAAAAAGCCCGTCCGCAACTGGTGCGAACGGGCTTGATATTTCTTCCATGCGATGGGGTGTGGAAATCAACTCAGCTTGCGGCGAATCGCACCGACCAGGCCGATTCCGACCATACCCATCAGGACAGCGCCGGGAACGGGAGCGGGGGTGGCGGTGAAAAGCCAGTCGGAACTGGGGTTGTGATTGGGCAGACCGCTGTGCACCATCCAGCCCCAGCCGGAGATGCCCGGAGCATTGCGGTGACCTGCGCCATTGTCTTCATCGCCGAAGCGGAAGGTGTAATCCTGCGGATTCATGCCCGCCTTGTCCACCAAGGTATAGGAAGACTGGAGGGTGGTGGCCCCGAACCCACCGAGCCGGGTGATCGAGCCGGAGTTTTGCATCTGAGCGGAGGTCGCGGTTTCGACATCGGAGTATCCGCCCATGTCACCGGGACTGTTGCCCACACCGACGGAGTAAGTGAAATCGACATACCACCAACCCACGCGATCGTTGGTTGCGCTGTTGTCATAGACATTGGTCTGGCCCGGCTTATTGAGACCACCATAGACGGTGCCGTATATATGAACGGTGCCGGCGTTTTGATCGAGGAACAGGTGCATGTCGGAGGTGTTGCCAGCTCCGTCATCGTGTTCGAAGTCAAAGGTGTATATGTGACCGGCAACGCCACCCAAGCCATCGAGCCGCATGCCGTAGGGCGGCGGAAGCTGGTTTCCATCCGGGTGGTTGGATAGTCGATAGAGGCCGTTTTGCAGCGGGATTCCGGCATGGACCGCGGAACCGCATGCGAGACAGGCAATGATGGACAATAGGGATACCGTGCGCTTCGACATCTTCCCCTCCAGAAAGATAGCGTAGTGCTTCGCTACACTATGAGATTGTCATGAAGCGACCGAACAATTCGACGCTTCAAGTCGCTGATATTAGGCATCGAAATCGGCGATTGCAACGAAAATCAAGTGCATTTTGGATGTTTCTTCGCGGCAAATGGTTATCGCTCCCGGAAGGTGACTATGAAGTGGCATGCGGCGGCAATTGGCGGATGATTATGGGTGGGTTACGCCAACGGAACGGGGTGATTGTGGACGGTCAGTCGAGCAACCGTGCAGAGTTGGCGACCTTCGAAATGCGTAATTGCCGATTATCGCGACGTCCCGTACACTGTCCGGCGTGTTCGAGGGGTTCGTGGATTGAGGGTCATGGCCGTGAAGCAAAGTCCAATAACCTTGATTGTATTGACGGTTGCGTTTGTCCTGACGGGTGTAGCGTGGATGCTGCTGCCGACACTGCAAAGCGGCAATCGCAAGGCCAACCAGGCCGCCACGGAACGAATTGAACGAGCCCGTCGCCTGGTCAACGATTACGAGAGCGCGGTGGTGCGGCGAAGTCTGATTCAAGAGCGGTTGCGAACATCCGGTGTATCGACGGACAAGGCCGACTGGGCCGCGATCACGGAAAAAGGCGGCAAGAAGCTGGAGAAACAGTTCGCGGATCGATGGTCTAATTTTCCACCCATGGACTGGGAGTCTGAGCCACCGGCACCGGCGGAAGTTGACGGCGGCATGGCGGATTTGATGGCCAGTGGCGTTCGGGAAGTTGAAGGTGGGGACAAGCAGAATGAGAAGTTGCTGAGTGACGCGCTGGCACTGGTGGACGGCGCGATCAGCGAGGCGGGTGATTCGGGAAGTGCGGAAGCGCATCGGTTGAAGGGCATCATTCGATATTATCAAGGTTCCGCACGGGCGTGGGACGCGCGCAACAAGCGCGCCGAAGCGGATGTTCAGCGCCGGGCGCTGGCGGGGATTGCGGCGGAAATGTCCGGGCTGGCCGCGCTTAAGGAGAACGTCACGGGCGGCGCGGCGGACGAACATATTCAAAAATCTGAGACGGCTGTCAACGAATCGCAAGCGCAGCTCCAGAAAGTCCGAACGCAACTCATCGACCTGGATGGCAAGATTCAAAAACTGGAAGCGCAACTGACGGAATCGGAAACCAAGGCCGCGGGAGCCTTGAAGGCTATGGATGCCATGCGGCTCGCGGGAATTAATTATACCGATCCGCAGGGTGCCGCGGAGTATGAGCGGCGACTGATGGAAGTGGACGCGGCCTATCGTGCGGCATCGCGGGAGGTGCAATCGCTGCGTTTCGGGCGGTATTCACAGGCAACGCTTTCGCCTCCGGGTGAATATTTGAGCGGGCGCTACGTGGTCGCGAATGGCACTGGAAATCCCGGTTTGGAATCAGGATTGGTCACGCTGCGGGCGCAGCGTGACGGACTTGCGGCCACGCTGCGGGTGTGGGAGTCGGCGCTGGGCAATCTGCAAGGCAATCTTTTCCAGCAAAAGGGATTGAAGGATTCCATGGAAGCGCGGCGGCAGGCCGCTGAAACGCAACTGGCGACATTGTCCAAGGAAGCGGTCAATACTTACGACGACATGTCACGCTTCGATGCGGAAGCCGAGACCGCCGAGGACGCAGCGCTGGACATGTTCAATCAATCCGCCCGCGCGGCCAAGGCGGCAGCGGATGCCTATCGTCAGTCACTCAACGAAGCCCGCACGCTGTCGGAAGCATTAGCGCCGGAGGCGAAGGAGCGATCAGCCTATAACGCCGCGGCACAGGATGGTCAGATGATCGGGCACCTTTCGGGACAGATTGTCGACGCGAAGCTCGCGCGGGCACGGGTTCTACAATCGCGGTTTGCGGCGCGACAGCAGAATAGTGAATTGCTGCTGGCGATGCAGCCGGTACTGGCGCTGAAAGAGGCCGATGGGGCCCGCGAGAAGAAGCGCGCGGACGAGGCGCGGGCGGAGGGAATCAGCGAGATCAATGAAGCCGCGGGCATTTTAGAAACCGCCCATCGCGAGGCCGGCCGCCATTGGACGTTTGTGGCCCAGAGTGGCAACCTCGCGGACCT
>CAZKIN010000063.1:8368-17680 GCA_964552515.1 uncultured Phycisphaeraceae bacterium
GAAATTATTATCGTTCTCGAAATGTTGACCTTGTGAAACGACCGAGCGATAATTAGTTTGGTAGTCAGGCGAGTTTGGGCAGCTGAATTGGTGACGGGTATCGCCAATTCGGAAAAATGCAGCTGCTCATGCGGGTTGTGCGACGCAACGTCGCGTAACAAATGGGGAAGTTGAGCCACACGGATGTCTGGCTTGACGGGGTCCGCAACGAACTGGAGGAGCCGAACGATGCCCAAATTCTACTGTTCAGAATTATCCGAACTCAGCCACCAATTGACCCTCTCTCCGCGGCGCTTGCGTGTCCGGCAGATCGAAGGAATCGAGAAATTACTCGGCATGATCGAGAACGATCGCGCCTATCCTTATGAGTTGGTTTGTTTCATCATCACCGGGTTTCGGAAGCGCGGTCCGACCAGCGAACGGCTCTTTGCGGGCAAGGCGCTAACCTGCGACTTGATGACGATGGCCGAGGTACTCAGTCGGCACGCCAAGTTGAATGTGTCAGAGCTTTCCGAGGAATACAAGACGCACCAGGAGGTAGCGGACGAACTGAAGGTCAGCACCAAGACTGTGCGGCGATGGCGCAACCTGGGGCTCATGGGTCTGCGCGTGGATTTCGCCGATGGGGTCAACCGACTGGCGTTTTGCCGATCGACGATTGATCGATTCGTGCGCAAGAACGGTGGAGTCGTTGCCAAGGCGGCCGCGTTCAAGCAACTTTCCGGCGTGGAGCGCGATCGCATCGTCGAACGGGCGAGGGAAATTGTCGCCAAGCGACGGATGAAGATGCACGCGGTGGCGAAGTTGATCGCCGACGAGACCGGTCGGGCCGTGGAAACGGTGCGATATACGCTGCGGCGCTACGACGAAGCGCACAAGGATGCCGCGATTTTCAGCGGTGTTGCGGCGGGCGGGCTTTGCGAACGCGATGCGGCCATCTGGAAGGCATTCCGCAGCGGCGACACCTGTGAGACACTCGCAACGGCATACGGTTGCGCGGCGAGCGACATCGAACAGACACTTCGGCGCGCGGAACTGCACCAGTGGAAACAAGGGCCGATTGACTGCATTCCCAATGAGTTGTTCGACGCGCCGAATGCGGATGATTTAATATTGAATGTAGCAGAACCGATGGGTTCAGCCGAGGCGACGCCGCGTGTTCCCCGCGATCTGCCGCCGTATCTGCAGTCACTGTACCTGACTCCCCTGCTGTCGCGCGAGCAGGAACAAGACCTGTTCCGCCGGTTCAATTACCTGAAGTTCAAAGCAGCGCGGGCCATTCGCAGGCTGGATGACGAACTGACTTCGGAACAGCATGGCGAAGTGAAGGCCCTGCTCGGCCAAGTCGATGCGCTGCGGCAGCGGCTCACCAAGGCCAATCTGCGGCTGGTGGTCAGCATCGCCAAGCGGCACGTGGGTATTTCGGCGAACTTTTTCGAGGTGGTGAGCGACGGAAATATGTCACTAATGCGCGCGATCGAGAAATTCGATTACGCCCTGGGTAACAAGTTCAGTACCTACGCCTCGTGGGCGATCATGAAAAATTACGCCCGGACGATTCCCGAGCAGCATTATCACGCTGCCCGCTACGTCACGGGCCAGGACGAAATGCTGGAAGCGGCGGCGGACACCACCGCAATCGCCGGCTCGGAAAGCGATCGCGGCAAGGTGAAGGAGCTGCTTTCGGCGGCGCTGAACCAGCTTTCGGAGAAGGAACGCGAAATCGTTTCGGAGCACTTCGGGCTGCACAGCGAAGGCGGCACCACACTGGAGCAACTGGGCAAGCGCTTCGGTGTTACCAAGGAACGCGTACGTCAGATTGAACATCGCGCGCTGGCGCGGTTGCGAGAAGTGCTGGCACCCGCGGCGGCGGACTTGGTCATTGAATGATTTAGCTTGATTCGTCGGGCTTTATTTGCTACTCTTGGTTCCTCAGATTCAGAATTCGCAAGTGGTTTGATTCAGCTCCAAAGAAGCCATTAACGAAATTCCGGTGATCTGGGGGCGACCCACTCTTGACCTCAGCCTTATTGATTCTGATTCTCACCACGCCAGTGGCAGCGTGGCACATTCCAACGCATACAAGCTATGCAGCCGGGCGTTCAGACTATCTCGAGCGATCATTTGCTTCACCAGCGAATGAAAAGAGTGTTAAAACAGAAACGGAGATTACAGGCACCGTCAGACTTCCATTTGGAGACATGGACGGCGACCTGGATGTCGATCTCAGCGATTATGGCTTCTTGCAGTTTTGTTTGGAAATTTCCGGACCAGAAACCGATATTCATCCCGTCTGTTCCCTACTTGCCGATACCGACGCCGACGACGACATCGATGTTGATCTCTTGGATATTCGAGTGTTCTTTTCCGAGTTCACTGGATCTACATTTGCTCCGACTTGCGGCAACGGCGTGGTTGAGATTCCGTTCGAAGCGTGCGATCCACCCAACGGCAGTACATGCGACATAAACTGCCAGCTGACAAATGGGGGGCAACTGGCGAATGACTCTTGTGGCAATCCAACAAACATTGGCAACGGACAATACAAGTTCGCCACTGTGGGCGCGACTACCGACGGTCCGGACGAACCGGGTCAGTGTGTTATTCAGAACTACACGCATGTCGACGCGGATGTCTGGTTCTGTTACACGGCCACCGCAACGGAGCAAGTAGTGCTCAGCCTCTGCGGCAGCGGGCACGACACAAAAATGTTGGTTTACGACGGTTGCGGCTGCCCAACAGATGCAAGTTCACGGATCGCATGCAGTGATGACGATTGCGGCACGGGGACGGAATCACGCGCGATGATCAACTCGATCGAAGGTCAGCAATACATGGTCCGCATCGGCGGATTTGAAGGAGTAACCAGTACCCAGGGCATTCTGACCATTTTCCCGGTGAGCGATCCGGCGCGGGGCATCAACGCCTGCAACGCGGGCGCGGGCACGTGCTTCGCGGCACACGGAAATCCCGGATGCGAAATCTTCGATGCTTGCAGCGCGACATGCAATGTCGACCAGTTCTGCTGTGACGTGGAATGGGATTCTGTTTGCGCAACCAAGGCCGACGGCATCACCAACGGTTTTGACGCATGTGGCGCGGATGGGGCCGGAAGCTGCCTCCACCCCAGTAACCCAAATACTCCAACAGTCGGGTGCGACGATCCGTCCTGTTGCCAACCAGTTTGCGTGTCGGATCCGTACTGCTGTCTAACCGAATGGGATTCGTTCTGCGCGGACAGTGTCGGGGAAGTCTGCGGCTTGTTTGTGGCCTGCACCAACACAACCGCGAGCTGTTTTACGGTACATACGGGACCTGGTTGCAGTTTGACCACATGTTGCAACCAGATATGTGAACTTGATCCTTACTGTTGCAGTGATTCAGGCTGGGATGATGTCTGTGTAGAAGCGGCCAATGCCCTGCGTCAATCAGGTCAATGCCTGCCGTGAGTTGCAAGCGGTCACGAAGCATGGCGTGATTTCTCGTCCTCCTTAGATTCCATCCGGAGTTTCACCGCTTGAATTTGATCCGGGTCCGGCAGAATCATGCCTCCGCCATTGCAGGCAATTCAAACTCTCCGCCGATAGATCAATGGTCATGCAAGCACTTGGCATCATTCTCGCCCGCGCGGGCAGCAAAGGCCTTCCCGACAAATGCGTTCGCGATTTGCTGGGCAGGCCGGTGATTGCGTACACATTTGATCATGCCCGGCAATCCAAATGGCTCTGCGGTGTGGTGTTGACCACCGATTCGCAGCCGGCGAAGGCGCTGGCGCGAGAGGCCGGTATTGAAGTGGTCGATCGTCCGACGGAGTTCGCGAGCGATATTGCCACTGTGGATGCGGCGGCGCGGCACGCGTCGGAAATATGGGAGCGGCGACACGAAAAGAAGGTCGATGCTGTGGTGCTGCTCTATGGAAACATTCCGGTGCGGCGGGCGGGCCTGATCGACGAGGCGATTGAACTACTCGCACGGACCGGCGCGGATTCGGTACGCAGTGTCGCGGCCGTGAGCAAACAGCATCCGGATTGGATACACCGGTTGCAGGGTGATCGGCTGGAGCAGTTTCGACCGAACAGCATTTACCGGCGTCAGGATTTGGAACCGCTTTACTTTCATGACGGCGCGGCCGTGGTGGTAAGCCGTCGGGCGTTGTTTGCGGCACTGGACACACCGCAGGATCATCAAGCCTTCTGGGGCAAGGACCGGCGTGCGATTGTGCAACGAAGCGACGAGGCGGTGGATATTGACGAGCCAGTGGATTTTTATTTCGCGGAAGCGGTATTGAGAGCGCAGCGAACGAAGAGCCACTAGCTTGCCGGGCATTGCGAGGTTCGGTTAACGATGCATGAAGCCATTCATCAGGATGACGCCACGAAGACACCATGCGGTCTCCGGATGCCGCCGGCAGGCAGGGGTGCGCAGTTGATCGGCACGACCGGGCGGACCTTTATCATCGCCGAGGCCGGGGTTAACCATAATGGTGACATCCAGAAGGCACTGCAATTGGTGGATGCGGCGGCGGACGTGGGCGCGGACGCGGTAAAATTTCAGGTATTCCAGGCCAGGGACCTGGTAACTGCGGATGCGCGAACGGCGGCGTATCAGCGCGAGCGCACCGGCGACCAATCGCAACAGGCCATGCTTTCCCGGCTGGAACTTGACGACGCGGCACTGCGGCTGCTCAAGAATCGCGCCGTGGCGAGGGGCATCACATTTCTGGCCACACCATTTTCCGTCAATGACCTTTCGCGGCTGGTGGTAATGGATGTTGCGGCCATCAAGATTGCATCCACGGACCTGACGAACACCGGACTGCTCGCAGCGGCGGTGAGCGCAGATAAACCGATGATTGTTTCGACCGGTGCGGCCACTGAAATGGAAATCCGCCTGGCGGTAGAATGGTTTCGCGCGTGCGGCGCGGCGGACAGACTCATCCTGTTGCACTGTGTGAGCGCCTATCCGACGCCGGTGGAAGCTGCGAATCTTGGCGCCATGCGAACGCTTTCGGACGTGAGCGGTGTGCCGGTTGGATTCAGCGACCACACGGCATCGACCCACATCGGGGCATGGGCGGTTTGTGCGGGGGCGAGCGTTCTCGAAAAACACCTTACGCTCAATCGCGGCCTGCCCGGTCCGGACCACGCCATGTCGCTCGATCCGCCGCTGTTTGCGGAGTATGTGCGCGAAGTGCGCGTGGCAGAAGCCGCGCTGGGACGGGGCACGCTGGGAATGCAGAGCATTGAAAAGGAAGTGCGCGACGTGGCACGGCGCAGCGTGGTGGCGGCGCGAAGCATCGCCCGCGGAACGGTCGTTTCCGCGGATATGCTTACGCTAAAGCGCCCGGCGAACGGCATTGGGCCGGAGCGCATGAGTGACCTGGTGGGAAGAATCGCGTGCACGGACATTCCGAGTGACACACTTCTGGCATGGAACATGGTGCAATGAGTTCCACCGGGAGGAAACGCAAGCGTATCGCGGTGGTCTCTGGTACGCGCGCGGAATACGGGCTGCTCACGTCGGTCATGCAGGCGATTGCCGCCCGGCGCAACCTGGAACTGCAGCTCGTCGTGACTGGCATGCATCTGGTAAATCGGTTCGGCACCACGATCAACCAAATCAGGCGCGACGGCTGGCGGGTTGATGCGCGCGTGCCGATGCAACGTGGTGATGACGGACCACTCGACCAGGCGCAGGGGTTGTCGCGCGGGATCGCAGGCATTTCCAAGTATCTTGAGAGTGCTCAAACGGACATCGTGGTTGTTCTGGGTGACCGCATCGAGGCACTCGCCGGAGCGCTGGCCGCCGTGACCACCGGGCGAATTCTTGCGCATATCCACGGGGGCGACGTGGCAGCCGGAGACTTTGACGACAGTGTGCGGCACGCGATCACCAAACTGGCGCATCTGCATTTTCCCGCCAGTGATGCCGCCGCGGATCGGATTGTGCGCATGGGAGAGTCGCCCACCAGAGTGTTCATGGTCGGTGCCCCCGGGCTGGACCGACTGCGCGAGTTGATAACGAAACATGGGCGCATTGAAAAATATGGAAACAACGCCTTGATCGTTCAGCATTCAATCGGTCGCAGCGCGGCCGCAGAGAGCGCGGTCATGTCACGCATCCTGCAGGCGGCGGCCAGCGCGGGACTATGCGGAACCATTATTGCGCCCAACAGCGATCGGGGACATTCCGGCATCAGCCGAGCCATCGCAAACTTCATGAAAGCAAATGACCAGACTGCCTCCCACGCTTCAGGCCGGTGGGAAGTGGTCAGCTCATTGCCAAGGGATGAGTACCTGTGGCGGCTGCTTCATGCGGAAGTGCTCATCGGCAACTCATCCAGTGGCATGATCGAGGCAGGCGTGGCGGGCACGGCCGTAATCAATGTCGGCGATCGGCAGCGCGGGCGCGACCACGATTCCGGCCAGATGATCCATTGCACCGAGTCAATGGCAGCCCTGCAAACGGCCATCCGACGGGTACGCAAAATAAAGATGAAACGCGGCGCGGCTTCCGCTTATGGGAATCAGGCGGCAGGTCCGAAAATCGCCGACGCATTGGCCGCCATTCCCATCACCGACCTATTGCGGCGGAAAACGCTTGAGTTCACATCCGCGAACCGACGTGTGCGTTCTAATGAGCGCGCGGGGCGGGGTCGATAGTACGCAGTAGAGTTACCGCCGTCCGCTTCGCGCCAGGTGCGTGGAGCGTGGCGGAAAAATGGTGCGCAGCGCGGAGAGTATCCGTCCATGAGCGTTCAGACCACGGATCGCGTGAAGGAAATCGTCGATAAAGCGCTGGGCGCCATCGGGGATATTGCCACCCTGCCGGAAATCACCATTCGCATTATTCAGATCGTGGAGGACGCCAAGAGCACCGCCCGCGATCTGCACGATGTGATCAAGAATGACCCGGCGCTGTCGGTCAAGGTGTTGAAGGTCGTCAACTCGGCGTTTTATGGTCTGCCGGGCCAGGTGGCGAGCGTCGACCGGGCGATCATCCTGCTGGGTTTGTCCGCAGTAAAGAACATTGCCATCGCGGCTTCCATTGCCCGGCTGTTCAAGGGTCGCCGAATTTCCGAGCAGTTCAGCGCGGCGGATCTTTGGCGACACAGCGTCGGCGTGGCCGTTGCGGCGCATGACATTGCAAAGGCCTCACCGCATCCCGCGATGCCGGACGAGATTTTTGTCGCCGGTATGATTCATGACATCGGCACGATGGTGGAGCGGCAGGCATATCCCGAGCAGTTCAGTGAAGTCATCAACCGCTGTTCCGCGCAGCCGCAGAATTTTCTGGAGTGTGAGCGGCAGGTCATCGGAGCGGATCACCAGGCATTCGGCGTGGGGCTCACCACCAAGTGGAAGTTTCCGCGCCACCTGCGCGCGTCAGTTGGATTTCATCACAATCCGGAATCGCTCAGCGTGGAACTCCGCAACATGGCGACGCTTATTCAAATGGCGGACGTCATGTGCTGCCAGGAGAAGATCGGCTTTTACCTCACCGCGCAGGGTAGTGTCATCACGCCGGAAATGATGGACCTGATCGGAGTCTCCGAGGCCCAGCTCAATCAAATCCGCACGGACCTGCCTACCAAGATTGCGGACGCGGAAGGTACGCTCGGCGGCTAAACCACGAAAAGAATACCAGCGACGGCAACCTGGCAATCAGTTGGCACAAACCAAAGCCTAAGGACACGGCGAAGCGGGAAGTGACAATCCCGCCGCGATGCCGAATGCGTCCGCACCGTTCATCAGGTTCACGAGTTCAATGATATCTTCCCCGTTCGCGAAGCCGCTGCGATTTGTATCGACGGCGTATGCGGGCAGTGCCGGTGAGGCCAAATCCCCAAGCAGCGCGGTCACGTCAGCCGTTTCCACCAGGCTGTTGCCGCTGACATCGCCGGGAAGGTAACCCAAACATGTCTGGGTGCCGCTATCCACGTGCTGAATGACGGTCCACGCCAGCGGGTCGATCGGCGCACTGAACGTCAGGCGGAGAACCATCATGCTCTGCGGCGTCACGCTGAGGATCGGTGGCGGAGTATTGTCGCCGCCGCTCTGAGTCACCGCGAAGTCACCCACCGTGAGTACGGTCACATCATTGTCAAACGTGATGTCGATTTCGATGATGCCCTCCGCGGGGAGCGCACTACCCACCGCATGCGGACGACGTGCGTCGATCGCCTTGCTTGGCGGGTTTGCGCTGACGATCTGGATCGGATTACAGGGATCCGGCGAGCAGGATACACCGTCGCCGAAGTATTGGACGCCTTGACCAATGCAGTCGATCGCCGCGGAAATCGTGCAAACATTGGTTGCGCTGCAGCAAGCACCGCGCGCTTCGCACGTAAAGTCGATCAGGCAGTTCATGTTCGGGTGGAACTCATCTGGCAACTGGCATTCGGTGGCGATCTGTCCGCCCTGGCAAGTGCCGTCCAAGCGGCAGCAGCCACCGGTAATGCAGGGATTGCTCGGATCAGGCAGCACGGCCGGGCATACTTCGCCGGGCACATAGGTTCCCGCGTTTTGTTCACAGAACAACCGGGTGGCGATGCTGCAGGTCTGACCGGCAGCCGGGCAGCAAACCGATGGCGTGCAAATGTCAGTACTGCAATTCGTACCGTTGCCGGCATAGGAACCGCCTTCGGTTGCACAAGTGGCGGCACTGATTACTTCACACTCCGGATTGGCTTTACAGCATGCGCCGACCGGGGGACATGGCGACGCGGAACAATTCGCGCCGGACATGAAGTTGCTCCCCGACGCAAAACACGGAGTAACCGTGGTGTCGGTACAGGTTCCATCTCTCGCGCAGCAGGCACCGGGATTGCACAACCCGGCCGTGCAGGTGCCACCGGGAACATCAAACGAACCACCGGCCGCATCGCACCCAAATGATGTCAGCACCTGGCACGATCCGTTGATGCAGCACGCACCGGTTTGCGGACATGGGAAACTGGCGCAGTCGTCAAACACGCTGAACTCGCCACCCATCGCGGCGCACTGCGACGCAATGTTATCGGCACAGGTGCCATCTGACAGACAGCACGCACCGCGATCACATTCACCCGCGACACACGTGGAATTGTCGCCTAAATAGGATCCGCCTTCGGCCGTACAGGCAAATTCCAGGATCAATTCGCAAGACGATGTCGATTTACAGCAAGCGCCGGTGGCGGGGCATGGACTGGCGGCGCAGGTGAGACCACGGCCGAAGAGTCCCTGCATGTCGGAACATTCAGTTTCGGTCACTTCGGTGCAGGCACCATCGCGCGTGCAACATGTGCCCAGTTCACACAATGGAGGGGTGGTC
>CAZKIN010000064.1:0-1261 GCA_964552515.1 uncultured Phycisphaeraceae bacterium
CGGACTTGAGTTTTCATCTCCGCTCCTTCAAGGTTTGATTCCAGATCGGTTGACAATTCGAATGGCTGCCTGACTGCTCAGTCGGCCGGTTGATGCGTAGGCCGACGCGGTGGAGCGCCTTTTCATGCTCGACGGCGTCGGTTTTTCGTTGCCCATGTGCAGCGAATGTCCTGCCCGGAAAGAAATGATTGCGAGCGCTGATGCTGGTCATCGTCGCTCGGCTTGCTGTGTACTGGGGGTCTAGGCCTTGCGCTTTGTCCCGCAGCCTGTGCCCCAAGCGCCGCCCAATACGGTCCGGGGTTAAGCGCAACGCCCGCATGGGCAGCCCTCAGGGCGAAGCGTCGTTTTCAGGAATTCCGCCACGGCTCGTTATGGCCGGCGGATGAACGCGGCGCAGCTGGTGTAGCTGTAAATGCTCCATCCGTGGAGCGCTTACCCGTTTCAAGGAGTATCAACATGCTCAGAGTTACTTCCGCCGCCAAGAGTCGTTTGTTCACCAAACTCGTCGACAGCAAGGCGGCCGCTGACGAAGCATGGAGATTCACGCCCAAGAAGAAGGGTTGGAAACTGCGCCTGGATCGGCAGCAACCCAACGACAAAACCCTGGTTCACGAAGGACGCAATGTGCTGTTGCTTGATCAGGACGTCCTGCGCACCATGACCAAGTTGACGCTCGACGTCGCCAATCTCGAAACCAAGCCGCGTCTCACCTTGCGTACCGTTGCCGGCAAGAGCGACTGACTATGGAACTTCCGCGTCGCGAAAGAGGCGATGAACTTCTGCGGCCCGGTGAACTCCTGGCCCTGCGTCAGCGCTTGCGCGGACTTTCCGCACGCCATGATCTGGCCAGCGTGATCGCCTGCGCCTTCGATCACCGCACCCGGATGCTGCCTTTCATTTACGCCGACATGCGTATGGTGCCCGCGGGCGTCCGCGCGATCGGGTCCGCCATGTCGGACATCGGCTTTAGCAAGACCCGCATTGTCCTTCAGCAATGGAATCGCAACTTCCGCCCCTCGCAGATGCGGCTCGATGGCCGCATGCCCGACCTCTTCATGGTCTCCAGCATGCAGATCCACACCGCGGCATGCCAGGCCATGCTTCGCGATGTCTGCACGATCGATCCGGCGCACCGCCCGCTCATCATCGCGGGCGGCCCCAAGGTCTGCTACGAGCCGTGGGGTGTCTTCAGCGGCGATCCACGCGATCCGTGGGGCGCGGATGTGGCCGTAACCGGTGAAGAATTTGTGCTGCTTAGCCT
>CAZKIN010000064.1:1361-3973 GCA_964552515.1 uncultured Phycisphaeraceae bacterium
CGGGTGAAGCGCTACAGCCCGATCGGCTCGTTGGTCATGACCTTCGGTTGCAAGTTCGCCTGTCCTTATTGCCCCATCCCCGCCTACAACCAGCGGCAATACCGCGTCAAGAGCGGCGCGCGCATCGCGGATGAATTTCGCCGCATTCACGACGAATTCGGAATTCGCAACTATTTCAGCGCGGACGACAACTTCTTCAATACCAAGGCGCGGACTCTCGACATTGTCGAAACCCTCGCCCGAACCGAGATTGCCGGCGGACCCTTCCGCAAACGCATTCGCTGGGGCACCGAGGTGACCGTCCATGACACCCTGCAGCTGCGCGATCATTTATCCACGGTTCGCAAGGCCGGTGTTCGATCTCTTTGGCTTGGTGTCGAAGACATGACCGCCACCCTCGTGAACAAGGGCCAAAGCGTCGGCAAGACGGTGGAAGCGCTGCGACTGCTTTCCAGCCACGGCATCTCGCCCATGCCCATGATGATGCACCATGACGATCAGCCGCTGGTCAGCCGCGGACCGAAACCCTACGGCCTGCTCAACCAGATTCGCGTCCTGCGGCAGGCGGGCGCGGTCAGTATGCAGGTGCTCATGCTGGTCCCCGCAACTGGATCAAAGCTGTTTGCGGAAACCTATAACTCCGGCATGGCCTATGAAAGTGTCGGCGGACGCATGGTCGAGGAACACATGCTCGGCGGTAACTATGTGATCGCCTCGCATCACGGCAAGCCTTGGCGCAAACAGGCCAATATCCTCCTGGCCTACGCCTATTTCTATAACCCGTTGCGTATGCTGGTGGCGCTGGTGAAACCCAAGAGCAAACTCTACCTGGCCGACGCCATATGGCAGGGGTTGGGTATGTGGGGCCTCCTTCAAACCGCGCGCCACACCCTGGGTTGGAATCTGCGCCTCATCGGCGGGAAAATTTGCCGCAAGAGCGCACCGCCCACCAGCCCGTTCCCTATGCGCAGTCCTTCGTGGGCCATGGCCGATCACGCCTTGCCCGGAACCGCACACGCCGAGTATCGGCCGCGCACCCATTCCGCGGAGATTCTTAAGGAACGCATCCGCCTGGCTTTGCCTGTGCTCAATCTGGAAAAAGTGAGCTCGCCGCAGGCTTCCGGAGGACCCGCCTGATGGAAGTTTCTACTTCAGTAATCCTCGCTGGCGAAGCGCGGGAGATCGCCAAGCAGGCCGAGGTTGAACTCGCCATTCTGCTGGGCATTGAACAGTCGCTGCGCACCGCGCTCCGCTGGCAGCCGCGCGGCATGGGCGGCGGCCGTAAACTCTCCACCGTACGCTTCGCGGCGCTGTCGTTTGAACGACACTTGACGCGCACGCGCATCCTTGCGGATCACGGCGGATACATGCACGCCATTACCGATCTGCATCCGCATCTGGCCAGCGAAGTGCGGGGACTAAGCGAAGTTCGCGCGGGCCTTCAGGCCGACTTCGAGCGCATGTTTCTGCAATTGGAATATGTTTCGCCTGAGGATGCGCCGACTTACAATAAGTTGTACGCGGACTTGGAGGGCTATCTCGTAGACTTGGAAAAGTTCGGACAGAAAGAAATGGGCTTGTTGCAGCATTCATTTTCCCAGGATGTGGGCGGCTCCGGGTGATGCGCCCCCGACTCAGCACTTCCATTGCACTAACGTTTTCCACGGCCGTGACCTTCAACTGGCAGGTGAATCCATGAATGATCAAATACCATCTGCCCTTGGGCAGTTGTCGGGTGTGACCCTGTGGTGGATCGGCGGCGCTTTTGCCGCACTCATCGCGTTCGGCCTGTTGGTCCTCATGGCGCAGTTCTTTCGCCTTTGGATACAGGCCTACATGAGCAATGCCGGTGTCGCGTTCTTCGATCTCATTGGCATGCGGCTGCGCAAGGTCGATGTCAGTACCATCGTGCTCGCCAAGATCCAGCTCGTGAAAGCCGGCATCCAGGAAATGAGCGTCAACGAACTGGAAAGTCACTATCTGGCGGGCGGTCGCGTGATCAACGTGTCCCGCGCCTTGATCGCCGCCAGTCGCGCCGCGCTGGAACTCGATTGGAAAACCGCCTGCGCCATCGATCTCGCCGGTCGCGATATCACTGACGCCATCAACACCAGCGTCAATCCGAAAGTGATCGACGTGCCCAACACCCAACTCGGCCGGTTGTCCATCGATGCGGTGGCCAAGGACGGGATTCAGGTCAAGGCCAAAGCACGCGTCACCGTCCGCACCAATTTGCGGCAGCTTATCGGTGGCGCGACCGAGGAAACCATCATCGCCCGCGTCGGCGAAGGCATCGTCAGTGCCATCGGTTCGTCAGAATCCTACAAGGCCGTTCTCGAAAAACCGGATCTCATCAGCAAGGCCGTTCTCGCCAAGGGACTCGACTCCGGCACCGCTTTTGAAATCCTCTCGATCGATATCGCGGACTTGGAAGTTGGTGCGAACATCGGCGCGAAACTGCAGCTCGATCAGGCGGAGGCCGACAAGCGGCGCTTTCAGGCGGAAGCGGAAAAACGCCGCGCGATGGCCATCGCACAGGCATCAGAGAATCGTGCGGTCATTGAAGCGAATCGTGCGCTGGTCATGCTCGCCGAAGCCGATGTCCCCCGGGC
>CAZKIN010000064.1:4073-13548 GCA_964552515.1 uncultured Phycisphaeraceae bacterium
TCATTGAAGCGAATCGTGCGCTGGTCATGCTCGCCGAAGCCGATGTCCCCCGGGCGATGGCCGATGCGTTTCGGGCCGGTTACCTCGGCCTCCCGACCGATCGAATCGCCGGGCGGAAAAATTCGTGACGCTTCAGGGACACTAAAGCACGTAACGTACTCGTGTAGCGTTCAACAGTGAGAAATTCACGGGAACAGTGAAGGATTCACCGCTACAGACAAATAGAGCTTGCTCTAGTTCGGTGACTTGATCAGCTCGTAAGTTCCCTGCCCGGAATACCGCAGCTTGCCCTGTGCCACCAGCTCGTCCCATACCGCGCGCGGATATTGGTTCGGCGGTGTGATCGCCACGATTCCGGCCGATCGCCCGCTGGAAAGGGGGCCGTGTCCCAGCGACGATTCATCGTCCAGCTTTGACAGCTTGAGGCGCTTCTTGAACGCTTTCAGCGCGTTGCGCAGAGTTTCCGGATTCGGCGCACCCGCTGGTGTCGGTGGAACAGGTTCAACCATTGCATCATACTCCCATGTACCTGTGGCAACTTGCTTCGACCCCTGCGACCTGGTCGATCAGCGATTCACGCTCCTGACAGGTCAGCAGTGCCGTCGGGGCTGCGCGCGATTATAGTGTGGCGCTTCGGATAAGCGATAGCTGACGTTGTGATCCGGTCCGTCGGTCCGCACGGTCGTTGGGCGGTGCCGGCATTTTCGCAGTTTAGTGACAGCACTATGACGCTGACCTGCCTTTGCGGATTGACCGGCCGGTGGGAAGTGTCACATATCAGTCAGCAATAAGCGGTTATCGGACCCTGTGATATCTTGTGCCGGTGACTTCTGGTGCGGTTCGAAGGGTGATAAGACCGCCGCCAACCTCCGGGTGCGCCCGGGCGGCGCTGGGGCGGCGTATGGTGGCGCCCGGGGTGGTGGAATTTCTGGCTGCGACCACTCCAGTTCACGGCGAAAAACCTGGTTTTCTACTCCCACGTATACAGCAATGCGCGGTATTGATTCGCCGCCTTATGACGCCCCAGTGCCTCATTCGCTCGTACAATTCCGCTGATAATTGGCTGAATCCGCAGGTCGTCGGACCTGGCGAAATGGCCCAACTGCTGCAGCAATCTGGTCCATTCGCTCAGTGCCTGTTCGCATTGCCCGGATTGCAGGATCACTTCCGCCTGCACCGACTCCAACAGCGCTTTGCGCACCGGATCGACCATGGATTGTCGCTGTTGCAGACGCACCAGTTGGGCCATCAGATCGCGAACTTCCGCGGTTTTTCCCACGGAAAATCCCAGGGTTGCCGCCATCGCCACTTCGGGCGGCGGAAGTGCCAGATCAGCGTCATCCATCCTCTCCTGCAGCGCCACCAATTCCTGAAGCGCGTGCAGCAGATCACTCACGCCTTCGGTCGCTTGAAACATCTGTCCAATGAGCAGCCAGCGGCGCGACTCGATGCCTTGGGCCGCGCGAATCATGCATTCCGCCCGCAAAGCCCGGCGAAAAGCGTAAAAGGCCGCATTCTGGTCCGCGCGCAGAAGCTCCAGTCGCCCCAGTGTCCACAGCGCTTCACGGAAAGGCTCTTCAACGTCAAACTCCACCGGTGTGATGCGCAGCAGCAAGGCAAGTTCGGCACGGGCCGCGGAAGCGTTTCCGGCACGAAGGAGGTAATGCGCATGAGAGGTTCGCGCGCCCATGCTGTAACGGTCCGGCGCGTCGGGCAATTGCGCATAGCACGAAACCGATTCGCGCACCAGCGATTGGCTCATTTGACCTTCTCTGCCTTGCGCTTGGCAGAAGCTCGCATAGGAGAATAATGCGCGGGCGTAATCGGACGAGCAACTCACGCCGATGCGCCGATAGGTCTCAATTCCCTGGGAATAATGTGCATCAGCCTCGGGGATCTGCGCCGAGGTTCCGACTTTCCAGATGGCAAATCCCAGACAGATGTTCGACTCCGCAACGTCAGGGTGGTCTGGCCCATACAATTCGGTGCGAATGGCCAATGCACGTTCTTGCGTGGCAATCGCCTCACGATCTCTCAGCCAGGTTTGAGCGCGACCCAGCATGGCGAGACACTGGGCGGTCACTGCACCCGAAACTCCCTCGGTACGGGAAATAAGCGCCAGCGCGCGACGCGATTCCTCCAGGACCTGAGACCATTGCCACAGGGACGCATGAGTCTGTGCGAGCATGATGCGCACCTGCAGTTCCACTTCCGGTAGATCACGCAATTGCGCCGCGGCGCGTTGCGAGGTCGCATCAAGAATTTCCGAGGCGTTATCCTGGGCTCCGCGCTGCTTGGCGAATGGTGAGGTGGAAGTCAGAATGCTTCCAATGAAGCGCGTGGCCGCCTGCGCTGTGTCACGTTCCGCGCGGGCGCGCCGCCAGGCCAGGGATGTTGCGATCGTTGCCGCGATCAACGTGATCGCAATCAGCCCCACGGCCATGGAAAGTACGCGATTGCGCCGCACAAAGCGCAGACTGCGATAGAACGAACCTCCGGAACGCGCCATTACCGGATAACCGTCCAGCCAGCGCGCAAGATCATCGCTGAGTTCCTTCGCCGTGGTGTAGCGCTGCGTCGGGTCATGTTGCAGCGCTTTGCGGACAATCCACCCCAGATCATTTCCATCCCGGAATGAAACAACAGGTGATTCAAATCGCGTTGCCGCTGGATTATCCGGAGACCAGACAAGATTCAAGCTTGCGTCGCCGTCGGCTGGCGCAGGCTGCGACCAATGTTCCGCCAATCGTGTAATGGGTCCGCTGTCGGCGTGCGGAATTTTTCCGGAAAGTAATTGGTGAAAGATGACCCCCAGCGAATACACGTCGCTCGCCGTGGTGCAGGTTCCTCCGGAAATTTGTTCCGGACTGGCATACTGGATCGTGAATGGCCCGCGTGCTCCCGTACGGGCCGTCAATTCGAGTTCCGGCTGCGTTTCTTCAAGCTCCTGGGAGATCCCAAAGTCCAGCAGCTTGGGACGTCCGGTGCGGGTTACGAGAATATTGGCCGGTTTAAGGTCGCGATGAATGACGAGGTTCTGGTGTGCAAAATGTACGGCCTCACAAACTGTGCGAAAGAGCTCCACGCGCTCGCGCTGATTCAGTTTTCGCTCCGTACATGACTGGTCTATCGGCGTTCCATCGACGAATTCCATGACCAGGAATGGAACGCCTGAATCGGTCGTTCCGCCGTCGATCAATCGTGCGATCGACGGGTGTTCCAATCGTGCCAGTGTCTGTCGCTCGCGCAGAAAACGCTCAACACCCTGCACAGAGGAGAACCCGGCGCGAAATAGCTTGATCGCAACGGTCTGTTGAAACTGATCGTCGTCGCGATCCGCCAACCAGACATCACCCATTCCCCCGCTGTCCAGCAGGCGAACGAGCCGAAAGCGGCCCACACGATCGCCGGCAGAAAACTTTGTGGACTCACACTTGGTGGCCGGACCGTACCCGACGAGACTATCCAGCGCCGAGCCGCGAGTATCTCGGAGAAGCGCGTCCGCGTTCGTACATTCCAGAAACTCGCCCGTGCGCTCGTGCAAATCAAGCAGCCGCTGTACTTCCTCGCGCAGTATGGGGTCAAGATTGTCCAGTTGAAGTAGGAACTCCGCGCGCGCCACACCCGTCACTTCCAAAGCGCGGTGGAAGTGCTGGTCGATTTCTTTCCAACGCTGGGCATTGATGACGGTGGATTGTTCCGACATGGCATTCAATTCCGCGAGACGAAGCACAGACACCGTTGCCCGAGTAGGACTGGCAATTTGAATCGCGCCTAAGCGCGATCCCTCTCTTCCCCTATCCGCGATATCGCCGGCTGCTTATCGCCAAAATAACTCCCCCGCACAGCTTCTTTCTCAATTTTGAGGTCGGCACGTTCAAGTTCTCCCAGCAGCCACGCGCGGGCAAGATTCCAGTCGCGGGCTACGGTTCGCGGACTCAGGTCCAGCAGGAGCGCAGTTTCATCGACGGAGAGGCCCATGAAGAACCGAACTTCGACGATCGACGCTTTACGCGGATCCATGACGGCCAAACGGTCCAACGCATCACCCAAACCGACGAGATTTCCGGAACGCTGCTCAAACTGCGCCATGGCGTCGTCCAGGGCTTCGCGCCGCGCCTTGCCGCCGCGCTTTTGTGCACGTCGGGCGCGGGCATGATCAACCAGGATGCGACGCATGGCCGTCGCCGCGGCTGCAAAGAACCCATGTCGGTCGGTCCAGCCCATGGAGCGCTGTCCCATGAGTTTGATGTACGCCTCGTGGACAAGCGATGTGGTTTGCAGGGTGAGGCCCGGCGACTCCCCCCGCAGATACGACGATGCCAGGCGGCGAAGCTCGGCATACACAACCGGAAACCAACTGGCGACGTCGTTGGTGTTGGGTGGTGGCCGCGATGGTGGACCCGAGAACCCATTGGTCAAAGGTTGGGCTGAAGATTCAGAAGAATTCATGGCAGTACTCCTCGCTCATTTTCGCGGGTACGCACGGGGATTTCCATAGTCCCGGACAGAGAATCCGAGGAACTGGATCTAATTGGACTCGGCGATGCTGGCAGAACCACGATTATCGGCTCGAGGCCAGGTCGCAAATGCAGGTCTCGTTTCAAAGTCCGGATCGCCGGCGACAATGCTGCGAACATCTGGTTATTCCCCCGCGATGGCTACTTATTGAGGTGAACCGGCAAATTCGGTGCACTATTTCCGAAATGGCAAGACAAAATCGGTTGCGATCGGGAATCCGCGCACGAACCGGTCAGGGGAATTTCCAACGGCAGTGGTTGCCAAGAAAGGGAGCAAGCGAATGTTGATCCGCTCAGGTAGGGGGACCGGTCGAGGCCTTTGGATGCTGATTGCAGGCATTGAACTGGTATGCAGGGTTGAGAATGCAAGTGGCCAGATCCAGGAGAATCCGACGATTCATTATACCGCTAGCATTTCTTCCGGTGGTTCCTTCGGTTGGGCCGTGGCCGACACAGCCGATCTGAACGCTGATGGTGTGAGGGATTTCATCGTCGGAGCCAATAATACCGGGCGGGTCCATGTATATTCCGGACAAACGGGCACTTTGATTCGTACTTTGCAGGCCAGTCCGGCCGAACCAGGTGGCGGCCAGTTTGGGTTTTCGCTTTCCGATGCCGGAGACGTCGACGGTGATCAGGTCTCGGACATAGTCGTTGGTGCGACGGTTGCGGCAGGGAATTTTGGTGCAGCCTATCTCTACTCCGGGGCGACCGGTACTTTCATTCGCCGCATTGTCGGACAGGCCAATGGTGACAGCTTCGGTGCCGCGGTCGGGAGCGCGGGCGACGTTAACTCGGACGGTCGCAGCGATATCCTGGTCGGCGCAACCGGCAATGACAACATGGGTGCGAATTCCGGACGCGCCTACGTCTACTCCGGCCTCGACGGTGCGCTGCTGCGCACCTATGAAGCTGAGAGTGACGGTGACTCGTTTGGTGGCGGAATTGCCAACGCCGGTGACATCAACGCCGATGGTTTTGCAGACCATATCGTGGGGGCCAACAACGCCGGCGCAACCAGCGGAGGTCGTGCCTATGTCTATTCGGGGCAGACCGGCGTGCAGTTGCTGCCCACCCTTAATCCAGTTGCCGGTGCTTCAGAGTTTGGCAGTTTCTTTGTAGCAGGCTGCGGGGACGTAAATAATGACGGGACATCGGATTTGTATGTAGGCGACTACGGGCACGCGAGCGGACGAGGTCGTGCCTATGTCTTCTCGGGTTCAGACGGTAGTACGCTGCACTCTATTCAAGGGCCGTTAGCGGGAGACGGACAGGGTCCGGGTCGCGGCGCGGGGGATGTCAACGGCGACGGCTTCGCCGATTTTATCGTGGGCCGATACACGAATAGTTCCGGAGCGCCTGTCGCCGGGCAAGTGGCCGTCTATTCCGGAGCCAATGGGTCGGTGCTGCAGACGATGACACATCAAATCGCGGGGAGCAACCTCGGTTTTGACGCGGTAGGCATGGGTGACATCAACGGTGATCAAAAGCTCGATTTTCTGCTTTCGGCCGCTACCGGAGATCGTGTTTACGTCGTTAGTGCTGACACGGTAGTGGCAGTCCCCACTGTTTCCAGTTGGGGATTGGGAGTACTTGGACTGCTGGTACTCACATTTGGTACCTTGGCGGTACGGCGCCAGGAAACGTTGATGTTGTAACGTGGCAGAACATCAGGCCCTCGCCGCGCGAACCTGTTCAAGCCATTGCAGGCACAATGCGCGCCGGCTTTCATCGCGGAGAGTTTCGAGGGCGGTCGTCAAGACGGTTTCCGCATTTGAGAAATCTTGAAGATCGCGGGCGTAGAGGATGCCCAGCAACAGCCTCGCGTTCTCCGATTCGCGGGAAAGCGGGTAGCAATCGACAAAGCGTTGAAACGCGCGGGCCGCGTCGCGGAACTGGCCGGATTGATAAAGCTGCCGCGCGATGTCCAGTTGGGCCATTTCGGAAAGACACTGTTGCGGGTCCAGCGCGAGCAGTTGCCGGTAGCGTTCGGCGGCGAGCCGCAGGTCGCGCCCGTCAAAGGCTTCCTGGATTTGATGCCGCAAGGCGGACATGTCATCCATTTGTTTCTCTTCCGCAGCGCGAATGGCGGGATCACGCGGAACGGGTCGGACCACCGGACCGATGGAATCGACTCCGGCAAATGCGCGGCGGCGATGCCAGCGTTTCCAAAGTGAAAGCAAATCAAACTGATCGCGCGGCAAGGCATGGATCAGCAGCATGAACATCGCCCCAGCAAAGCCAAACAAATAGCCGGACAGGTGCGCCGCGTGCGCGACGTTGCCCGCGCCGCCGATGCCTGGTGCCATGATGTTGTCCCACACAATGATTTTGAGTCCGATGAGAATCATCGCGGGCACTTCAATGAAATGAATGATGAAGAACCAGATGAGCACCGTGACGTGGCTGCGCGGAAACAGCGCGAGGTATGCCGTGGTTATGGCGGCAATAGCGCCGGATGCGCCAACCAGTTCGAAGGGTTGAGTATTAATCAGGGAATAACCCCATGCGGCGAATATGCCTCCGGCAAGGTAAAAGAGCAGATAGGGCAAGTCGCCCATTTTTGCGTTGACGCTGTTCCCGAATACCCAGAGAAACAGCATGTTGCCCAGCAGGTGCCACTTGTCGGCATGAAGGAACTGGTAACTGAAGAACTGCAGGAGCGTCGGTTCGACCGAATCAAACACGAGATACTCATTGCGCAGACCCGTCAGCGTCGCCCCGCCGAGCGGAGTGCCAAGCAAAGCAAACAGCAGCACGTTTACGCCTATTAATGCGTAATTGGTGAACGGCGTGCGGCGGATCGTGGTTTCAGTACGAATGGGGATGATCATGCGGAGTTTGCCTGCGAACGAACGGGTGAGCGTATTGGGTGATTCGATTGTCCGGTGAATCCGCTGACAAGTCTATTGCCATGTGGTGAGAGGCCGCTTTCTACATGGGACGTGGCGGAGCCATCGCGGCACTCACCATCTGCACGTATTGCAGGCGTACCTCGTAAAGAACGGAGTCCAGCACTTTCTTTTCGGTTTCGGTGAGGTTGCCGCGCGTCTTCTGTTCGAGAATATCAATCAGGTCAATAAAGTGCTTGGCGGCCATCGGGTTGGGCGGGAGCCTTTCGCCGCCTGGACCCTGGTATCCACCGAGAGAGACGGCCGCCTGCATGGCTAGAATGTTTAGAATTTCGATGAAGTTCGCCCCGCCGGGCGCACCCGTCTCTTTCGGAGTGGCGCGTTCGGATTCCGAAAGTCGTTCCTTCTCCTTAGCGGCTTCGGCCTTCCAATCCGAGTCAATATGCAGCTTTCCGGCACCGGCGTCGGTCATCATCCGTTCTCCCGCAAAGGTGGTCTGTGAACAAAGGGCCACATTCCGTTCGTGTGGGCATCACGGTACAGAAGTCCGCTCACGCCGCACGTATGGCAGCAGATTATAGTCGCAAGTCGGCAAAGTCGGGAAGGGCGGCTGCGAGCCGCTCCAGTTCGATTTGCGGGTAAGCGGCAAAGAAATACTCGCGTCCCAGAGCGATGGCGCGTTGTTGCGCACCTCGCGCTGCATCCGCGATTTGCGATTCACGGTCCCTGAGCCACTCCGGGTGTTTGTCGAGAAGGGCCTGATTGGCGGCATGGATTTGCAGGAATGCGCGGCGGCGCGCGGGGCGGTCGTTCGGCGAGATTCGTGCGAGGGCTCGTGATTCGTCAATGGCTCTCTGGCGTTGTACGAGCAGTTCGGCAACTTCTGCCGATCCCCTGAGATAGCGGTGGGGGTTGTAACGGAAATCCCGCAGCGCATGTTCGGCCGCGGAGAGCGAATGCGATTTGGGGTTTTCCTTGGAGGGATCCCATTGCAGGGTTGCGGAGACGGCGGCGAAGTGTGGTGGCGTCAATCCAAAATAGCGCGCGATGATGCCGTCGCAAACGGCGTCGTATTTCGCTCCGCCGATGCCGTGAATGAAGTAGTCCGCAAGAAGCAATCTCACCCATAGCGTCAACGTAATGGCACGCGGGCGGATCGACCATGTTGACTGGCCGGATATCGCGGCGGCAAACTCAGTCGCGGAGCCCAAATCGCGAACACTCAGATCGAGGATGTGTGATTGTTCGGCCAGGAGACTGGCGCGGTCGCTGCGAGTCTGCAAAAAAAGGCGTTGTCGCGGAAGACCCGGACGCACTGCCCACCATGGCAATTCACAGCGGTCGTCGGCGACGCGCAGATCGGGCATGGGACGCCGGGTGTCGCGAATGAAGTTGCCAGCGCGATATTCACTCAGCGAGTCGTTGTAAGCATGAGCGAAGCGATGCGGCTCGCGCAGTGATTCGAGGAGTAGCGGGACAAATGACAATTGACTGACACGGTGCTCGACCAGGCTGATTCCAAAGGCATGGTCCACGGCACAGCGACCGGTGACGGTTTGCTGTACCCAGTCGCGTGGATTTGCCGCGGAGCGGAGCCCTTCCAGAAAAGAGGGAAGCAGGGAACTGGCGAAGTCATGGTCGATCGTTTCACGAAGATTGGTTTCCAGGCGGTCGATTTCAACTGGTTGCAGTGCCGGGAGAAATTCGTAGGGCGTTGCCGCACCGGCCGAAGTGAAGCGGATCGGCTGCAGGTTCCACACCTTGTCAATTCGGCGCGGGAGCGAAAAAGTGGATGATTTCAATACGTCATTATCCACGATGAGATTAACCGCGATGCCGCCCACTGCGCGGGCGACGCGATCGGCAACGACATGCTTCGCCCAGACGCCGGGATGGATGAATTCAGGCTGATGTCCAAGAACGACAATCGGCATGTCGTCACGGCCGGTCAGGGCCATGCGGGTCGCGGTGCGCCATGCTGCCAATGTGTTGTCGCCTACTCGAACGATCGCTGAGCGAAGCGCGGCTCTATTGTGCCGGATATGGGTCACCCAATCCTGAGGATCGGGAACCACCAATACTCCGCCATGGCCGGGCGGCGTA
>CAZKIN010000064.1:13648-17656 GCA_964552515.1 uncultured Phycisphaeraceae bacterium
CACCCAATCCTGAGGATCGGGAACCACCAATACTCCGCCATGGCCGGGCGGCGTACCAAGAAGCGCGGGGTTAAGCGGCATGTTGGCCTACCGGCAACACGGGTGTTTGTGTTCATGGCGGCATGGCACCATTGTGGGTGCGGCGAGTTCGCGCTCCAGGACGTCAATGTAATGGGAAAGTCGCACGTCCGGGTCGTCGAGCAGGCCTCCAAAGTGCCGTGTCGGATCCTTGTAAATCAAGCGAATCGGCAGTTCGACCACGCGGAGGTTGGCGCGGACCACCTGCACCCACCACTGCATCGGCATCGCATATCCGGGGACAGTGATGCGGATGTGTCGCAGCGCGGAAACGCGGTATGCTTTGAAGCCGCAGAAGGCATCCGTAATGGCAAGGCCCAGTCGCTCGTTAATCAGCCCGGTAATGCGCCGGTTTATGGCAAGTCGGTCTGAAGGGACCGATGCGTCCACCATGTGTCCGTTCGGATAGCGCGTGCCGCTGATGACGTCCGCGTCGTCGCGCGCGGCCGCGCTCAGGAAACAGGGAATACATTCCGGCTCATGTTGCTCGTCGCAATCCATGGTGATAAGCCACGGATAGCCATGGCGCTGGGCATATTCAAAAGCATCCGAAAGACTCTTGCCGTATCCGCGATTTTCAGGGTGACGGATTACATGAACGTCAGGTTGTCGACGCAACAGGGCGGGGGTTGCGTCGGATGATCCGTCATCGATGACGAGGATGTTGGTACTGAATCTCCGGGCATTTTGCAAAACGGCCTCGACGTAACGTTCTTCGTTAAATACGGGAATGGCGAGCAGATGTTCAGGATACATAGTGCGCCTCCCTCGTCGCGCAGGCGAATGGTCAATCGATCGCTTTGCGTACATCCTAGGAGGCAGGCGGTGGAAATCAAACTGCCCTGGCCAAAACCGCAAGGCACCCGGGACGAACGGTGGGGTGCACCTATTGAATTGACCGGGCTGCAAACGCTTCCCACAATGTGGCGCGACGGGCGGCAGGGCGGTCTTGGCGGATGGCGGTGTAAGTTATGGCGGGAAACGCGAGGCAACGGTGGTGGGCGGGCTGGACGGCAGTGGTTCTGGCATTCGTGGCAACAACCTGCGGCTGTGCCAGTGTGCAGACGCGACAGGCGAAGGCGCACGTCGAACGGGGGGATGAATTCCTGCAGCGTGCCGAGCTGGAGGCCGCGCTGAAGGAATTTCAGGCGGCCGCCGAAATTTCGCCGCAGCTCGCAATCGTGCACTCCAAGCTGGGTGTCGTTTACAAGCGACTCGGCGATTTTGAGCAGGCGATTGATTCGTTCCTGACGGCCCTGCGGATCAATCCCGATTCTTTTGACGACACATTCAATCTGGCTCAAGTCTATCAACTGACCAAGCGGCTGAAGGAAGCGATTCAGGCCTATCTGCACGCGGTGGAACTGCGCCCCGGGGATTTCGAATCGCAGCTTAATCTGGGAGTTTGTTATCAGCAGACTGGTGATTTGGCCCAGGCGGAAGAGCGTTTTCAGAAGGCGATTGATATCGACCCGTCGCGTGCGGCGTCATTCGTGAACCTGGGCGTGGCGATGGAGGGGCAGGGTAAACATTACGACGCAATTCGGGCCTACAAAGAGGCCCTTGAACGCGACAGCAAACAGCCGATGGTCTTGGTGAATCTGGCCCATACATATATGAAGCAGGACCGCCTGAAGCTGGCGAAGCAATCTCTGGAGGAAGCCGTGCGGATGGACCCGAAGCTGGCGGCCGGTCATGAGGCGCTGGGGTTCTGCCTGTTTCGGATGCGCGAGTACACGGCCGCCGAAGAAAGTTACCAGCGGGCACTACTGGAGGATTGGCGGCTGCCGCGTGCGCATGCGGGATTGGGATCGATTTACATGCTGCGCTACCTTGAGGACAAATCCCAAACTGAATGGCGCGACCGGGCCATTGAAAATTGGCACCGTTCGTTGGAACTAAATACCGACCAGCCGCGCATTCGGAAACTGCTGGAACAATACCGACCGGCGACAAATAATCCGGAGGATATACTGGTTCCGCCGGTTGAAGCGAGGGAGTAGTTCGAACCGGCATTCGTCATTGCATTTGCATCGAACCGTCTGGCGTTTCTCGGCGTAGTTTTCATCAGGGTGGGAATACCAGAGCCGGAATATCGGACGCCAATCCGGTGAATATGGCGTTTCTTTGCTTTCCAGTGGCAAAAAGCCGATAATTATGCATATCCGTTGGCCCGGCGGCGCATGGATCGTCCGGTGCACGAACTATCCCAAATGAGGGTCTGCCAATGTGCGGAATCGTGGGTTATGTAGGCAAACGTCCGGCGCTTCCCATTCTGGTCGAGGGTCTGCGGCGGCTGGAATATCGCGGCTACGACTCGGCGGGGGTGGCGCTGGTCGATGCGGCTGGTCTGCACGTGGTGAAGTCGGCGGGGCGGCTGTTCGTTATGGAGCAAAAGCTCAACTATTCGTGGACGCAAAAGCTGGGAATCGGACACACCCGCTGGGCGACGCATGGCGCGCCAAACGACATTAATGCCCACCCGCACATGGATAACTCCGGACGAATCGCCGTGATTCACAACGGCATTATTGAGAACGACCGCGCGCTGCGCAAATATCTGGAAAGCAAGGGATCAAAATTTCGCAGCGAAACCGACACCGAAGTCCTCGCGGAGTTGATTGGAAAACTGTACGACGGCGACTTGGAGCAGGCGGTTCGTGCGGCCTTGCATGAAGTGTCGGGAACCTACGGCATTGCGGTGGTCTGTCGCGATGAACCGGAGGTGATTGTCGCGGCGCGGAACGGCAGTCCGCTGATTATCGGTGTGGGGCAGGGCGAACACATTGTGGCGTCCGATGCGGCGGCCATTCTGGCGCATACCACGCAGGTTGTGTACATGGATGATGGCGAGATCGCGCGGATCACTCCGACGGACTTGCGATTGACGACGCTCGATGCGATCCCGGTCAGTAAGACCACAGAGGAAATCGAATGGTCGCTCGAACAGATAGAACTGTCCGGTTATGAACACTTCATGCTCAAGGAAATCTTTGAGCAGCCCAGTTCGCTGGAGATGTGTCTGAAGGGGCGCATTGATCTGGCGGGGGGGCAGGTACATCTCGGCGGATTGGTCGATTGCACGCGTGAATTGACGCGGGCGAAGCGGCTGATTTTGACCGGCTGCGGCACGGCATGGCACGCGGGTCTGGTGGGTGAATATCTATTTGAAGAAATGGCGCGCATTCCGACGGAAACGGAGTATGCGAGTGAATTTCGTTATCGCAATCCGGTCATTGATGACGGCACGGTGGCCATCGCCGTGTCACAGAGTGGCGAGACGATGGACACGCTCTACGCGGTGCGGGAGGCCAAGCAACGCGGCGCACTGGTGCTCGGTGTGGTGAACGTGGTCGGTTCCACTATTGCGCGCGAGACCGATGCGGGTGTGTTCCTGCACGTCGGACCGGAAATTGGCGTGGCCAGCACCAAGGCATTCACCGGACAGGTGGCCGTGCTGGCGCTGATGGCCTGTTTCCTTGGTCGCCGCAAGCACATGTCTGCGGCCGGCGCGAGCCAGTTCATTCAGGCATTGTCTGAAATTCCCAAGCAAATGCGGCAACTGCTGGAATTAAGCGACGCCACGAAGAAGGTGGCCGAGCGCTATATCGATCGCGAAAACTGGCTCTATCTGGGTCGTGGATATAACTACCCCGTCGCGCTGGAAGGCGCACTGAAAATCAAGGAAATTGCATATATTCACGCCGAGGGTTTACCCGCGGCGGAGATGAAGCACGGGCCCATCGCGTTGATTACCGAAGGCATGCCGGTAGTGTGCATTGCCACGTCGGGCATTCAATACGACAAAATTCTCAATAACATCTCGCAGGTGCGCGGGCGCGGCGGCAGCGTGATCGCCATCGCCACCGAAGGTGACAAGGAGATCGCAAGCCTTACTGACCACGTGCTTTATGTGCCGGACACGCTCGA
>CAZKIN010000065.1:0-3572 GCA_964552515.1 uncultured Phycisphaeraceae bacterium
GCCGGATGCCGCTGATCCGTCACTCTGCTCGTCGAACAGATTGGTCACCACACCGACGAATCCCGCGGGGATGACCAGTGCCGAATGCAGTTCCACGTCGTAGATATAGGGATTCAGCTTGTACACACCGGGGGTGAGCACTTCGCGCAGGATGCCGGTCACGCCGGAATCTGCAGAGACAATGACCTGTCCCGGGGTTGGTTCCTTGCCGACGCGCCGCGTCACCACACCGACCTTGGGAAACTGTCCGATGAAACTGAATTTTCCGGCACGCAATTCCGAACGCTGCTGTTCGGAAAGTTTCTGCGTCCACTGCCAGGTGGCCGGATTGCCGGACGGAATTTCGGTGAGGGGTTTGAGCTCGTAGTCCCAGACCACGGGATTGTAGAAATAGCGCCCCGGACCCAGGACTTCCTTCTGGATGCCGCGCTGGTTGGGATCGGAGGCGACCAACTGTCCGGCCGGCTGGGGGTCACCCATCTTGCGGATCAGGACGGCACACTTATCCGGCGGAACATAAATGCGAAACGTAAACCACCACATGGCAATCAACGCCGCACCGCCGAAGAGCACCAATGCGATGGCAATCCCGATGGCCCGTTTCGTGTTGCGAAGAATCTTCCCGATCATTCAGCACCCCCTTTCGCCGCCGCGGTGCGCGGCGGTGACTGCACCGCGTCATGAGACTGCAACTGCTTGAAGATGTCGGCAAACGGACCGTCGGTGTTGGACAACACGGTCTTCATGGCCGGTGCGACGCGCTGAAGGAAAAACTGCCGGGCATAGACATCGCCACCGCCGAAGGCCTGCACGGCGCGGGAGAGCGGCTCGGCCCGCGCCTGGAAATCAAAAAGGACGACGTTGGCCTCCGCTTCGCCGCGGGCGCGGATGGCGTCCGCTTCCTTCTCCGCGGCTTCGAGCGTCAGCTTGGCCACTTCGAGTTCACGGTTCGCATGTGTAACGGTAACGCCCTTGCGTTCCTCCGCTTCCTTGGTCATGGTGACGACCTGACGACGGGCATCGCCGATGACTCGATTCTGGTCCTGCTTCTCACGTTGTTCGACCAGCAGCGCTTCGGCCTTTGCTTCCTCCATTTGATTGGTGGAGCGCTGAATCTCCTGATCAGCCTGTTCGCGCTGGCTGATCGGACTGGCAATCTCCGGCGGAGGAACAATGTCGCGCACCAGCGCGGCGCGGATGTCGATGCCCTGCTTGGAACATTCGGCGCGCAGTTCGGTGAAGAAGCGGTCCTGAAACGCGGAGCGGGATTTGCCGCTGATGAATTCCCGCGCCTGCAGTTTGGATCCCTGGATGCGCGAAATACTGCGTGCGTTGGGCAAAATGATCTTGTCCAGAATGTCCTGCATGTCGCCATAGGCGACGGCCACTTCGGCGACTTTTTCCGGGCGAATGGCCCACTCGATCGTACCTTCGATGGTGATGGTGAAGCTGTCGTTGCTGGGAAAATGAATCGCGTCGTGTCCGAGCATGTCGTACTTGTGGCTGCGCACATCGACGATTTCAATGTGTTTGAGGTAGGGATTGTAATACTCGAGGCCGGGCTCCAGAGTTTGGCGCTGCACGCCCATTTCACCGGGATTCACCGTGTACGTATTGTGGGTGGCCGGATCGGTACCGCTGAGGATGGTGACCACGCCGACGTGACCGGGAGGAATCTGAATCGCGGGAAACTTCTGCACGTCGTACGCGAGCAGGTTGATGTTATGCCGGCCGGGACGAAGCACGTCAGACACGGGGCCGCGCTCGTCGGGCTGCGTGGCCACGGTTTTCGGATAAGGCAATTGCTTGCCATACTTGCGGATGAGGACGCCGAGTTCGCCGGGGCCGATGATGGTCGACTTCTGCTTGATGGTCTTGACGCTGTAGGGATTCGGGAAATAGCGGCCTTCGCGAAGCACATCGTAACGAATGCCCTTGTAGTGACTTTGCACGTACTCTTCGCTTTCGCCGGTTTGTTTGGAGATGGCGGAGACGAGGGCGGGATAGAGCACCACCTGGTCGTCGAACTCGTCGGCCAACTCGACCGGCAGCGTATCGCCGGTCTTGTTGATGAGGACGAGGAATTCATCGGCGTTGACCTCCACGCGCAGGACGAACCAGAAGACCGCGCTGCAGAATCCAAAGAGGAAGAGGCCGAGGCCGAGAAGGAGCGCGACCAGACTGGTCGTGCCGCGCCCACCGGGAGTGAGGTTGAACTTCGACTTAAAGGTATCGACGAGATCAGACATCAGGCAATTCCTTTGAAGAATTCGTGAGTTCCACTTGCGCCGGTCTTACGACAGATCCTGCCCGCAGCGCGAACAGAAGTGCGCACCGCGCGGGTTGCTGGCCTGGCACTGCGGACAGGCGCGCGACACATCGACCGATCGGCCGGTCGAACGACGGAGGATAATCACGCCGCCGAGCAGCATCAGGCCAATCACACAGGTGATAATAAAGGTCATCGGGGTCATAAACATGGACGTCGACTCCGGTAACTTACGCCAGCCGCGCCACGGCTAACAAGTGAAGCTTACCACAAAATGACGGACGATGGTGGTTACAATTCCGACCCGATTTTGGAACCGGGGGCGCAGTTCCTTCATCGGGCGAAGGGGTGGCCGAACTGTATGAAAGTGTCTAGAGGGCCCTTGGACGACGCAGGCCAAAGCAGAGCTTGCCGCCGATGAGCAGTGTCAGCGCGACGACGATCAATCCCCAACTGCCGAGCGTGGGAATGGGCGAGACGCAGTCGGGGGCAAAGATGCTGTCATCCAGCGTGGGGCAGACATCGACACAGTCGAGCGTGCCGTCAGCGTCGGCATCGCCGACATCGGGAACGCCGCAACCGCAAACGCCGGGAACGGATTTGATTGGATCGGCGGGACAGGCATCCACGCAGTCGAGCGCACCATCGCCGTCACCATCGCCGACATCGGGAACTCCGCAGCCGCAAATGCCGGGAAAGTTCTTGTCCGGATCGGTGGGGCAGAGATCGTTGCAGCCGCAGAAGCCGGTCGAGAGATTGCAAAACGCAGGCGTACAGTCGGTGTCGGAAGAACAGGGCACGGCATTCGCGGGGGTACCGTGACAAAGCGAGCCGGTGCAATTGTCGTTTAAGGTACAGGAGTCTCCGTCGTCACACGGGCCGCTGCCGACTGGTGAGTGGGTTACCTGACCGGTCAACGGATTGCATGTGTCGGTAGTGCAAGTGTTGTTGTCGCTTAGAGCCATGGTGCTGCCGTTGGCGGGATGGCAGCATTGAGTTTGAGTATTGTAATTGGGTGTGTTTGCACAATTGCAACCATTACAAATATCTTGCGTGCATTGATTATTATCGTTGCATGCCGAATTATTCGTACAACTGCAACATGGCGTTGCACAAGTGATGCCTGCACGAAAAATACGTGCATTGGTGGATGGAAGCGCCTGACATTGGGCGCTCGTGACAGCGTCGGTACAGATGCCGCCCGGACCGAGGTTCGTGCAGCAGCTTCCCGTAATTATTCTGATTGAGGCGGAAACCAATGTCGGCGTCGGTACACCCGTGCAATCCGCCGGACAGAGATTCG
>CAZKIN010000065.1:3672-10258 GCA_964552515.1 uncultured Phycisphaeraceae bacterium
GCCAACGGCGGACTACCGGGCAGATTGCCCCAACCGGAGGCGATCACCTCGACCTCCACACTGACGCCACCTGCAAAAATACTGATCTGATTGCCGACAATCACCGCGCCTGGAATCATCGGCGCGTCCACCGGACGGCTGATGCCATTATTTACCGGGCGCAGTTCAATGGTCTGCGCAACGACCGGCGCAACGGATGATGCGCCAGCGCAGACCAACCAACCGGCGACGAGAAAAGTACGTACAATACTTCGCTTATGATCGATCATAGATACCGCCCTGCAAATCATGGTGAATGGAAGGGTAACGGCAAATTTACTCGCGCCATGATAGCAGTTTCCCCTTTAATCTCCAAAGGGAATATGCCGCATTTCGGGCAAACTTGCGGCTGGAAATCGAGGCCGGATGATTCGGGACCTAACGCGAGGCGTTTCGCACCGGTTCGCCGCCGAGGATACGGCAGATGCGGTCCTGAATTTCCTTGTAGGGCGTGCTGGGGCCTTTGTAGCCGTTGAACATGACAGCAAAAGCGTAGAGGTGGTTGTCTTCCGATTGGACATAGCCGCTGAGGGTGCGAATGCCGCGCATGGTTCCGGTCTTGGCGTACACTGACGCGGAGAGGCCGCGCAGGCGTTTGCGCATGGAACCATCGACTCCGGCTTCGGCCAGACTTTCGCGAAACAGATCCGCGCCGGGGAGTGAGGCCATTTTGGTCAGGACCGAAGTGAGCTGTCGCGCGGTGCAGCGATTTGCCCGGCTCAGGCCCGATCCGTCGGCGATGACCAGTCCGGCCGTCGGGATGCCCAGCGCCTGCAGGTGGGCGACGATGGCCTGACTACCCGTCTGCCAACTGCCCACGGGGTCAGTTGCGCCGCTGCGCTTCGCCCAGGCAAATCCCACGCGCTTCAGCACGCACTCGGCGAAATAGTTCTGGCTGTCCTTGCCGACTCGGGCGAGGACATCAGCGAGCGATGTCTTATGAGTGGCAACAACCTGTAACGCCGGAGGCAATGAACCATCCCCGCGACGCACGCGCTGCAGGCGCACCGTGCCGCGCACCTGCAACCCGCGATCGGAAAGTACTCGTTTGAGAACATCGCCGGCGAAAAAAACCGGATCGTCCACGGGCACCGGCGAAAACGTCCACTTCTTGCGCACGGCACCGCTGATGCGATATTCATGGCTACCCGCTGGATGGTGCAAAACAGGATCGCCCTTGCCCGCGCTCTTTGCCAGGTTCACGATTTTGATCTGCGAGGTCGGCGGCATGACGCTGACCGAAGTTGCGCCGCCTTTGCCGCCGGGCGAAATCGTGATATCCAGGCAGTTGTCGTTAAAGCCGATGCCGGCAACCGGCGCGGCATACCACTTGCCCAAATCACCCGCTTCCCAATCCGGGTGCAAGGTCTGTCCGTCGAATACGCTTGCATCGACCACGACATCGCCCGCGATACTGGTAATCCCCCGCGCTTTGAGCGCTTCAGCGAAGCGTTCATAGGGCGCGAGGATCGACTCGCCGCGCGAACGATGAATTTTCTCATCGCCCAAGCCCGGGTCGCCGTCACCGATCAAGTAAAGGTGCTGTCCATCAAAGGCGAGATGCGTTTCAAACGCGAAGTCCGGACCTAACTCGCGGAGGGCGGCCGCCATAACGAAGACCTTGGCATTACTGGCCGGAATCAGCACTTCGTCCGCGTGAGAATCAAACGTCGGTGATCCACTGGTCAAGTCGGTGATGGCCACGCCCGAGCGCGTCTGCGCGTGCGGAAGTCGACTGACCGCCGCAGCCAATTCGCGTTCGATGGTGGCCGGCGCTGCCCATGCCCATGCGGGAAGGAGACAAACGACTGCCAGGCCTGGGTATTGAAACGGTGATTCGCATCTACGTCGCATCGCTGGGCCCTCAAGATCTCACAGGGCTAGCGATCAACCCCGCGACAGTGGAATTCTCTTCGAATCATATGATCGTCACAACGGCCGGTCCCGCTTTATGTGGGATTGTTAAACGTTGTGGTCGTTCTAGCATTGCCGATGGGCCTGAGGTACACTTCGTTTCGGCAAAAGGCGGGGAAGGTCTTCGGCCTCTTGTCGGATAGAAAACAGGAGAGAAATGATGAAACGGTCGGCTCTTGGTTTTTTCACGTTTGGCGGCGCCGTGCTGGCGATTAGCGTTTGTGGTTGTACAAACCTGATTCCGCCGCAGGCCGTAAACTTCAGTTTGAACGGCGGCGCAGGTCTGCAGTTTCCGGTCACGCCCGGCGAATCGGTGCAGCGCATGGCCACGTTGTCGTTTGATCCTGCCGGGCTGAACATCACCGGAGGGACCTTTGAACTTAGTCCGGATGCCATCAGCGTTGAGGGCGAGGAAGCGCAGCCGGGCAAATTTGCCACACGTCTGCAAGCCGGAACGGTCACAGTAACCGGCCGCGTGGCGCTTCCGGGTCAGGAAGAGGATGTCTGCAATTCAACCGACTCCTATGGACCCTATGACGTTTCTTTTGACGACGATTTCACGGTTTCGGGAGTCAGTCCGGATTCGATCACGCTCAGCAGCAACACCATTGCGGTGCTCAATACTGAGCCCGACCCCCAATCCGGACTGGTGTCGGTGTCAATTTGCCTGGATGTGTCGGCACCGTTTACCGGAATGGTAACAATCCGGGCCCTCACGTTTAACATTAACATCACGTTGAATTAGAATCACAGGTCGGACAATGATCCGTCGGCGCGTGCGCGGGAAGTTGTTCCTGGGCACGCGCCGACGAGCGCATTCGCTTCTTTGTGGAGCAAGCCATGCTTTCGACCTGGGCTGCGGCAATCCCATACCTCCTGTTTATTCCGGGGCAGGTTCCACCCCCTCCGCCAACCAATGCGACCGATACCGCTCCTGCACCGCGTCTCGTCGCCGCACAACGAATGATTGACCTCGGCAAGTTGGTGGAGGGAGACGTGGCGCACGTCAAATGGCGCATTGAGAACCAGGGAAATGCGGACCTTATCATCGATCGTGCGCAAGCCAGTTGCGGGTGTACGCTGGTCAAGCTCTCCGACGATGAGAAAAAAATTCCTCCCGGCGGGAGCATGGAACTCAAGGCTGACTTCGACAGCAATCGCCGACGCGGCGAACAAATGAAAGCCGTTTCCGTTTTCACCAACGACCTTGTCGAGCCGGAGCTGCGACTGGAATTCAAGGCCTTGGTAGAGTCGCTCTTCGAGCTTGAACCCCCTACCGTGATCAATCTGAAAATGCTGCGTCGGGGCGGCGTGTCCGAAGACACCTTGAAAGTGGTCCCGGGAAGCGCCTCCAAGCCGGTGGAGATTATTTCGGTCGAGATGACTGAAAATGACACCCTTGTTCCCGTGGTGGAGCCGTATCAGTCGCCGGTTGGCCCGGCGCATCAGGTTCGCTTTCAGGCGAAGGACGATGCCGCAGTCGGCGGGCTGCGTGGCAGTGTCGTGCTCAAACTTCGTGTCGACGGAGAAGAGAAACAGCGCTCGGTTATCCTGCGTGGTGAGATCATCAGTGATCTAACCTGGCAACCGAAAGTTATTGATACCACGCGCCAACCCTCCAGCCGCGGCAAGGGGCTCGTTCCGCTGAATGTCCTGTCGCCAACCAAACGTCCGTTTCATGTGCTGGGCGTGGAGGCCGGGCCGATGCTCAAAGCGACTTTCATGCCGACACCGCGCGCCCTGCCCGAAACAGCTTATGACATTACGCTTAACGTGGCGGAAGATGCACCGGTCGGCCCCTTTGCGGCCACACTCCGCGTGCGAACGGATGCGCTGGACCAACCAGTCATCGAAGTTCCCGTCTTTGGCGTGGTCCTGCCGGTCATCATGGTCGAACCACCGCTGGTGCTGTTTCGACAGGACGGTACGCCGGAAGGAACGCGACGGCGTGTGAAGTTGCGCGGTGACGTACGAGAGGCACTGAAGATTACCAAGGTTGAATCAGACCATCCGGCCATTCGAGTGAAGGAGGAGGAGAACGCCATCGGCGTGCCGCCGCATGTGCGGTTCCTCGCCATTTCGCTGGAAGGAAAAGTGGAAGGCAAGGCGCTCGAAACGACGATTCGCGTGACGACGGAAACACAGGGAGCTGAAGAAATCCGGATTCCCGTTTCCATTGTGACGCCGTAGCAGTACGATGAGACGCGCGGGTCCCGTGCCGATATGGGAATTTGAAATGACAAACCATGGACAACATTCCGAGCAGACGCAGGGCACGGTCCCACTGACCGGAGATGAACTGGTGGCAGTCATTGGCAATGCACGGCCGACTTCCACGCTGCCAATCTATGCCTGGAGCGTCATCTGGGCGCTTTGGCTGCTCTTCCTGCTGTTCATGGTGGTGCAGCGCTGAAGTAAAGTCCGCAGGGCCATGCGAGAATCAAGTGGCCACCGAGTTTGCCGAAGAGTAACTCGTGGTCGGCTCACCGAAGCGAATGGAGTCGCCGGTCCATGTCTCTTGTCACCGCGCCAATGTCCATTCCCCTGGAACTCAAGCAGCGGTTCGAGCGCAACCTTCTTGCACTGCGTACCGCACAACCCGATGTGGCTTCGTACCTGGACACCTGCCAGATTCCAGAGAATGTCGACTTCGCCTTCGGGCGCGACGGGCATCCCACGTTTCGCAGATCAAACGACGCAGGAAAAATGACATGGTTCGGCGGTTCCTCCATGCCGTCTATCAGCGCACCGGAAATCCTGGCGGAGATTCCCGCGGCCGGCGGCAACGTGATTCTGCCCGCGATCATGACCGGACTTGAGGCGCTCGTACTGCTGGATCGCCTTCCGCAGAACTGCGCGGTCTTCGTAGTCGAACAAGACAGTGCCAATCTGATCCTGGCCCTGCACTTGCGCGATTTCGAGACCGCGTTTCACTCGGGCCGACTCGTGCTGATCCCCCTGGCGATCTTCGAGAATGCGCTGACCGCCCTGTACGAACGAACTCCCGGGTACCTGCTGCCCACGCGGATGGTGACCTCACCGCTGTTGCGACAGGATACGGTCAGTTTGGTTCAGAAAATGGTCGGAGAAATCGCGGAATCCATTTTTGCCGCACAGCGGCGATGCATCGCCGACGCCCGAGCGGACTGGTCAGTTACCGCGCACCAGACCTCCCATCGACCCACGGTTGCTCTGCTCGACGCGAATGTCGCGGCAACATCCGCAGATCACCTGCGCGACCTTTCGACCGTTTTGACTGAGCTTGGCATGCCCTTTGCGGCCTTCTCGAATAGCGACCCAAAAAACGTGCACGTCGCGATACGCATGAAAAACCTCGCCGCGTTGCGTCCGAATGTCGTCCTCTTCATTAACGGAGCCCCCGGAGAACTCAACGAGTTTCTGCCGAAAGCACTCCCCACCATCTCCTGGTACTTCCCGGACGCCTCACTAACGGGAGGCCCCAGCCATAGTAGCGCGCTTGCGCATCATGTCGTCGCGTCTTCCACCGCCCAGCGCGAATGCTTGAGGGCATCGGGAATGCCGGCCGATCGCATCACTGTCTGCGCCGTCGGAATCGGTCCCGCCGAGGGGGCTGATCATGAGCAATTGGCTATTGATGCGAATTCCACGCCGCCCCCCTACCTGGTCGTTGCCCCGGACATTGATGATCGGACTCAGTCGCTCAATGTGACTTTACCCAGTCACATTCGTCTCTGGAATCGACTTCGCGAACTGGTTGGCGACGAACCTGCCGATACCGATTCCGCCCGCGCGGCCTCTCTGGTGCGGCAGGCACAGCGCGATGTTGGCATGTCCGGAGACGACGCCAACATCATTGAGTTCTTCTCGCGCGTATTCCGAGAACGTATCGCCCCCGCCGAACAAAGCCAAATCGCCGTGAACTTCCTGCGCAGTTTCGAACCGGCGACCGCAACCTTTACCTCCCGGCAGTTCATCCCTATTGTCCGCCAGTTGCGCGCGATCTCTGCCCATGCGCACGAGCGATCAGAGGCCATTACCGACCGGCCGCTGATTGTATTTCCGTGCCAGTTTGCCGCTCGAACCGAATGCATGCTCGAAGCGGTAGCGGCGGAGTGTGCCGTGGTCGCCTTCGGCGCTGCCGACTTATGGCTGCAGGAACATCCGGATCTCGCGGACCTTTCACCGGCGATCACTTTCTACCACCGACCTGCGAAGCTCAGTTCGGCCGTGCGCATGGCACAGCGCAGCTCTTCAATTACCCGCGCCGATATTGCTCACCGCGTTCGCAGCGCCCACACGCTCGCTCACCGACTCCAGACCATTCTATCCAGGCTGCCCCGGCTTGAGCATTCGCCCATTCCCGCCTAACGTTGCGGCCCATGTGGTCCATATTGAGCGGAACGATCATCAACGCGCTGGCCGTGGCGGCGGGTAGTCTTCTCGGCATGACCGTGGGCGGGCGACTTTCCGATCGCTATCGCACCATCATTCTTAGCGCGCTGGGACTGATCACCCTCACGCTCGGCATGGATGCGGCGGTGCTGCATTTTGCCGATACCGTGAAAAAATTCTCGCCGCTGGTGCCAAACAATGTCACCTACGGCGCGCGACTTGCCATGGTGATGATCAGCTCTCTCCTGTTAGGAACCAT
>CAZKIN010000065.1:10358-15183 GCA_964552515.1 uncultured Phycisphaeraceae bacterium
GCCAGTGTCGCCACGATACTCCTATTCCAGGGCGGACTGGCGATTCTAGCGGCTTGGTTCGCGCAGCCGCTAGACGAACTATCCGTGAGCGTGATGACGATAGTCGGTGGCATCATCCTGCTCGCCACCTCCCTGCTCATTTTGGATATCAAGAAAATTGCGGTGGCGAACATGCTGCCGGGCGTTTTTCTGCCGCCGCTGCTGATTTGGCTGACCAAAGTGTTTTCACCGGGATTATTGTTGCCCGCAACATGATTCACCTTCTACAATCCCGATAGTGCCCCATGAATGACCGATCGGACCTCAACCTGCGCGTGACCTCGGCCTCCGCCGACTACGATTCGATCAGTCGCAGCACTCCCGAACATCCCTGCCCGTACCTGCCCGACCGCAGTTCACGCACCGAGGCATACCGTGCTGATGAGCTGGACCCGCAGTTCTATGAACGACTTCTGGGGCTGGGTTTTCGCCGCAGCGGTCGCGTGGTCTATCGCCCGCGTTGTCGCGGCTGCAAGGAATGTCGGCAAATTCGGGTACCCATCGCGGATTTCAAACCATCGCGTTCGCAGCGCCGTATCCTGCGCCGAAATACCGATGTGACGGTTGATGTACACCCGCCGCGCGTCACCGACGAGAAGTACATGCTTTTTCGGCAGTACATCGACGGACGTCACGACGGCGCCATGGCCCGCACCATCGAGGCGTTTCAGGATTTCCTGTATGATTCGCCGACGGAAACGCTGGAATTCGAATACCGCATCGACAAGCGACTCATCGGTGTCAGCATCGCGGACCGCTGCCCGGGCGGCTTGAGCAGCGTCTACATGTTCTTCGATCCCGCCTGCGCCCGGCGCAGCCCCGGCACTTTTTCCGCCTTGCATGAAATGGACTACATTCGCCAGGTGGGAATGCGGTATTATTATCTCGGCTATTATGTGGCCGGCTGTGCGGCCATGGAGTACAAGAACCGTTTCCGCCCCTGCCAGGTACTGATTGATAATGACCGATGGCTGACACTCCCTGCGTGACCCTGAATGGCCAAATCAAGAACTGACATTCGACCGTCACTCCCGATGCGCGACTTCGAACGCATCCTGCTGATCAAGCCCAGTTCGCTCGGCGATATCATTCACGCCCTGCCGGTGCTCGACGGCCTCCGCACGCGCTTTCCCAAGGCCACCATTGACTGGCTCATCGGCACCGCCTTTGCGCCGCTGCTCGCCGGACATCCGCTCATCAGCAACCTCATCCCGTTTGACCGCCGTCGTTACGGGCGCATGACCAGGAGCGCTCGCGCTTCCGCGGATTTTCTGCGATTCGCGTCCGACTTGCGCCGGCGGCGCTATGAACTGGTGATCGACCTGCAGGGACTTTTCCGATCCGGATTTCTCGCGTGGTGTACCCGTGCCCCCGTGCGGCTTGGTTTTCACGACGCCCGTGAAGCGGCCCGGCTCTTCTATACCCATCGCATCCGTCCGCCCCAAGGCGACATTCATGCCGTGGACAAGAACTACCTCGTGGCCGATCCTCTTGGTTTCAGTGAACATCCCGTGCGTTTTCCCTTAAACCTCAGCCCGCAAGTACATGAAGATGTCGAGCGAATGCTTCTCAATCCAAACTCCATATCTGACCAACCGCGTCTGGTCATCGCGCCGGGTGCACGCTGGGAAACGAAACTTTGGCCCGCCGCCCGTTTCGCCGAAACGATCAATGCGCTCACCGCTACGCTACCCTGCTGTTGCATCCTGGTCGGCGGCAAAGATGAGGTCGACTTATGCCAGGCAGTCGCTCAACAATGCCACCATCCGCCGATTAACTTTTGCGGCCAGACCACGCTTCCGGAGTTATCGGCCGTCATTGGCCGGGCCGATGTCGTTCTGTGCCACGATTCAGCGGTCGCCCACCTGGCGGCCGCTTTTGACCGTCCGTTGGTTTGCCTTACCGGACCCACCAACCCGCGTCGCACCGGTCCGTACGGGCATTTGGACGACGTTCTCCGCCTCGACATCCCCTGCTCCCCTTGCTATTTCCGCAAGCTTTCCCAGTGCCCGCATGACCACCGGTGCATGCGTGATCTGCAAGTGGCTGATGTGGTCGCCGTGCTGCGCAGAAGGCTGGCAAACTGCGTTTCGACGGCCAGGGAGAGCGTGAGAACCGTCTCCGATCGGTCGATGAACCATTGAAACGGCAACGCACAGCGGATATGCGGCCACGGGTGCTGACTTTCCCGGACGCGGTCGTTACAATGAGATGCTGAAAATTGCCCTCCTCACCCGGAGGAATCATCGACGGAACCATTGTGTGAAGAAGCGATTCCTCCGTTTACGTAAGTTCTTTACCAAGCGAATCTTGCACGCGGATGACACGGCGCATGCCGTTGCACTGGGTGCCGCGTGCGGCATGTTTGCCGCCATTCTGCCGGTCATCGGATTGCAAACCGCCCTGGCTGTTGGTCTCGCTGCGATGCTTCGCGCCAACAAGCTGATTGGCATTCCCATCGTTTGGTTCTCCAATCCGGTGACAGCGCCCTTCCTCATTTTTCTTTGCTTCAAAGTAGGACAGCTCGTCTGGCCGGTTGCATCAACTGCGGATGGTGCGGACGTCGTGGACCAATTCCTGAATGTGTGCCGCAGCGCGAACATCACGGAACCGTCGTTCTGGAAGAATTTGTTCTACACGATGGCTGGATTCGGCGCCGAACTGTGGGTTGGCAGTGTCGTCGTGGGAATAGTGCTTGCCATCCCCACTTATTTCATCACCCGCATGCTGGTCGATTCGCACCGGGCACACAACAAGGCGCGCGTCCACCGCCGCCACACGTTTCGCGCCAAACTTCGCGCCGAACGCGTCGCCGCCGGCGGCCCGGCTTGACTCGCCTTCCTACGTCTTGATCCGATCCACCAGCACCATCGCCAGTGTCGCAAACACAAAAATCGGTATCCATGCCGGCAGCGCTGATTCACTGGACGTACGCATGCTTTGTGCAACAAAAGTCGCCACATAGCACAGCCCGCATACCGCCATGCACCACCCCGCATCGTTGAGAATGTTGGCCGGTGATCGATCCAGAAAAAACGGCAGCCCCAGCATCAACAGGACCATCGCCACAATCGGCGCGGCAATGCGGCTATGCTTGGTCTGCACCACCGACGCGCGGTCCGGCGGATTGGATTGCAACAGTTCGTCCAGTTGAACGACACTCAAGAACCGTACCCAGCCTTCCGTCTGACGCAGTTGAATCACTTCCGGGCTGAGATCGCTTTCGTACCATTCGATCGGATTGACCATTTCATTTTCCTGCGGCCCCAGCGCCGAAGGCGCTCCTTCCAGGCGAATTCGCTCCGACCCGCGCTGCAACCGCCACTTGCCTTGTTTGGGCAGCGGCCCGACCGATTCCCACGTCGCGCGATCGGCCTCCACGGTGCGCACCACCACCCCGCCTTCATCCCGGCACAGGACTAACAATCTTTCCAGGTCGCGCGTATTGGGATGAAATCGTCCCGCACTGACCAGTGCCCGATCACGGTCACGCAGGAAGAGCACTTCGTAAGCGTGCTTGCCGTCCACATCGTCCCGGTCGCGCGCGAGAAGGTGTGCCACCTGCGGAATCAGCAGTTCCGTGTTCACCACCAGCAGCGCGGTCGTGCAGAGCCCGAAGGCGATCACCGGAGCGGCCACCCGGTACAGGCTAACTCCGGAGGCAAGCATGGCGGTCATTTCATTCTGCCGCCGCGCGCGTGCGACCGTGGCCAGACAGGCGAACAGCGTGATGACGCCAGACAATTCCGCCTGATAAAGCAGCAGATTGGGTCCATAGTAACTGGCGATATTGCGCAGGGTGCGCACGAGTGTGAATTTCTGTTCGGTGAACTCGTCCATGTTCACAAACAGGTCCAGCACGACGTATAGGCTCAACATCACGCTCAGCGCGATGAGGTAGTCGATGAGCAGCGACTTCAGCAGGTATCGATCCAGTGTCCCGATCATGTCTCTATCGCCGCAGCCAACGGGTCAATGTGATGACATCCACCAGCACGATCACCGCCACGCCGCTCCACAGCACCGCCAGTCCCTGCCCGTGCGATACCGCGTTCTGCGCGAGCTGCTTGCCCATGACAATCGTGATGATCACGGCCAGCGCCGGTAGAAAACTGACCCCGAAGGCGGTGAGTACATGCGACCCGCGCATGATGATGGCCAGTGCTGTTCCGAGAATTACCAGTACGGGAATACTCAGGCTAAAAGCGAAGCGTTCGTGAATCGTGGCGATGATCCGCAGCACGACATCACGCCGCCACCGGAACGCTTCTTCCCGCGCTTTCTCCACCGCTTCGTCCTTGCTGCCGGGCGCTGTCCCGGCCAACAGTGCATCATCCGAAACACCTTGCAGCCGGGCGACCATTTCCGCATCGAGGCGCACCGGTCCCAGCGTATCTTTGGGTTTCTTGAACACGCCGTCGCGGAATGTCTCGTCCAATTCATAGGCCGTAAGTGATAGCGCGCTTTCCGCCAGCGTGTCGCCGCGTATCGCCTCGATCCCCCCGCGCGCCGCGGTGAACTTTCGTTCGTTGGTCCCGCGCCGTTCTTCGACCGTCAATCCCGCACATTCCAGTCCGCCGCTGCGCGGGGCCAGGGCGCATTCCTTCGCCGAAATGCGCATCTCCATGCGGTTGTCTTTCAGCAATAATTCCTTGTCAGTCTTCCAGTCGGTGAGCAATTCCTCGTACAGTGCCTGTCGCGCGGCCGCATCGCGCAGTTTACGAATGCGGTTCGCCACTTCGTTCCACTCCTGCGGATTCTGACGGTAATGCATGAGCCCGCCGAG
>CAZKIN010000065.1:15283-17405 GCA_964552515.1 uncultured Phycisphaeraceae bacterium
AATGAAATGAAATCGGGGCGTGAGGTATCGATGCGCGTCTGGTCGGCGAAGATTCGATACGGCCCGCCAAGGGTCAGCCCGCGCGGGCGGTTGAGTCTCTGTTGGATAATCTTGCCCAGGTCGGCGCCGATCAGCTCGTTCAAATTCCGGATCATTCCCGGAATCACGAAACTGCTGAATGTGAAGGTCACCACAGCTGCGAACGCGCCGAGCGTCGCCGCGGGCAGAAACAGGGTGATGATGTTGATGCCGCCGCTGCGACACGCGACGAATTCATTGTCCGCCGCCATGCGCCCGTACGTCGCCGCCGACGCGAACAATGCGGCCATCGGAAGCGTCAGCGCCGCGGCCACCGGCATTACGATCAGCAGCAGATTGACGAGCTGGTCGGGCGTCACTTCGCCCAGCTTGATCATGTTCATCACGCCGCCGCCGAGCGACAGCACCACCGTCAGCGCGACGGTAGCGAGAAGAAATGTCTTGATGAGTTCCAGGAAAATGTAGCGATGTAGTGTGCGCGGAAAGGTCATCAGGTGAATTCTCGGAGGTTCAATTGCCAGCCGCGCCTTTTTGCGTAACGGTCGCCGTGTGCGGTGCGCTCCCGTGGCCGCTCCGGCACCCGAATGCGCCCAATCCGCTATTCTCAGGGACGAAGGCGGGATGGTCAAATATTGAACCAGCCGGTTTTGCAGTTTCCGCAGTAACCCGGACGATAAAGAAGATGCGCACAGCCCCGGCGGCGCGCATTGGAAAACGGCAAAACGAAAGACTGATTCGTGACCCAGAGCTTTGAATGCAAAATCATCTCGCGCGACGAACTGATTGCCACGGTGGCCCACGCGCGCAGCCAGGGCAAAACCGTGGCACATTGTCACGGCTGCTTCGACATCGTGCATCCCGGCCACCTGCGCTACCTTGAATTCGCGCGGCAACAGGGCGACGTGCTGATTGTCACCATCAATGGCGACACCTCGGATGTCAAAGGGGCTCGCTCGTTCACGCCGCAGGAAATTCGCGCGGAGAACCTGGCCGCGCTGATGTTCGTGGACTTTGTGCATATCGTCGAAGAACCCACGGCCGAACAGGTGCTCTCCGCGGTCAAGCCGGATGTGTACGTGAAGGGTCGCGAGTTTGAACATTCGCGCGAGCCGGCCTTCGCGGCGGAGCGCGCGGTGGTGGAAGGCTACGGCGGACGGATTATTTTCTCGAGCGGTGAGATCGCCTTCAACTCCGCGCCGTACATGGAGCAATTGGCCGGTACCGCGGAAACAGAATCCCACCGGCTGAAGCTGATCTGTCGCCGTCATGAGCTGACAGCCGAAGCGCTCACCGCCGTGGTTGATCGCTTTCGCAATCTGCATGTGCTGGTGGTTGGCGACGTGGTGATTGATCGATACGTGCACTGCGACGCGCTGGGTGTCGCCAGCGAGTCGCCGATGATCAGCCTCGCGCACAGGGACGAACGAACCTATGTCGGCGGCGCGGCCATTGTCGCGCGGCATGTCGCGGCCCTGGGGGCGCATGCGTTTCTCCTGAGCGCCGGCGCGAACGATGCGGCATCGCGCATCGCTTCCGAAGTGCTTACCGCGGAGGGCGTGGAGTCGCATTTGATTCCGCTGCGCTCGGCGCTGGTGGAAAAGACACGGTTTCTCGCGGACGATCAGAAGCTTTTCAAACTCGATCGCGCGCAATGCCTGCCGCTGGATTCGGTGGCGGAGCGCCGCGCGGCGCTGATACTGGAGCAGCAGTCGCGCGTGGCGGACGCGGTGATATTCTGCGATTTCGGCTATGGAATGATCACGTCCGGACTGCTGGGGCGTGTGCTGCCAACACTTCGTCACAACGTGCCGATCATCACGGCGGACGTCAGCGGCGGGCGCGGAAACCTCTTGAATTTTCATCACGTGGACCTGCTCTGTCCGACGGAATTGGAAGTGCGCGCGATGCTGAACGACTATGAGGCCGGTCTTTCGGCCGTCGCATGGAAACTGATGGACAAAACACAGGCGCGGCACTTGTTCATCACCATGGAGAAACGCGGGCTGGTGATGTTCGACCGGGCGAGTCAGCAGCGCGGCACACCCGAATGGTCGGGCCGATTGAAGAGCGAAGCGCTGCCGTC
>CAZKIN010000066.1:0-10273 GCA_964552515.1 uncultured Phycisphaeraceae bacterium
CTGACCCATGAAGGTGATCCGAGTGTGCTGTGGAACGGCAGCCCGACCGACGTCGGCGTCGTCATCACCAACATCATGCACGATGGTCATCAGGTTGCGTCCGGCTTTTCGGTGGGCAGCGGCGAACTCGGCGGCTTCAATGACGTCTTCGTCAACCAGGTTCCGCCAGCCAACCGCGTCGGACTGAACACGCCTGCGCAGTTTCTGACGCACGACATGCTTCACGAAGCGCAAATCGGCGACCCGATGGACCCGGCGTATGAGAACCATACGCACATTTACTTTGAGGCCGAGCAGCAAGGCATCTGGGACGTGACATTCGTGCTCCGCGACTTGGACGGTGCGCCGAGTTTTGGTGACTCCGATCCGTTCACCGTGCAGTTTGTCGCAGTCCCAGAGCCGACGGCTGCGGCCGGCATGCTTTTGGCTATGGTTTGGTGGCGTGGGCGGTGGCGCAGAAAATAGTCGTCCAGCGTGCCACTTGTTGGTACTGAACATGGTTCAGGGCGGGACCGCTCCTTGCGGCGCGGTCCCGCCTCACTAATGTCTTGCGGGTTAAGACGAAATACATGAACTTTCGCTGGCCTGGAATTCTGTTTGTTTTCGCCTTGTTTTCCGCTGCCTTTGCGGACACGCTGACCCTGCGCCCGGTGCGCACCACGCCGCTCGTCGTGCCGGTGAATGAAACCATCACGCTCGAGATTCGCGCCGACTTCGACGCGCCGCTGACGGCGCTGCAATTCAAGGTGGCGACTTCCGGCACCGGTGCCGTCTCCGTCACCGCGCGCTCCGCCAACCCCCAGCAACTGGGTGGCCTTACCTACCTGTCGCGGTTGTCGCAAGCGCCGTTTCAGTCCGGACTGCCGCATAATTTGAAGACTACCCCGCTGCGCGAAGTGTTCTACGATGCAAATTTTGACGGCGCGCCGGAAGGAGCTACGGATGGCCTGCCGATTGGCAGCAGTGTCCTTATCGAGACACTGACACTGCGTGCCGATCAACCCGGCGAAGTGCGTGTTACGCTGGCAAACATTGAAGCGGTGACAACCAGCGGACATCCCGATGGAACGCTTTTTGAAACTGCCACCCTCGATCCACAGCAAGCCGAAATAACCATCCTGATAGGAAATGTGCCCACCCGCGATGCGAATGCCGATGGGACCGTTGATCTGGAAGATCACGCGCAGTTTGCTGACTGCATGACAGCACCTTGCCCGATGAGCGGCTGCGCGAATCCACAGTATTCCACCCAGAATGCTTGTGGGATTTTTGATTCCGATCAAGATGGGGACGTTGATTTGGAAGATGCCGGTGAAATGCAAGCTACGTTTAATCAGCCTTGAATTACGAATCCATGACGGCGGACGTTGCTTCATCGACACGGCTCGTTCGGGGCAATGGCATGGACATGCCGATGTAGCCATGCTGCGGTTGGTTGGTGGCAGGAAGCTGCCAGTGTTCTACCTCACTCTTCAAGGCGGTGGCCTGAATTTCCTTGGCTGGAACGCCCACTACCGTGGACATCGGCGCGACATCATTGATGACCACCGCGCCAGCTCCGATGCGCGCCTCATACCCGACCCGGACGCTTTGGATGATCGTAGCGCCGATACCGACAAACGCACCTGACTCCACGGTGACACGACCGGCAATACGCGCGCCCGGACAGACGTGGGTGGCCGTACCGATCATGGTCTCATGATCGACGATACATCCGGTGTTCAGGATGACGGAGTCACCAATCTGGCAGTGGGCACACACCAGCGCTCCGGCGGCAATGGCAATGTTTTTCCCGAGAGACACGTTTCGCGCAAGGTTCGCGGAAGGGTGGATCGCGTTGACCAACTCAAAGCCCAGCGATTCCAGCCGGTCACCGAAAGCGCGACGCACGCCGTTGTCTCCGATGGCGACGATAGCCGCCTGGACGTCGAGTTCAGCTCGTAACCGGGGCAGCGCATCGGGCGCGCCCAGAACTTTGATGCCGTCGATTCGCCTGCCGGCCATCGCGGGGTTGGAATCGATGAAACCAACCACTTCGTATTTGCCCGCATTGACCAGGATATCGAGCACGACGCGGCCATGCCCGCCACAGCCTACAATAAGGCATCGGGGTATGGCTTTGGCGGTGCGAATACGTGTGGGTCGATGGTCCATGTTGATACGCCGCGGCAGGCCGATCGGAGCGCAAACATTGCCGGACCGGACGGCCAACTAGGAATATCGGCTGATTTGCGGCCACGCTGAACCGGGATATGCCGCATAGTAATGGAGCATGTTTTGCGATTCTGTACTATCATGGAGAAACGGTAAACGCCCGGGGAGTCGATGAATAAGCGAGTGACGCGCACCGGGCAATGACCGGACAACGTTGGCCGACGATGACCTTTCGCGTATAAGTCATTTGAACATATGAGCTTAGGGCTGCCACAATCTCCATCGATTCTTCCAACCGCGCGTTTTTGGAGCTGGCCGTTCCTTTGCGCCGTGGTGATTCTTGGAGTGGCGGCCGTCCTTGCGGGGCCGGTAAATCGCAGATTCCAGGTTTCTCAGATCAAGAAGGAACTGCCGCTCAAGACTGAATTGGCCAAGCTCACGGCTGAGGCGGTGCGACCTTACACGGTTTCAAAGCGGGTGACCATTGATCCTGCGGTCGTCGAAGCACTGGGCACGGATCGCTATATCAACTGGATTCTCGAAGATGCGGGCGCGCCGCAGAACGACCCGCTGCGGGTAGCCACCATTCTGGTGACGTATTATTCGGGCGGACATGACTTGGTGCCGCACGTTCCCGATGTGTGCTATCTCGGCGCGGGCTATGAGCCCCTGGAAGAGGGCAATGTGGAGATTGCTGTTCCCGCGTTAGGCGCGACCACCAAGGTGCCGTTCCGGGTGCTTACTTTTCGCAAGTCATCAGTACACAGCTTTCGTGAGACGAACGTCATTTACACGTTTCAATGCAATGGCGAGTTCACGGCCACGCGTACGGGAGTGCGGGCCTTGATCAACGATCTGAGCGCCGTGCATGCCTATTTCTGCAAAATCGAAATCGGATTTCCGTTCGCGGATCGAGAGCAATCGATGCGCGGCGCGGAGCGTCTGCTGGACCGGCTGCTGCCGGCCCTGTTGCGTGATCACCTGCCGGATTTCCAAACAGCGGAAGAGCAGGCACGCGGCGCAAAAGTCACCGGCTGATGGGCGGTGCAACACCCTAAGTATCAGGAGCTTGGCAGTATGGCCCAAAAACGTCTGAACAAGAATGTCGTCATCGGTCTGACTTTGTTCACCTTTGCCTGCATGATCTTCGCATCATTTCTCATGTTGCAGAGGTTGCGCAACGTCGACCCGAAGCACTTTGTGAACCTGGCGGAGCAGTATGCGGAAAAGGAGCAATACAAAGAAGCTTCCATGTTCTACGTGAAGGCATGGCAAGTCAGCCAGGATCCGGCCTATCTCATCCCACATGGAGACATGCTGCTTAATGAGGGTGAAGTCGCCGGCGCGCTGAATGCGTGGTCGCAGGCCCTCGTAAAGAAACCAGACCTTTTGGAAGCCCATGAACGACGCGTGACGCTCCTGCTGGAAATCGGACGCATTTATAACAGCGCCGAGGATTGGCGCCGGGCGCTGGAAGCCGCCGAAGCGTTCGCCGGCCTGAGCGGGGAAGTGCCCGCCGCGGATCGCGCGCTGGCTCTGCATGTTCGCGGCCTGGCTCTCACCAGTATTTCGGCCACGGACCGGGTGAGCGTGGACAAGGGCCTGGCGGATCTCGCCGAGGCACAACGGCTGGCACCGGAGAAACTGGACTACGCGCTGGAACTGGCCAAGCGTCAGGTCGTCGCGGGAAAAGTGGCCGAAGGCGAGAAACTGCTGCGGGAACTGGTGGCCCAATATGCGGCACCAGGCGTGGACGGATCCAAAGTCCGGGTCACTTATGCCAATTATCTGGCACAACCGCGTGAAGGTGCACCCGACCGCTCCAAGGAAGCGGACGCATTATACAAGGAGGCGGCAACCCTTGCCGCCGGGGATACCACCGCCGCTTATGACGCCAACCTCGCCTTCGCTTCGCACCTCGCCCAGCAGTGGCAGCGCGCGGTCGCGGTGAAGAATGACCCCGCCGCGGCGGAGCCGATACTTGTGCAAACCGAACAGTTGTTGAAGACTTCCATCGATTCGGACCCGAAGCGGTTCGAAGCCTACATTCAGCTGGCCACGCTGTATCGCGCCCGCCAGCGGCAGGAGGACATCGTACCACTTTGCGAGCGCCGTCTGTCGCAAGGCTTTTCACGCAAGGGAATACAGGCCGCCCGCGAAAAGCTCTTCACCTTTCAATTGATGATCATGGCGTCTGAAGCATGCGTTACGCTGGCGGTCCGCACCGATCCGCCGGTCGAACCGGCGAAGAAAACCGAGTGGCTGAAGCAAGCCCAGCAATTTGCGGACGACGCGGCCGGGGAATTCCGTTCCCATCCGCGCGTACTGAGCCAGTTTGGCCGGATCAAGCTTGCGCAGGACCGCGACCGCGAGGCGCTGGAAGATCTGCGCAAAGCGGAAGAAGGCTATCGCGCCAGCGATGTCGTAGACTGGGAAAACAGGCTCATTCTTGCCCGACTGCACCTGCGTCTGCAGGAACCCGGCGCGGCCAAGCAGGTCCTCGATGAGGTCATTGCACGAATCAACGGACCGGCGGGCATTCCGTTTTGGATTCTGTACGCGCAGATCCTCGTCCTTAACAACGATGTAAACAACCCGCAGATCAATGCCGTGCTTGCGGAAGTTCAACGTCACGATCCAAACAATATCGATGCCAAGCGAATTCGCGCGACCGTGCTCGAACGGCAAGGCCGCGTGGAGCAGGCGCGCGAAGTCATCGACAGCATCGCCGGCGCGACCGAACTTGCCGGAATGTCCACGCTCCTGAAGGCCCGCGAGAAGTTCCTGGATAATGACCCGGACGCAGGAATCGCCGTACTGCTGGAAGGTCTGAAGAAAACGCCATCGGACATGTTGCTGGTCAATACAACCGTTCAGGAACTGCTCACGCGCGGCCGGGGCGATGAGGCGCGGGCCGTCGTGGCTGCCGCGCTTAAGGACAAGCCCGAGGAGCGCCGGTTTCAGCAACTCGCCGTGGCCGCTCAGGAAGGTCTGTCCGCCGAACAGCGCCGCGACGCCATCCGCAAGGTGATCGAGTCGGAACCTGACGCCTATCAGCGGGCACGCGACCTCGCGGATTTCTGGATGCGCGAGCGCGACGATGCACAAGCGCTGGCAGCGCTGACCGAAGCCGAAAAGCAACTCGAAGCCCGGGAGACACCGCTCGCGAGACAGGCGACGCTCGCCGAACATCGCGAACTGCTGAAGGCGCGATTGATCGTCGCCGGGCGTCTTAAGGACAACGCGGCGATGGAGCAGGTGCGCGAGACCGCCGCGAAGCTCGACGTCGACGGTGCCGGCGGCAAATCGTTTCTCGGCATGTATCACATGCTGCGCGAAGAATATGACGCGGCCATTCTGGCGTGGCGCGCGGTGATCGCCGAGCAACCGACGCACACCCGATCGCTGGCGAGCCTGGCGCAATGCCTGCATCAAACCGGTGACCTTGAAGAGGCAGCTAATTGGTATCAGAAGGCGCTCGAGGTCAATCCGGACGAGGCGGCCGCGCATCGCGGGCTGGCCATGCTGGCGCGGCAAAGCGGTGATCGGAACGAATATTTGAGGCACCTCGCGTTTTGCGAGCGGCTGATTCCCAGCGATCCATGGATAGCCGGCGAGTTGACGCTGCGGCGGGAAGAGGCGGATCCGAAGGCGGCCATTACCCGACGGGAAGCCGAACTCAAGGAGAAACCGGACGATCTGGCCAACCTCGCGCGGCTCGCCTTCCTCAGCGAGGCGGTCAAGGACACGGAACGTGCCGATCGATTCTACGAACAACTGCTCACGGTGCGGCCCGATGATCGGGACATCGTCGTGCAGGCGGGCAAGTACTTTCGCCGGACGGGCCGTCCCGCGAAAGCGCTGGAGGTTACGCAGCGATTTGTCGATTCGCGAAGTACGCCCGAAGCGAAGGCGGATGCGTGGATCCTGGTTGCGGCACACCATCTCAACCAGAACGACATAGCAAGCGTGGAGAAGACGCTTTTGCAGGCGTCGGAACTCGCGCAAACGTTTGAGATCAACCACAGTCTCGGCGAGTTTTATTTGCGCAAGGCGAACCGCCCGGATCTGGCGCTGCCCTGGTATGACAAGGCGGTCGAATCCGCGCGCAAGGAGAAACCGGCCAAGCTGCCGACCGTGCTGGCGTCGCGCATTGCCTGTGCGCTGGCACGCGGCGTGGACGACATGGAGAAGGCACGCGGTTACATCGACGAGTATCGCCGTGAATTTCCAGATGACCCGCGAGCGTCACTTTGGGAAAGTGATTTGCTGGTTCGGGAAGGGCGCATTGACGATGCGGTCGCCGCAATCACGCGCTACCTGGGGAGCCGAAACAACGACGCCTTCGCGCTGTATCAGCGGGCGCGGCTATATTCCGCGCTGGGTCGCCTGCCCTCCGCCATAGAAGATCTGGAGAACGTCCGGCGTAATTCGCCGCGCGCTCTGGGTTTCGATCCGCGACTGCTCCTGGCGCGATTGCACGAGCAATCGGGCCGGGCGGACCTCGCGGTGCGCGAGTTGGAATCGCTTTCGGCCGACGCGCCGCAGTCCGATCGGGTGCGCGAAGCGCTGATCGACGTTTACATCCGCACGCAGCGCTTTGCGGAGGCGGACCGGGTGGCCACGGCGCAGATCAACCGCACCGACATTCCCGCGGACTACCGCTGGTATTTCCGGCGTGCGCGGGTGTCGATGGGCCTCAAGGACGCCACCAAGGCACTTGCTGACATGCAGCGCGGAGCGGAAGTTGCGGGATTCACGCCGGATCGGCTGGCCGACGTGCTCGATGCGTACGTGCGACTCGAACGCTATGCCGACGGCGTCGCCTATTTTCAGAAGCACGCCTCCTCCGGCAATCAGACTGGCCGGCTGCTGTCGCGCTATGCCGTGCTGCTGGCACGATCGGGCAAGAGCGCTGAAGCGGTCAAGGCGTTTCGCAGTGCGATGGAACTTGCTGCGACGGAGGGCGGGGATGCGGTACGTTTCGTCACCGCTGACTTGAATGCGTCATTCCCGGAAGCCGCGGCCGCGATCGCATTGTTCGAGACTGGTGCACCCACGGGTGCCGCCGGTCGCGCCAATGACCGCATTCTGGTGCGTTTCTATCGGAGTGCCGGCAAACTCACCGATGCGACTTCGCGCCTGGATAAGCTGGTCGGCTCCGCAACCGACAAACGTGAACAGGCCGAACTTCTGCTTGAACGCGGTGAAATCCATCAAGTAGCCGGCGATGCGACGCGCGCCCGTGAGTCCTTCGAGGAAGCACTTAAGCACGATCCCGCCAACTGGATCATCCTGAACAACCTCGCTTACTTGCTTTCCGACCAAATGGGGCAACATGTCGCCGCGCTACCGCACGCAAAGGCCGCGGTGCGCAGCGTGGAATCGGCAGATACGCTGGACACGCTGGGCTGGGTCTACGTGCAGCTGGGGCAGTTTCCGGCCGCGATCGCGGAACTCAGCCGTGCGGTGCAGTTCAGCGGAGCGTCGCCGGCGATTTATTATCACCTGGGCGAAGCGTATCGCCGCAACAAACAATTCAAAGATGCGGCCGACGTACTGCGCACCGGAAAGACGCTGGCCCAGACGGTTGGCGATCAGGCCACCGCGGCGCAAATCGACGCCGCGCTGGAGAAAGTGGACAAGTCGGATGCGGGCACGGGGACGACGTAGGCAATGGTTTGGCTCACGGGATGTGAGCCAAATCGAGCAAGGTCATGGTTGCTACGGTCGCGCAATCTCCCTTACGCATAACTATGCAGACCGCTGATCACGAAGTTCACGACGATCCAATTGAACATCATGACTTCGAAACCGATGACCGCGAGGATCGCCGTCCAGAAGCCCTTGTCGCGGACCTTCAGCCGCACGTGGATGAGAATGAGGAAAATCAGAAACGTGTTCAGCGCGAAGACTTCCTTCGGATCCCAGCCCCAAGGGCGGCCCCAGGAATGGTCCGCCCAGATAGCGCCCATCACGATACCCGTCCACAGCATGATGAAAGACAGTTCCACCAGCACCATCGTCGCGCCATCATAAACCTGGCTCGCGGTCGGCGCCTCGGCACGGAGGAATCCTGATCCGCCGCCGATTGTGGCGCCGGTCGGAGACAAATTTCCACGAACATCGAGCAGCGCGGCCGTACCGCCGGTCGAACCGCGTTCAAACATCAAACCGGCCGCGCGTCGCGCCCGCACCGCCATGATCTCATAAAGCAGGATGAAACCCGAACCCGCCACCGCGCCCAGCACGCCAAACAATGCCTGCGGCGCCAGCCCCTGGTTCGGATTGTTGATGACGTGCATAAGCAGCATGTAGCTCGCATAGTTGAACACCACCAGGGCCATGGGTAGCACGAGCAGCCGCACTTTCGGCACGCTGCCATTGTCCCACAACAGGCACCACCGATGGCGCAGGAACAGCAGAGCGGGAATGCACGCCAGCCCGATCACCGCGTAACTCCAGATGATCATGTTGGTGTGGATGTACAACCAGATGTCATTCAAGGCGGCCATCTTGTTGTTGATAGATGAATCGAGCTGCGCGGGCAGGTAATAGGCCGCCATCAGCGCGAGCATCGACATGATGGCTGAACCGAGCGCAAACAGATTCCGCAGCGCGGTGCGCCGGGCGATGCGTTCCAGGATGAGCGCTGATACGCCGCCCAGCCATGCCGTCGTGGTCACCGCTTCAAACATGTTTGAATTCGGCCAGCGACCGGATATGTACCAGCGGATACCCGTGGAAGCGGTGTGCGCAGCGAAGGCGAGGAAGAACAGACCCATTCCGACTTTGCGCGCCCCGTCCCACTTGTAAATGATGGACATCAGCAGCGGCACGACCGCCGCAAGATAAAGAAGCCATACCCATGTCATGCTGCTCGTGCGGAAGTACCAGCTTTCCATCGCCAACCGGCCCGGCGAAGGGTAGAGCTGTGGTGCGACCGTCGCGAACATCGTAGACAGTTCGGAAACTGCGCTATTCACCATCAGCGGATCCTGTGCCACCCAGGCCTTCCGCAGCGACGCCCAGGTTGACGCCATTTTTTCCTGAAGGGCCGCATCAAGTCCGTCGATCGCCTTGGGCTTGGGAGCAACCCCCGCATGTACCGAGTCCATTGGCGCACTCGACGAGCCCACCAATTCAGTCATCGAAATCCAGGGTTTGTTGATGTCCCCGGAGGGCGGCGGCACCACGCGCATGTTTTCCAGCAGGAAGTTCGGATCGCTCACCGCGAGTGCCGATTGCAGCGCATCGACGACTTTGGAGGTGCGAATCAGGTCCTGGCCCAGACGCTCCAGCAGAGCCATGACGGTCGGCACGTTCAGCTGCGAACGCGAGACGAGTCCGGACTTCATGATGCGCTCGCCACCCGCCGCATCCAGGCCATGCTCGGTCAGCAGGTCGACAATCTGCTGCCGAACCTGTTTGTTCTTGACATGCAGAAGCTCAACCTCTGTATACGCTTCCGGCCGCAGCATCAGATCGAGATAGGTGAAGCCGTTGGTCTGCCCGTTGATGCTGCGCGGACCGGCCACATATCCCATATATGTTTTGGCGTGGGACTCAAACGAACGCAACCGCCCATCCGCCTGCACCGCAATACGGTACAGCGGGGCAAGATCCAGCTTCTGCGCGAAGCTTTCCTTGTCGGGCCGCGTCCTGGGCGGACGATGCGTCGCCAGATATCCAACCAACCCGACAATGCCCACGACCACCATGACGTCAATCGTGCGTATACGAAAGTTATTGTTCATTCGACAATCGCCAAACTTTTTCGGCGCTCCGCGAATCCTGACTATTCGACCACACCGGCATGGGCGACCTCGCGCCGCACTACCGGCTCCGGTTCAATCAAGTCGTTAATCCCCCGGATCTTAGCGCGCGATTCCAGCGCGCGACGACGCTTGAGAACAGGCTTCACATAAAACGCAAAGATCATCCCCGCGACCGCAAAGCAGCACCCGGCAAGTTGAATATACACACCGTGCCGATTACCCACGCCCAGTCCGGTGTAGTTCATGCCGCCGCCCGGACTTTGGTTCTGCGGCCGGTCCCACATGGATTGAAAGTACCAATATCCGCCGTATTCCGTGGGATCATTGACTGCGATGGTATG
>CAZKIN010000066.1:10373-15640 GCA_964552515.1 uncultured Phycisphaeraceae bacterium
CGAACCCAGCGGGACTCCACGCCTTGCGCGGTGGGAATTTCCAGGCGTATCATCGCGAAAGTCTCGCGTGCGTCACGCTCCCGGCGGTGCAGCGGAACGACGGCCGGCTTTACATCGGCCACGGCATTCTGCCACAGGGCATCCACCCGCGCACTCAAACCCGGCACCAGCTCCACCGCTTCGCCGATTTTCACCGCCTGCTCAATGGAACGACCTTGTACGCCATTGAACAGAATGTGCACGCCTCCGGGATAACCCGCAAAAATCAGCGGCGCCGACCCCGGCTGATAAGTCATCTGAATGCGCGGGTCCGGGGCCTTTGATTCGACGGCATGCGGATCGGCACCCTCGCCGTGCAGGTCGCGGGTCAGAGTTGCGTCATCGGAAACCCAACGTCGGAATGTTCCGTCCGGACCCTGGATCTCCACCATGGCGATCGATACGGGTCGCGCGCGCTGCGGCAAAGTCAGATTGTCCTGGATTCCAATGAGCCGGTACCCGAACCCGCTGTCGCCCAGCGGGATGAAGGGGGTATCGCGCCCGGCCACACTTTCCTGCGTCAGAGGAACCTGGAGTGACAGCGTAGTGGCAGGCACCTTGATGTCGAGCATGGCCCGGGAGTCCTTCGGCAGCTGTGCCACTTGGGCGGCACTGTCCAGCCAGACGAACTGCACGAGCCCGTTTTCCAGAGTGTTCTTGTCCCGATCGAAGGCGATAAGCTCATGCGTCTGCACGTCGCCATTCGGCGCGATCATGCCGACCTTGATCACCGGATTCAACATTTCTCCGCCATCTCGCCAGCGCTGTTCGAGGTGCGCATAGCGCAGATAGCCGGTGACGTGCGGCGTGATGTCGCCAAATGCATCCTGTTCACCGGGTGGCGGCGGGACCGGCAGGTCCAAAGAGCGCAGCGCAGGCAGGCTTTGCGCATCCGCAAACACCTGGTCGCGCGAGGCCACGCGGTCGTGATACCGCGGCATTCCCGGAATCACGCGCTGCTTCCAATCTGATTCTCCGATTCGGCGCACATGCAGCGCCCACGTATCCATGACGTGAAAGTATTCCTGCGGCTCATAGTCCAGCGAGAGCTTGAGCTGCTCATCAACCAGCTTCTTACCTATTGACTTGATGGCCCGCCCCTGACCGGGAATCACGTCTTCAGTGTACTGCTCGTAACCCGCAAGCAGCTGTCGTACGAACGGCTTGCCGGTCGGAGGTGTCACGGACACGTTCACCGCGTAGGCGGTCTTACCCTTGTCAGCGTCGCTCAGAATCGGCCACTGCGTGTTGGTACTCTGGATCGCGAATCGCCAGACATCCGGACCGACGATCACCCGCGACTCGCTGCCGGGCAGCACCGGCATGGTCTTGGGCTGTGCCATACCTGGCAGTTCAATCTTTACCTGTCGACGAAATACCGGGGCATCCCCCTCGACCTTCGTGCCGAAGTAGTAGTAGCTGCCGACCACCATCAAGATGATGCCGGCGTGAATCGTCCAAACACCAAGATTGATGAATCGTGGCGGGATTCGGCGGATGGTGGCCAGAATCAGCGTGACGCAGAAGAGCACCATCAACACATTAAAGGGCCACCAATGAAACCACTGGAACTCGGTCATTTCCAGTAACGGCGACTGCCGAACCTGGGGCACAGCGCTGCCGATCGCGCAATAAATAAAAAGGAGCACCGCCCACGTTATCCCCAGCCAGATACTGCTGAGAAAATCCAGAACATAAGTTCCGGCATTCTTGGATCGATGCGGAGTTCCATTTGTAGATGCAATGTTCTGTATCATGGCTCTGTCGTCGATTTCACAGCAATGGAATCCCAAAAACCTACGAGACAATGTATGTAAGCACGATGCGTGCCAGTTTCGAGAACCCGCTGTACGCCTAGTATATGCGGGATCGCGCTTGTTCGCAGCCACCAAGTGCGCGAAATCACACAGTTTATGCGCCAGAGTTTCTGAAAAACGCCGAAATAGCTTATCACAGCAAGAAACTGGCTGGCAATCTGCCAACGCGACCGTCTTTTGGGAGTATTTCAACCAAAAGAAACTGACTGTGAAGAAAACGAAGCCGGACGACCGCATTTGGCCGTCCGGCGTTATCGAATCGTTGTCATTTGATGACCGACGTCCTATGGCTCGGTGATCGTAGGCATCGGCTCGGTCTGGGTAGCCTGAACCGGCATTGTCTGGGTCTGTGTCGGGGCGGCCGGACGCGACGAACCACGTGAAGCCACGGGGGCGGACATCGAACCTTGGACAATCGACCCACGTGGTATGAGATAGATTTCCACGCGGCGATTCCGGCTCTTGCCGGATTCGTTCGAATTATCCGCAATCGGTCGATATTCGCCGCATCCCATCACGCTGACCTTTTGTGCCGGATATCCGTATTGCTGAAGCACATTGGACACCGCAATCGAACGGTGTGCGGACAAGTGCCAGTTCGTGGGATGCTTGGCCTTGGTATCGGACCGCTGAATGGGAACCGTGTCGGTATGTCCGACAACGAGCACTTCAAAGTCCGCGGCCGCTACTGACTTCAACACATCGGTAAAACCGCGCAAACCCGATAGCGACGAGTCCTTGACGACATCGCTGCCAAGCGGGAAAACCAGGTCCGCCTTCCACTTTACGAAACCGCGCTGGGCGTCGTATTCCACTTCCGACGGATGTTCTTCCGCAAAGCGCTTTAAAGCCGAATCAAGCGGTGCAGGGAGTTTTGAACCTTCAATCGTGATATTTCCAATGCGTCCCAGCGCTTCTTCCAGCTCCGATTGCGTCATCTTCCGCATTTTGTCCAGCAGATCGTTTTCCCCGCGCAGGTTGGCCAGCAGTTCGTCCTTGGTCATCCCTTCACGTTCATAGGACTGGAGCCGGTTGCGCAGCAGGTCGCTGTTCTTGCGCTCATCGGCCAATTCCTGTGCGGTTTGATCGCGATCGGCCGTCAGCAAGCGATTGGCTTGCTTGAGCCGATTGTGCTCATCCAGCGACACGCAGCCGCCCAACATCCCGACGGATAAGACCGCCGCCATTAACTTCATCCACCCGCCGCGCCGCATGTGAGCCTCCTAAATGCTCGAAACCAAGTCGCCAATATGCTTTGGTGCGCGCCACACACACCCGCCCGGCGACCGCTCTTGAACTGATAGAAACCTTGGTGAACGATGCGCGAAACGGGCCGACTAATGCATGAAAGCCCTTGCTGCTTCCAGCCATCCGTGCATTATTCTTCCCGCTTTTTCATCACGAAATAGGTCAGTCCACCGGCAATGGCCGCAATACCCGCCGCCGCGCCCGTGAAGATCAGCAAATTCTTGTACAGGATTTCAATGATCGACGGTGACACTCCGCGTACCATACCCGCAGCGGCCAGCCCCCCGATCCACAGCACGGCAACGGCGACGATCAAAACTGCCGTCAGCGAAGTCGACACGGCATCGGGCGGATATTCCACCACGCGCGTCACCATGCCGCGCGCGCCGCTCGCACCCGGGGCGGCTTCCGCCACCACTGCAAACTCGTCACTATCTTCACTTCTCGTATCTTCGGGCGTGTCCGCCACCGCAGAGTCCAGACCGGCGCGGGTTTCTTCGCCCAGGTCGGTTTCATCCGTCGCTTCCATGGCGCTTGAACCGCCCTTGGACTTCGCCGCCGAACCCTTGACCGCCTTCTTGCCGGCACCCGAATCTTCACCGGTGTATATTTCTTCCAGCAACTCCGCACCGAGCGAGGTGTCGTCACTTTCCCGGGTCAAGTCCAAAATGCCCGAACCGCTACCCATGCCCTCAATGCCCAAACCGCCAATGTCGGTCACCGCGGTCTGAGCGAGCGGATCAACCATTTCATCCAGTTCGTCGTCGTCAAAAACATTCACGCCGACTGAAGGAACCACCGTCCCTTCCTTCGCCTTGCGCGCGGAAGCGGACATTCCCATCGTCGTGTCGTCTGATTCCACCGCATCGAGCCGCAGCACATCCGTGCCGGAAGCGGAAAGATTGATTCCCGAATCTTCGATCGGCTCCAGCACAATTTCGCCGCTCGCTGATGCACTGGAAATGGAAGAACCGCTCTTCGATGCCGCCGCCTTAAGCTGCGCCGCGAGCTTGTCGATCTCATCCGACTTGTAGTTCACATTGCCCGCGTCGCGAAATTCGCGCAGCGTCCCCTTCTTCACATGATCTTTGAGATCCGCTTCGCTGACACCCAGCTTCGCGGCCGCTTCCTTTGCGTTGTAAAAAGTCTTGGCCATGCCTTGCTAACCCCACAAATGTCGAAAGGTGTCCCCAAATGCGCCTATGGCATCTTCTTTTCCGATTCATCCAATCGGAACTGCCGCTGATCCTCGATCATTTTTTCAACCGCTTCCGGCGGCAGATCGCAGCCGTTGTGATTTTCAAGATATCGATCATACCGCCACGTCCGGGCTGCGGCCAGACGCAGACACTCCTTCTGCGGCTGGTATTCATAGGCCCACAGCGTCATCGCGTCGACATCCACCATGAATATGCCGTAACTGTTCTTGGATAGTTGCCCCGAGAACGCGAAAAGACCCCGCGCGCCGCCGCTACTCACCGTTTGCGCGAAAGCCGCGTTATCCAGACGCAGTACATCCCGCGGGCCGCTGACGACTGACTGATATGCCAGCACACCCAGCGCCCCCGCGATCATCCAAACGACCGGGTGAGGCCGCGCAGAGCGGGTCTCGCCGCGAAGTACTTGTCCGGACGAAGGTTGTGAATCGACATGCATCCCGGTGCCTGATCCGAATGTTCCAATTTGTTTCCGGCATCCCCCTTGCCGGAATCTCCGTACCACGGAATTATACCCGTGCAGAACGGGCCTACAAGACGAAAGTCACGTGGAGTGGAAGATCATGCGCAGTGCGAACATTTGGACCGACGCCCGATCGCACTCTTTTTACGCTTTCACCGCCATCGCTACCTGGATCGGAGGAACCGCCTTGCTCATCGGATGCACACCTCTTGGAGGCGGTGGCGGACTGGAAAACCCCGCCGGTCAAACGGGGGACCTCAGCCCAGCCGGCCTGCCACTACGTACTCTCGCCATCGGCGATGACACGTTCACCGTTGAACTTGCAACCACCGCGCAAGCCCATCAACGCGGTTTGATGCTTCGATCCGCACTCGATATCGACGCAGGAATGCTCTTTGTCTTTGCCGAAGATCAGCAGCTGGGGTTCTGGATGGTCAACACGCTGATCCCGCTCGACATTGCCTTCTTGGACAGCGGCGGCAC
>CAZKIN010000066.1:15740-17263 GCA_964552515.1 uncultured Phycisphaeraceae bacterium
GCCACCATCCTCTCCGCTCAATCCACCGACGAAACCGTCAACAAAGTTACGCAAGTCCTCTTCATCAAGTACCCAACCCCCGCCGCCCTCGCCGCCGCCCGGCTCGCCGACATCGAAACCATCGTTCACGCCACCGGTTTCTTCCACCAGAAAGCCAAAAACATCCAGGAAACCAGCCGCCGCCTGGTCGAATATTTTGGCGGAGAAGTTCCCCCCGACATGGAAAAACTCCTCACCCTCCCGGGTGTCGCACGCAAGACCGCCAACGTGGTACTGGGCACCGCCTTCGGAAAGAACGAAGGCGTCGTGGTCGACACCCACATCGGCCGGCTCGCCACCCGACTTGCCCTCACCTGGACATCCAAGGACGGGAAGGACGCCATCGCCATCGAACGCGACCTGATGCAGGTTCTCCCGCGCGACCAATGGACTTTTGTCGGACACGCCCTCATCTGGCATGGCCGGCGCGTCTGTTCCGCCCGCAAACCCGCGTGTAACCTATGCACTTTGGCGCCGCACTGTCCATCGGCGGGAAAAATCGACACCCCGCCGATCAAGCGCGTGCAGTCGCCCCCGCGACATCAGAAACGCGACCGTTAGGGAGTGGTCCATAGTTCCAAACGCGTGGGTTTGGAAGTCGAGGAAGTTCGGTGATTGCGAAACTTGTTTCCGAACCACGAGATCCCAAGTGTGACAAATGATTGTCACTTATGGCATACCGGCCCGGTGCCGTTGCCCATAGAAATGCAAATAATATGCCGATCCATCCGTCAGCTTACGTCCATCCCCGTGCGGACATCGACCCCACCGTCGAAGTCGGTCCGAACTGCATTATCGAAGCCAACGTCCGCGTCGGTCCCGGCTGCCGACTCTATCACAACGTCTTTCTCACCGGCTGGACGCAGATCGGTGAAGGTTGCACGCTGCACCCCGGTGTCATCGTCGGTCACGAACCCCAGGACGTGAAATACAAAGGTGAACGCACCTATTGCCGCATCGGTAACCGCAACATCATCCGCGAGTACGTCACCATCCACCGCGGCACCGTTTCCGAATCAACCACCACCGTCGGCGATGACGGTTTCTTCCTTGCGGGCAGTCACATCGGCCACAACTGCGCCGTCGGCAACCGAGTCACGCTGATCAACAATACGTTGCTCGCCGGACATGTGGAGATCGGCGATCGTGTCACCAGCGGAGGCAGCAGCGCGATCCATCAATTTGTTCGTGTGGGTGAACTCTGCATGCTGCAGGGATGCACGGGACTGGGCATGGACGTTCCGCCTTTTGTGATGACCGATCGGATGGGAAGAGTGGCCGGTTTGAATCGCGTGGGGTTGCGCCGCGCGGAGATTCCACCCGCAGATCGTGCGGAGATTCGTGCCTTTTTTGGGTTGCTTTACCGCAGCGGCCTGCCGTTTGCGGAAGCGGTGGGGCAGATTGTTGCGGCCGCGCAGACCCCTTCGGGAAAGAAACTCGTTGCGTTCCTGCAAGCGCCGAGCAAGCGCGGCTACGCCGGACCC
>CAZKIN010000067.1:0-13873 GCA_964552515.1 uncultured Phycisphaeraceae bacterium
CCCGGGCAGTCACCCGGCTGACCGCAGTTGCCACGGCTGCTGAGGCCCGAGCAAGTGGCGTCCAAGCAGCACTGCTTGGCGCAGGGGCTCAGGCGCACGGCATCGCCGGGCTTGACGCGGACGTCAATGCAGACGCCGACGTCATTGCAGCGGTCTTCAGTGCAGAACAGGCCGTCGCCTTGGTCGCAGCGCATGTCGACCGGAGCAAGCTCCTGGACGCACTGACCGCCGACGCAATGGGCGACGCGGCACTGACCGGCCGCAGCGGCACACTGCGAATCGCAGGTGCACGCACCGCCGGGGCCCACGCCGCCACCGGTGGCGAGACCGCCGCCGGCCACGGGACTGGCTTCAAACGACGTGATGAGGCGAACGGTTTCGCCCTGATCGGTCGTAATGTAACCGGGTTGATTGACGGGGGCACTCACAGTTGGTGAAGGACGAACCCCTTCGTCGTGAACGATTTGTGGAAGTCCGTTCGCACGGACGTTTTCCATGACAGCCTTGCCCACCTGCTCGATTTCAGCATCCGACATCCACTGCTTTTTCGCAGTCTGCGGATTGCCATCTTTTGCAGGTGCCCACTGCGCGGTCACGCCGAAGGCGAGAACGCTAACAGCAAGAACGCCGGCCGCCAGGTACCAATGACGGTAACCTTGACCCTTCATGCCTTTCCTCCTTAAGTTTGACGCAAGACCGATCGCGGTGATCGGTACACAACCATACGCACGAAAATGCGTAATTCCCCGTACATCAAGAAAATTCCTGTTTCTCCGGCACCTCCTTCTCGCTTATGGGGCCTCGGCTAATGTTTGACTCCATAAATTACACGTCACTTCATGAAGACACGGGCGTGGTCCTAAAACGAACACCCGAATCGTTGTAGTTCCAAACTCCGGTTACGACCCATAAATTTCTGCGCTTCCGGGGTTGGGCGGGACAAGCCGCCCCGCCCAACCCGGTGAAAGCACCTGTTCATACCGGGAGGTCCACACCTCCCGAGGAAACTTTCTTACTCATCACCATACACCCACCTGCTTACGGACAGACCGGGCAAGTTGAGGTATTGGTGATCTTGCCAGTCGACGGGGCACCGTACGTCGAGCCCGAAATCGCCTGGTTGACGATCAACACGTCAGCCACGTTGATGAACGGGTTCAAGCAGGAGTCCGGTGCGCTGGTCGCCTGCATATTACCCACCGTGAAATGCGGCTTGATAGCCGCACCGCTGATGAACGCGAGGAGTGAAAGCACGTCCTGCACGTTCGTGAAACGATTCGGCGCGGTCCATTCCACACCACTGTTGATACCCACGTTGTCACCCCAAACCTTGGAGTTGAACGTCGGCATATCAATTGTGTTCCGGACCAACCCGACCGGGTTTTCAACGGGGCCCGCCCCGTTGGCAAAGATAGTGTAGGAGGACGTCGGGATGATTTCGCAGTCTCCCACATGCACCACCGGCTCGGTCCAAGTACGGAAGAGCGGGGTTGCTTCACACCTTGCCACAAACTGCTCGTTACCCACCGTTTGAATGGGCGTCTGTACCCAGCAGGAGTGGGCCGGGCTACCGGTCGGGAACGGAGCTACGCAGAGCGAACCGCCAGGGCAGGTGCCCTGTGCGGGAGCGCCTGTGCAGGCCGCGCCCGGATTACCGGTGCAGAAGCCAGCGTTGTTGGCGACTGCGGCCTTTTGAACGCGGAACGCCACCGAACTCATCCCGTTATTCGGTTCGAACGAGATATACCGGTTCTTCTGACGGTTATGCACCGCTTGTGCTCCGGACGGCGCCAATGGCGTTTGAGCACTGACGATGGGGTTGCAAATCATGCCAACATCCAAACCGCTGATGTTCTGGCCGGCATCAGTCTCAGCACCAAGTGCCGAGTAACCGCCCACGCGAATGGTGTAGCATGAACCAGCGATGACATTCGGAACCCGAACACCGCCACCACCGCCCGCAGTACTGCAGCTACCGTCGTCGGTACAGGCGAGATTTTGCGTGTTGCCGGTAACGGGACAGGTCGAGCACGTGGCCGTGTGGTTTCCAAACACCTGGAGCATCATGTCATAGGTGTTGTTGTTGCCTGCGCAACTGTGAATGGTAAGCGTGCCGCTGCACGGCGCGGTGTATCGATACCAGACGTCCGCCTGGAACGAATTGGCGCCAGATTGGAAACAGACGCCAGCGCCCGTGGTTCCCGGACCGTCGGTTGTCGCCAACCGATTGTCCGTGGTGAAACCACAACGATAGGCGTCGGTGCTTGCGGGACGCGGCTGGCAGGTAGCCGTCGCGTTCACGCAGTCATGTCGCGGAGCACTGCCCACGGACATATCACAAACCTCTGAAATATTCGGCGGACCATCCGAAACCGAACAGACACCGAGGTTGGGATTCGTAACTTGTCCGACGCATTCCGAAGGAACGCTGGCGTTTGCACAATCGTCATTCGGGGGTTCCGGACAACCACCGGGAACCTGCGAACAGGTGATGAACGGGAACGCGACGCCTACTTGCGGGTTGGCAGGCGTACCAATGCACTGCTGATAGCTTCCGCCATCGACGCAGGTTGGACCGCCGGCCCCGGGCTTGCAACAGGCAACCGGGAAATTACCGCACCCGCCGTCCTGACTGGTTGGCGGGCTCGTAGCGCCGATGATTCCCGAATCGATGCAGAACGCCTGATCGAAAGCGGCCACATCAGTCAATGCATAGGAGTTGTTGGTGTCACGCATGCTGTAGTTGTTGCCATCACCGCTGGACAACCACTGGGTAACGCAGGTGCCACCCTGCTGCACTTCGCCCAAGCCGGTAACTTCCAACCAGTAGCAATCACCCGGGGTGACCGAAATGCCGTTTGGCGCGGCGATCGGCGCAGTATAGCGCCAGCAACGCGAGCCACCGGCACCACCGTCGGTCGGGATGCTTGCATCGATGGTCAACGAGAATCCCGCACCGGGAACTCCAGCGACCAACGGGCCAGGCTTACCATTGTCATCTTCGTAGAACTTGGCAATCCAAGCATCCGGCGGACGCGTTCCGCCGCTGTTGCCGCTGCATTCAAACCCTTGCGGCGTGCCATCGACACCGATGAAGCAGGGGTAGAAGCAAATGCGCCGGATGACCGAGCCGGCGGCGCGGAAATCATCCGCACGGCGCTGATTGAGCAAGCGGTCAGAAGGAAGAATCACAGTACCGGTGACATCTGTCTGGCACTGATCTTGCGTTTCAATCGGACAAACCGGGCACGGATTCTCACTGCAGCGGAATCCACCGATATAGGTTCCGTTTTGGGCATTGCATGCCGCAAACCCAATACCGGCACCGGCGTTATCCGTGCAATTTCCCGGGCCGAGGCAACAGGCGCCTAGAGAGCAAGGATCACCCACGCAAAGAGGCACGGGGCTGACTTCCTTATCGCCGAGGAAGACACCCTGCAGGCAGACGTCCCCAACGGGGCAGTCCGAATTGTCATCACAGGTTGCCTGCGTGGTCTTGCAGTATTTCCGCTGATCTTCGCAGGTGAATCGATCTGTGACTGAACAGAATGACTCGCCCGGATCAGCCGGCGAACCGCAGCATGCACCCGGCGAACAGGGCTGGGCGATGATGTGCCCCTGGTACGTGGCGTTATTGCGAACACACCAGGTACCCGGATCGCAATCGGCATCGACCAGGCAGTTCGTGGTGCTGTTTGAACAGCTCTTGTCGCCCGGGATCTGATACGTATATGAACCCGGGGGCAAGGTAAACTTGATCGACCAGTTACCGTCCGTGCAGCAGAAGTCGTTGTTGCAGGCGGTACCAAATCCGGATTGAGCGCCATTGGTGTTAACATCAGCAAAGAAAGCCTCGCCGGAGATGCAGGGGCAATCCTTGGTGACGATCTGGCTGACCGGAGTCACGAGAGGATCGGAACAGCAAGTGTTGATGGTTACTACCGCACACTCATCCAACGTAAAGAACTGGTAATGGCCGAAGTCCGCACCGGCCGAATTGCTGGCGCAATCTTCAGTGAACAGCGCAGAACCAGTGGCGCCGCGGAAGTCCTTGATCACCCGTTCATCACCTGAAACAAACGTGGGCACATCAATAACGTGAATTCGCGGATCCGCAGGGTTGTTCGGGCCGTCGCAGATCATCTGGCATGTCTGGCCCGCCTGGCAATCCGCCTGTGTACCGGGAAGCACATTGCATGTGCCCGGCGCGACGCATTCGTAATCCTCCGAACACGGGCGATTGGCATCGTTGCTGCAACGGAAATTGCAGCCGATTCCCGTATCGTTTGCGCCCTGTCGGCAGGTAAAGTAATCTTTGCAGCAGTCAACCCCGGTCAGAGGTTGCGGGCAGCAGTTCGGTTCGCAGCGCTGGCCGAAACCGAGAATTGAGCCGCTGAGTCCGTTGCACTCCGCAACTGTGCTGACTTCCACGCAACCCGACGCCGTACAGCAAGCGGCGGTTTCGCAGGCCTCCTCACAAACGTGACCGGCCGCGCAGCTACCCTGGCCCGTTCCCGTGCATTCAATTGCGGTACCGGCACCAGCGTTCGGGCCGTGGCAATAGGCTTGGCCACAGACTTTGTATCCGTCTGCGATCACCTCAGCAGCGCTGCGCGCCCCCTTCCAATCGCGCGTCGAGCAGTTGAACTGGGCGTTCAAACCGCAATCACGTCCCAAATCGCACGAAGTTCTGGCAGGATCAGTGCAGAATGAACAATCCCATTGAACGCGATCGACACAGTTTCCGGTGTCGGGATCACAACAGGCCGCAACCGGTGCGGGAATCTTCGTTCCTACCAGTTCGAACGACAGGATATCCGCCGCGGTGGCGGGGTTGTTACCAACGGTTCCGTTAATCCACATGGAGTTCGGATTGTTGGTTCCGACATCGGTGGCATCGGTGGTATACCAGAACAAGTTTCCGTCATCCTCACCAAACTGCGTGCTGACCGGCGAGTTGAGGAAGCCCAACCGGGAAGCCCGCATCACAACAATACCCGCGGGAGGAATGATGAACGGCGGATCAAGTCGATTTTCAACGAAATTCGAGCCTTGCGGCTGCGAAGCATCACAATTCGGGAAGCAGTCCACGATAATGCGATAGTCGAAATCTCCCGGATTGGCGAAACGGAAGGCGAATACATTCGCCAGCCGCATAGGCGACAACGACGTGTCATAAAACTCAAAGATCGCTACTTCACTCGGTTCACGAGCTCCGCCACGGAATCGAAACTCAGACAATCGCATGTAGGAACCATTCGACAGCGAGTAATCATCGCCAACCGAAGTAAACGTTCCGGGCCCCTGGCATTCCTCAGAGTCGGCCGTGCAAATGTCCTGCAAACCTCCAGGCAGGCATACGCCGCCTGGACAATCCAAGTCCGAATCACAAGCTTCATTGAGTAGCGCACCGCCATTGCAACGCGCCATGCAATCCGCATTGACTTCGCAAATATTGCCACCGACCGAACAACGACGGGCGGGTGGCACAATCGGACCGATGCCCGTTACGTGCGGACCATCAGGTGCAATTCCCGAACCATATTTCGGACAACCATCAGTACCGTTGCATGCGTGCTGTGAATCATCGGGGTCGCGCATCCGCCACCACTGTCCGCTCGGACAACCGGCCAGATCGGTAAGCGAGCAAGCACCGCCAGCGGTGCAACAACGACCGATGGGGTTGCCTACTGCCGCGTTTGGTGTCGCCGCGGGAACACGATCAACAAAGCAACGGTCATTGGTCTCGTCGCACTGCGCGCGATACAACTGACCAGAAACCGCCTGGCGCTTCGGGAAGCAGCCTTCAGTACCCGGGCAATCCGACGCTTCAAAGCAGTTCTGAAAACTGCCCAACGTGCAGGTCGCAGCTGTGCAACATTGTTTGGAGCACGGCGAAATACGAGTTGCGATACTGGGGCTGACGTTGGTGTTTACACAGACGCCGACGTCGTTGCAGCGTTCTTCGGTGCAGAATTGCCCGTCGTTGCTGCACGTAGTGTCCACCGGCGCATTTTCCTGAACGCAAACACCGCCAACACAATGAGCCACGTGGCATTCGCCAGCCGCAGCCGCGCACTGTGAATCGCAGGTGCACGCACCGCCATTCGGTGTTCCGCCACCTGTGGCGAGACCACCGTCATTGATCGGTGTTGCGTCGTAAGACGTGATCATGCGCACCGGTCTGTCACCTATGGTGACATAAAGGTTGCCACTGTCTTGAGGCGCCTGCTTGAGCGATTGTGGATGCACGACCTGCTGCTCCATTTGTAAGGTCGGCGCTCCTTCAGTGTTCAGTCGCTCAATCACCGCACGCGCTGCCTCTTCGCGCTGCGGTTCCGTTAGCCATTGATTTCCTAACTGCGGCGTCTTCGCGTCCCTGGCAGGGGCCGACTTCGGCGCCCAACCCCAGGCGAACACGGTTGCGGCAAGTACACCGGCCGCAAGACACCCTGCGCGTCTACTCTGACCTCTCATTCCATTCCTCCCATAGCGGTCCTTGATCGGTTGACCACAACCAACCTGCGCGTGCGCACACCAGTACGCACCGTCAACGTTTCCACGACGACCTAACCCCCGAAGAAAAAAGTGTTTGGCTCTCTTTTCTTCTGCTTTCTATGGGAAGCGCAGAGATGACACATTCGTTTCACCTCGGAACGCCTCTGTCGTGGTCAGTTGACGCTGTCTGACCGCTACCTCCCTTGACGCGGTGGGAGGAACTGGAAAGCTGATTCTCTGTTCATTTCCTCCTGCGCATATCGCGCAAAAGAATGCTCCACACACTTTCCAAACCAAGCGTGCGCAGCATCATGGACAAAATGCGTTAACTATTCTCTAATGCGCAATTTGCCCACCCAATGGAACCCGGTTTGACTGAACACTGTCCAGTAACCATGCCGCATTCTACCTAAATCCCTTGGCTAACGCAAGGTTTTGTATCAGTGTTGTAAAACGAATGTAACCGCCCATCTGGCAGCCTTGAATTTCACATTAATGATAAAAAAGTCTTTATTGCTTCAATTTCACACGATTGGATCGATGGCAATAACCAGTCGCACAATTAACGCTATACGTTAATATTTACGCTACATGATGATCAAGTTGGGCCTACTTGGCGTTTCCCGGCCAATGATGCTGGCAAGTCACGCCAAACGACGTGTCAACGAATTTTCCAAGCAACCATTTGCCTATTACCCATTGCACTATAATATAGTCTTGGCTACTATCTAGCCGATATAGAACATATATAATGCAAGAGTAATTTCTTGAACTTGAGTAGACTATGTCGATTATGATACTTCACTGGCGGCAGGTCGATTTTCGCCAACTTAAGTTTCCCGTCCAGAATCAGCGATCTGCCTGCTTAATTTGCGCCATGGCGCTAGCGTGGTCTGCAACTCCAAACTCGCAATGTTTTGCCGACGAATCAGCAACGACAGAGGCCAAACGTGAGCCCCTCACTACAGACCGACCGGATTTCACTGAGAGCACGTCCGTCGTTGGACTGCGCGTCCTGCAGATCGAAGCTGGGTATACGTTTACAGAGGATCGCGAGAACAGTGAAAGGTGGACCGATCACACCGCACCCGAATTGCTGCTCAGGATTGGAATCCATGAACTTGTTGAATTTCGCCTGGGTTGGGATGGCTATTCAACGACCGAGCTCAATACATTTGAACCCAACGACAATGGCCGAACGAGGGATCGGCAAACTCACATTGACGGATCAACAGATCTTTCCGCAGGATTCAAAGTCCATCTGATCGACCAGGACGGCGGGATCCCGGACTTCGGAGTCATTGTTGAAACGACAATTCCCATCGGTACGCGCGAAAAAACGTCCGGCGATGTCGAGCCGGAGGTCAAGTGGCTTTGGGCCTATGACTTATCCGAGCGCTGGTCGATCGCGGGAAACATCAACTTTGCAGTTCCCAGGTCGGCAGATGGGCGATTCTTTCAAGCGGCTTCTTCCGTAGCGGTCGGATATGCAGTGAACGACTGGCTCGGTGCTTACGTCGAGTATTTCGGGTTCTATCCCGATGACCGTGGCAGCGACTGCGCCCATTATGCCAACGGTGGTCTAACGTTTGGGCTGAATCCCGATGTGCAGCTCGACATTCGCGCCGGGTGGGGACTCAATGAACAGGCGGATGATTTCTTCGCCGGAATCGGCATGGCCTGTCGCATCAACTTTGGAGATTGAGTATGAACTATTTCCTGGATTTGATGTTCAGCGTTTTGCAAAACGTGTTCCTGGAGCTATTGCTCGCCGTCTTTGGCCTGGCACCGTAATGTGTCGGCAGAACGAAATTTCGTGATTGGCTCAGAATGAGTGGTGAGATCGCACAAGCGACTTGGAGGAGTTTTCCGAATGAACCTGAAAAGAGTCGGCCGAAACTACGCGGCGGTTGGATTAGCACTGGCGGTGGTAGCGGCGTTTCCGTGCCACGCAGCGGCACCGAATAAATACCCATACTCCGCAGCGACAACAGTGGCCATGGTGACGGATATTGTGCGCGAGGTGGCGGGTGATCGTGCGACAGTGAAGGGCATCATCGGCGAAGGAGTCGATCCCCATCTTTACAAGCCTACGCGCGGCGACGTGGCTGCGTTAATGGAAGCGGATGTCGTCTTCTACAGCGGCCTGATGCTCGAAGGCAAACTCGCCGACACGCTCATCCGCGTCGCCCGATCCGGTAAGGCGGTCTTCGCGGTAACGGAATTGCTGGACGAGAAATTCCTGCTCGAACCAGAGGAAATGCAAGGACATTTCGACCCCCACGTTTGGATGGACCCCCGGGCTTGGAAGCAAGGCGTGGACGCTGTGGCCAAATCACTCTCAGAATACGATGTACCGAACGCCGACTTTTATCGTGCTAACGCGGTTCGCTACGGAGCGGAACTGGAAACGCTCGATGCGTATGTGCGCAAAGTCATCGCCTCCATTCCTCAACAACAACGTGTGCTTATCACCGCCCACGACGCATTCAATTATTTCGGACGTGCCTACGGCATTGAAGTCAAAGGCATCCAAGGCCTTTCCACGGAATCGGAAGCCGGCTTGCAGGACATCAACCGCATCGTCGATTTCATCGTGACCAATAAGGTCCGCGCGGTATTCGTGGAGACAAGCGTCGCACAGAAAAACGTGCAGGCACTGGTCGAAGGAGCCCGATCACGTAACCATGAAGTAAAGGTCGGCGGCACGCTCTTCTCCGATGCGATGGGCAAGGCCGGAACCTATGAAGGGACTTACATCGGCATGATCGACCACAATGCGACGATTATTGCCCGTGCCCTTGGCGGAGATGCCCCGGAACTTGGAATGCAAGGCAAACTATCACCCGGCACCAAGCCATGAACGAGGCGCACCTAATTATGAACACAAATGCCTCGCCCGAGGCCGCAACAGTCGGACCTTCCAAGGCTCCCGCTTCCGCTGCTTTCCTGCCGCAAGCGCGCATGGCCACCGGCGATGAGCATCCGTCAACTTCGCCGCTCTCCATTCATGACATGACGGTTGCCTATCACCGCAAACCCGTGCTGTGGGATGTGGACTATGACGCGCCGCCGGGCAAACTGATCGGCATTGTCGGCCCGAACGGCGCCGGAAAAAGCACGCTGCTCAAGGCCGCGCTGGACCTGATTCCCAAGGCATCGGGACGCGTCATGGTTTTCGGGAAACCGTACAAAACACAGCGGCATCTGGTCGCCTATGTCCCCCAACGCGAAAGCGTGGACTGGGATTTTCCCGTCAATGCACTGGATGTGGTGGCCATGGGACGATACGGGAAGATCGGTTGGTTCCGGCCGGTATCGCGATCCCATAAAGCAGCGGCATTGGACGCCCTTCGCCGCGTCGACATGGCGGACTATGCCCATCGACAGATCAGTCAGCTTTCCGGCGGACAGCAGCAACGCGTCTTTCTGGCGCGGGCACTCACGCAGGATGCACAACTTTACTTAATGGACGAACCATTCGCAGGGGTCGATGCCGCAACAGAAAAGGCCATTGTGCAGGTTCTGAGAAACCTGCGCGAAATGGGCCGCACAGTGCTCGCCGTGCATCATGACCTGCAAACCGTACACGAGTATTTTGACGAAGTGGTTCTACTGAACATGCGCGTAGTAGCTTACGGCCCAACCAACACGACCTTTACTCCCGAGAATCTGCAGAAGACCTACGGAGGCCGACTTACCCTGCTCGATCAGGCCGCCCACGCCATAGGCAAGGGAGTGGTGCGGTAATGTTTCAGCTTCGCATCCGACCTGGCATCCAGGGTAGTGCCCCATTCATGACACCGCGGCTTTCGGCCATGGTGTTGTTTATCCTGATGTCCGGCGCTGCTCAGGCAGCGTTCGGACAAATTGCACCAACACATTCCTCGCTAACGGATACCAGCTTCAGCTTGCCGAGTGTCGAGGAATTGTTGCGTGTTCTGTCGCTGCGCGACTACAACACGCGCGTGGTCATACTCGCGACCAGCACCCTTGGCCTGGCGGCCGGCGTGGTGGGTACTTTCATGTTGCTTCGCCGGCGCGCCTTGATGGGCGACGCGCTCAGCCACGCCATGCTCCCCGGCGTGGCGATCGCTTTTATCGTGGTCGAAGGACTTGGCGGATCGGGCAAGGCTTTGGTCACTCTGCTAATCGGGGCGGCCATTTCCGGCGCCTTGGGACTGGGATGCGTCCTATTCATCAGACGCTGGTCGCGGCTGAAAGAAGACGCGGCGCTGGGCATCGTCCTCAGCGTCTTTTTCGGTATGGGTGTTGCCGTCCTGGGCATAGTCCAAAAAATGGACACCGGCTCCGCCGCCGGATTGGAATCGTTCATTTACGGCAAAACTGCGTCGATGGTCGCGCGCGATGCGTGGCTTATTGCAGGAGCTGCGCTGGTCACTATCGTCGTCTGTCTCGCACTATTTAAGGAATTCTCCGTCCTCTGCTTTGATGCGGATTTCGCTCAAGCGCAAGGCCGATCAGCGCTGGGGCTAGACATTGCGATGATGACCCTAGTGTGCCTGGTTACAGTCATCGGCCTGCAGGCAGTGGGCCTCATCCTGATGATCGCGCTGCTGGTTATTCCCCCGGCAGCGGCCCGATTCTGGACGCACCACTTACCCACAACCGTCGCCGCCGCAGGCGCGATCGGGGCGGCAAGTGGTTTCCTTGGAGCCGGCCTAAGTGCCTTGATGCCGCGATTGCCCGCGGGTGCAGTGATTGTCGTAGTTGCCGGGTTGATTTTCGCCTTGAGCATGCTCCTGGGTCCGGCACGCGGCGTGCTTCGTCGCGTGATCGAACATCGTCGGCTGTCACGAAAGGTCGTGCGGCAACATCTCTTGCGCGCGCTCTATGAAATGCTTGAAGGACGCCTTGAAAACTCCTTGCAGGGGCCTGACCAATTGGTGGCATCTTTTGACAGACTGCTGCGCAGACGTTCATGGTCTCCGCGCCGGCTGCGTGCCGAGCTGGGCCGCGCACAACACGATGGCCTCGTCCGACTGCGGCCTGGCGGCGAAGTCCTGATCACGCCGGATGGTTGGCATGAAGCGGAGCGCGTCACCCGTAACCATCGCCTGTGGGAGATCTACTTGATCACCCATGCCGACGTCGCCCCGAGTCACGTGGACCGGGATGCGGACGAATTAGAGCACGTTTTGGGGGCGGCCATGGTCGAGGAGCTGGAACAGCGGCTCGCAGAAGCACTGCCACCTGCACAACCGCTACCCAGCCCGCATGTGATCGTGTCCTGACGGTGTCATATTTATGAATTGGACTTCGTTGGATTGGTGGATCGTCGCGGCCGCAGCGCTGAGTTCCATGTCCTGCGCACTGCTGGGCAACTTCCTGGTCTTGCGGCGTATGAGCATGATGGGCGATGCCATCAGTCACGCCGTCCTGCCCGGGCTGGCCGTGGCGTTTCTGATTACTGGCAGTCGCGGCAGCATTCCCATGTTCATCGGAGCGGCCATCGTCGGCGTTCTGACCGCCGCATTCACGGAATGGATCCATCGCTTCGGCAAGGTTGAGGAAAGCGCCGCCATGGGCGTCGTGTTCACCGTGCTTTTCGCATTGGGGCTCATCCTGCTGGTCCGCGCCGCGGATCATGTGGACCTTGACCCCGGCTGCGTCTTGTATGGTGCCATTGAGCTGACACCCTTGGATATGCGCAACCTCTGGGGTTTCGAAATTCCCCGCGCCGTGATCATGCTTGGTGCTGTCTTACTCTTCAATCTCCTGTTCACCGCCGCTTTCTACAAGGAACTGCGCATCACCGCCTTTGACCCCGGACTCGCCACGACCCTCGGCTTCAACAGCACGCTTATGCACTACTTGCTCATCATTGTCGTTGCCATGACCACCGTGGCCGCGTTTGAAAGCGTCGGCAGCATCCTGGTCATCGCCATGCTCATCGTCCCAGCTTCGGCCGCACACCTGATCACCGATCGTTACGGCGTGATGCTGCTCGTCAGTGTACTCTTCGGCGCCGTCGCGGCAGTCGGCGGACACGTGGCCGCGATTACCGTTCCAACCTGGTTTGGCTATGCCGACACCAGCACCGCGGGCATGATGGCGGTCGTGGCCGGCTTGCTTTTCACCTTGGCCCTCATTTTCTCGCCGCGGCATGGCGTACTCAGCCGACTCTATCAACAATTCAAACTTTCCGTACGCATTATCGGTGAGGATGTACTCGGGATGCTGTACCGCTGGGAAGAATTGGCGGTTCGTCCGCGCGAGGTGGAATTATCGCGACTAATCAGCGATGTGACGGGCTGTCGCACCTGGATGGCGCGGGTCGCCATGATACTGCTGACCCGACGCGGACGCATTGAGCGCTGCGGCGCCGATTGGCGATTGACTGAAACGGGGCGCCTGGCCGCCTCACAAGTCCTGCGCGGACACCGCCTCTGGGAAGCGTACCTCGCGCGACACGCGGCACTCGCAACGGATCATCTCCATGCTTCGGCCGAACGCACCGAACATTATCTGACCGATACCATGCGCGCCGCCCTTGCCGACGATGTGCAACATGTGGAGCTTGACCCCCAAGGACGACCAATTCCCGAATCCAAGAAATTAGAGTAACTTCTTCGCCTGACGGCCAGGGAGATGGGCAATGGTATCGGTAGGCGACAGCAACGAAATGCGAACTTGTTCCCGAATCACTAAGTCATGAACCACTCAACCGACGGCATTACCGATCACGATCTGCCCCTGACCAGCATCACGGCCGGTTTCAAGCAGGCCCGCGAAGCCCATGCCGGTGAACTTGCTGCCGACTATGTCGAGTTGATTCACGAATTAATCGAACGCCATGGCGAGGCGCGGCTGGTCGACATAGCGGAACGCATGGGCGTCTCCCACGTGACTGCAAACAAGACCGTCGGGAGGCTCCAGCGCGATGGGCTCGTCCAGAAAAGGCCCTATCGGGCGGTTTTCTTGACCGACGAAGGCCGCAGGCTTGCCGAGGAAAGCCGCCGCAAGCATCTTCTCGTCGTGCAATTCCTCCGCGCCATCGGTGTGGACGACCAACAGGCGCGTATTGATGCCGAGGGCCTGGAGCATCACATCAGCGACATCACGCTCGGTGCGATGGTCCGATTTCTCGAAAAACAAAGCCGCGAACATTCCAGTTAGAACGTGACGTCCCGTAAAAAATGGCCAGTTTCATTAGTTCTCGCACCCAAGTGCCTTCGTCTCTCCTCTTTGCGCTACTATAATTGGTTCATGCCAAACGGCGCACCGCTGTATGGCCCGGAGGAGGCGGAGGAAATCATGACCATTATCTCAGCACTGTTCTCTTTTATTCTATGTCCTGTTGTCCTGCCGGCGGATACTTCGGCTGACGCGGTTCTTGGACAACCTGACCTGG
>CAZKIN010000067.1:13973-17009 GCA_964552515.1 uncultured Phycisphaeraceae bacterium
GTTGTCCTGCCGGCGGATACTTCGGCTGACGCGGTTCTTGGACAACCTGACCTGGTTTCAAACGACCCCAATCAACCGGCCGGCGCGCCGACTTCCAGCAACATGATCTTCTTCTTCGCACCCGATGTGGCCATCGCCCCCAGCGGTCGCTTGTATCTGACGGACGACGGCAACCATCGCGTACTTAGTTGGCCTTCCGCAGCGGCGTACATGGACGGCGACGCGGCCGACCTGCTCATCGGACAACCAGATTTCAACGCAGGAACTGAGAACAGCGGCGGTGACGTTTCCGCCGGCGGCTTCTTTCTGCCCCAGGGTCTCGCTGTCGAATCGGATGGGGACCTTTGGGTGACCGACGCTTTCAACCACCGCGTTCTGCGGTTCGACAACCCGGAAACGACCGACACTGTGGCTGATGTTGTACTGGGCCAACCGGATTTCAGTTCTGCCGATCAAAACCTGGGATTGGGCGAAGTGGCTTCCACGGCGGCAAGCCTGAATTTTCCCGGTCGGGTCCTTGCGGTCGAAGGGGGAATCTTCGTCGCCGATTCCGGAAACAGCCGCATACTCCTTTTCGCTGACCCGATAACGTCACTCGCCTCGGCAACCCATGTGTTCGGCCAGTTCAACGACTTCACCGCGCCCATTAAGAACAACGACGGGTCCGGCCTCTGCACCAACGTCGCCGAAGACCCCTGCGGTCCGCCATCCGCACAAAACCTCTTCAATCCAATCGGCCTGGCCGTCGACCGCTTTAACGGGCTTTATGTCGCGGACTGGATCAACCACCGCGTGCTTCGATATGACAACGCTCTGACATCAGATACCGTCGCAGACGCTGTTTACGGCCAGGCCTCTCTGGACACCGGTGAAGTCAACGATGGCGGACTTATGTTCGGCCTGCAACTTCCCACGGATGTCGCCGTCGATCACTTCGGCCGCGTCTACATCGTCGACTCGAACAACCATCGTGTCGTCGTCTATCCGCCAGTTGCGACTGGTGCTGTTTCGCCTGCGCCATTCGCCATTTTCGGCCAACTCGGTGATTTCCTTTTCAACGAAATCAACCACGGCCTGGGCCCTTCCATGCCCGACGCGGACGGACTCTCCGGGCCGGCCGGCATTGCACTCGACGCAGCGGAGAATGTGTACATCGTGGATGCCGCCAACAGCCGCACCCTGCGTTTCGACCTCCCCTTGCCTGCTCCGATTCCCGCAGACCTCGATTTCGACTCTGATATCGACGATGCCGACGTGTCTGGATGGATCGCCTGCATGACCGGTCCCTCCGGTGGCGTGAGCACGATGTCCTGCCTTTCGGCCGATATAGAGGGAGACGTCGATGTGGACCTGCTGGACGCGGCCCGGCTGATCCGCTGTTACTCCGGATCAGACCAGTTGCCCGGCACGGAGTGCCTTCCCTGAACTTCGCACTCTAAACCCAACTGAAAAAACGGAATTGACTTGCGTTGCGGCCGCAGTGATCGAAACTGAGAATGACAAATCCAGGTCACTATAACGGACGCCGCGCTATCACCCTGATCGAATTGCTCGTGGTCATGGCCATCGTGGCACTGCTCGCAGGGATCCTGCTGCCCGCAATTGGCGACACCCGGCGTCATGCCCGCGAACTCCAATGTCTTTCTAATCTGCGCGCTGTCCAAACTGGCGTGCTCATGTATGCCGCCGCCAACGATGACTGCATTATTCCTTCCTACAACATGAAGGGCATCACCGGCCATCGCGCCAATCCCCTCGACGGCTGGGCTCCACTGCTCGATCAGGCCGGCTTGGTCATGGGAAACCGGACGCTGGAAGGACATTCGTTCGTCTGCCCGCTTACCGACGACTTTCCAGGCCTCGCGGTAACCAACCGCGGCGTCAGCCACGACTCTCCCACCGGTTACATGGACTGGCCGGCCCTCATCACTTTCACCAGCATTTCCGCGACAACCATTCCAGATCGCGGACTGAATAAGATCATCCGAACGTCCTATTGGATCAATGCCGAAAATCCGATCGGAGCGCCGCGCCCCATTGAACCTGGAATCCACTACACCGCTTCGGTAGGTTACGGCCCCGACCCTTCGGGTATCACGATGCCGCTCACCCGTTTGCATCAACTCAAGACCCCCGCGCGACTCGTCGCGCTCGCTGATGGCATTTATGCGGGAAATCAATACGCAGTCAGACCAGGTGATACGGGGCTGCGAATTGGCTATCGCCACGGGCGCAACCGGCAATCGGCAAATGTTAGTCTTGCCGATGGTCATGTCGAGTCATTGGCTGCCGCGAATTTTCCCCGTAAGGACCACCCCGGCCTCTCACCTGCTCAGCGCGAGGAAGTCCACCGCCAAAACCTGGGAACCGGACCCACCGTCTACGCCAATCCCGAAAAATCGCTGGCCACTCATCCATGACGCCCATGCGCCGCCGCAGCGTTCAATGTGCGTGAATTCTTAGTTCTGAAAATTCGATTCGAAGAATTGCGGCTAAGGCATGTAATACCAGGTCTCATCCATCGAGGCGGTCATGTTCATGCGATACGGGAAGGCCATACTGTAGAAGTGATAGCAATTCGCCCAGCGGATCGCGAGCATGGAATAGACAAATACCACGATGATCGCCGCCATTTCCGAAATGCGAAACTTCCGGTACTTGAGCAGTGGATAGGTCCCGATCGCCACCAGTCCCAGCTTGTACAACATCACCGACAGTGGACCCAGCCGCAGCACCTGCCGTGCCAGCGGGTTCTGTTCATATAACATCCCGGACTGGTGTGATAACAGCGTGAATGCAAGGTCAAACGCATTCAGCAGCCAGATACACATCACAAAGCAGATCACCCGGTTGCCCCGTGCGGCCACAAACCACTGCTCGAAGCGCCACCACAATCCGGGGCGTACCGCCAGTGCGGGCAAAAGCTCGAAGGTTCTCGGGGGACAATAGGCCATGCGATTCCTGTCGTAGACGATCCAGACGCCTACAGCATACGATTCCCGCTACCGCCGTTTGGCTGATAATCAAACAGTATCG
>CAZKIN010000068.1:0-8604 GCA_964552515.1 uncultured Phycisphaeraceae bacterium
GAGGAACTGCGAGCGGCGTGGCATGGCCGGTTTGGAACGAGCCATTTCACGGTGCGCTGCCCGTTCAACAAAGACGCGGCGACACCGGCGGGGCCGACGGTCGATGTGCGTGCGGAGTTCACGGATTATCTGACGGGTGTCACGCTGACGACACTGAGGCAACTATCGGTGTCACAGACTTCGAGTCGTTGAACTCGCGTATCAGGCGGAAGTCGTCACGCCGACCTTTATTCCGGTTGATCCGAAGTTGCGGCCCCCGCGTTTTCGGCGGGGCGTTTTTCCTGTGCTTCGACCCGTGCGATCTGCTCCTTTGTCGGCACGGCCTGCATGCGGCGCTGGAGTTCGGCGAACATTTCGTCGATCGGGCCGTAGAGTTCGACCAGTTTCTTCTTGACCTCCTCCTGCTGTGGTGCGTCACCGCCCGCCTGGATGCGCGCTTCGAGCTGCAGTATTTCCGCGCTGTTGCGGTCACGGTGCGCGGTGGCGCGCTGCTTCATTTCGGTGAGCAGCGATTGGACGGTGGTCTTCTGACCGGAATCGAGGTCGTAGCGGGCGATGAACTCGGCAACATACTTATCCCACAGGTCCATCTCGACGGCGATTTGATCCTCGGGGGGTGCCAACGCCTTTGCTTCGGCCTCACGCTCCTCGCGCAAGCGGCGCTGTTCCTGTCTTCTGGCACGCCGCTCGTCCCAGCGTTTGGTGCGATCCTCGCGTGCCGACGGGGGCGGCTCCCAGAAATCCTTGGGATCGAATTCGCCGGATTTCCATTTGCTTAGCTGGCTTTCGGCATATTGCAGGCCAACGGCGAATTGCATGGCGTCGATCTCGAACTTGATCCGCTGTTTCGGGGTGAGAACCTGGCGGAGATCGCCATTGGTTCCGGTCACCTGTTTGCGGAATTGTTCGTACATCGGCATGGCGCGCTGGGCCCACTGCTGAACGGTGTCCTTGTCGGGTGGCGCCATTTCCATGCGGAGTTCGAGAAACTCGGTCACCAGCGGTTCGATGGAATCGCGGTTTTCCTGCAGGAAGGAAGACCAGCGTGCGCTGACTTGTTCCTGCACCCTGGTGCGCTGCTCGGGCTCCAATTCGTATTCCTCTCCGATCTGATCGGCCCAGCGCGTGAGCATCAGGTTCATCAACTTGGGGGTGGGCCACATGCCGCCGGGGCGAGGCGATGCGTCAGATTCCGCCGCTTCCGATGATTTGTCACTTTGGCCGGAGATTGGATTTCCGGTAGCAGGCAGCTCCGCCGATTGCGCGAGAGCCAACGGCTTCGGAGCGGATAGTATTACGATGAATAGCAGAATCAGGCTCTTTGAACATTGCATATCTAGACGCTCCGCCCCCGCGTGTTACAGTTCTTTTGATTTTGGAACGCGACACGTATGCCTACAACACGCATGGTCTCTATCGTTGTACCGACATACAACCGATTCGATCGGCTCTGCCGCTGCATCGACAATATTCGACAACATGCGGGTGTGCTACATGAAACAATCGTCGTGGACGGCGGGTCGACGGATGGCACACGCGAATGGCTTGCGGACCAGGCCGACTTGCGCGTCATCCTGGAACCGCAGCGTGAAGGGGCCGTGAGGGCGTTTAACAAGGGCTTTCGCGCCGCGACCGCACCGTTTGTCATGTGGCTCAACGATGACGCATTTCCGCTGCCCGGCAGCATCGCGGCCGCGCTGCAACTGCTGGAGCAACCTGATCTTTCCGACGTCGGCATGGTGGCGTTTTACCACAATTGGCACAGCGAACGAAATGTGCTGGATGAAATCAGCGTTGGCGGGGTCGCTTATCAGCTTTGTCACGTGCGCGGCTACCCTTACGCGAATTTCGGCATACTGCGCAGCGAGCTGATGGAGCGGATCGGCTATGCCGACGAGCGGTATTATTTCTTCGGGTTCGATCCGGATCTGTCATTGAAAATTCAACTGGGCCAGGGGCTGAAAGTGGTCGGCTGCCGCGCGGCGGTCATGCATCACGACGAACACCACGATGAACGCAAGGTGTCCGATCTTGCGGTCGGGCAGGATGACAACGCGAAACTGTTCGCGAAATGGAATCTACCACCCGCAGGGCGTTATCTTGAACCGAGTCCGGCCTATCGCGCGATGACGTGGTCTTATGGATTGATGTAAGAACTTGGCGCGACCGACCTGTTCCGATGCGGATGTGGGCTTACACTTAGGGCATGCGTATCGCTGACCGACCTTATCTGACGCTATTCGCCATCGGGTTGGCGGTGCATCTGGCCGCGCTGGGGTTTCTGCATGTTCGTTCGGGGGGAATCGCCGTACACGCCTTTCGATCGCCGGACGCGCGGGAGTATTACGACATTGCGCGGAATCTGGCGACGCAAGGTGTGTTCGCGCAGGGCGAATCTCCTCCCTTGCGACCCGATACCTGGCGTACACCCGGTTATCCGGTATTCCTCGCGGCGCTGATGGTCTTCCTGGGTGACTCGCCGGAGACACTGGTCGTAGTGCAGCACTTTCTGGCGCTGGTGAATGTCCTGATATACTTTGCGGTCGTTCGAGAATGGCTGGGTGCGCGCCGCGCCCTGCTGGCGGCACTTCTGTTCCTGTTTGAGCCATACCATGTTCTTTATGCCGGGTGGCTGCTTTCAACGACGTGGCAGGTGACGCTGCTACTTGCCGCGTGGGGAGCGTGGCAAGCGAGTGTGCGGACGCGTGCGCGGGGATGGTGGGTCATACTGGGCTTGCTGGTCGGGGCGCTCATCCTTGTGTGGCCGGGGCATGTGGTGACAGGTGGTTGTCTGTTCATCAGCGCGTGGTGGGCGCGGTGGCGGGTGAATCGGCATGCACGGTTCTCTTCCAATCCGCAGCGGATCAGCGCGTCTTCGCCGATGCTGTTGTTGGTCGCGGCGGCGCTCGTCGTTGCTCCGTGGCTGGAGCGGAATCGACGCATCAGCGGCCACGTTGCGCTGTCGGACCAAAGCGGCGTGGTTTTGGCCTATTTCAAGGCGGCGGAAGTGGTGCTGTGGCGGCAAGGGGGTAGCGAGTCGCGTTACCTGGAGCTTTCCACCGATGCGGCGCACGCGGCGTTTCCACACGCCACCTGGGATGCCATTGACCGGGAATTGAAGCTGCGACTGGCTGATCTGGATGAGTCCGTACGGGGCGAAATTCACTGGTCGCGGCTGGCGCAGGGCAATTGCACGAGTATCGATTCCTTCCGCATTTCGCACGAACTTGCGGACATCGGGCTGCGACACCTTGTGGCCTCGCCGCTGTCCGCCGTGGCTTGTTACACAGTTCGCATGGTCGATCAACTCACTTTCCCGGTGAGCCTGGGCGTTGCTCCGCCCACGGGTATCCAAGCCAACCGGCTTAAGAGCATCGGGCTGGGCACTCCGTTTGTCCTGCTTGCGCTGCTCGTGTTACTGCGACTTTGGCGCGGAAAAGTCGAGGGACTGGACTTGATTTTTCCATTGATCGCTACGCTGGCGATGCTGCTGGTCGCGGCACCGCAGATTGATCCGCGGTTTCGCGTTCCGATGATTCCGCTGCTGCTATGCGTAGCGCTGCTGCCGCGGGTAAATGACAAATACAGGTCAGCCGAGCAGCGCGCCGAAATATGACGGTGCGACCTTGCGTTCGACGTCGCGCATCGACTCGGCCATGGACTGCGCGGTCAGGGCGCGGGCGATTGATCCTTCGACGCCGGACACATCCGCCACTTCCTGCCAGACGGCCTTACGCACCACGCGCACCTGCCCATCCACCAGCACGAGCCAGCCCCAGCGCCGCGGCACTTCCGAGACTTGCAGCATCTTGGGCGGCGTGAGCACATAGTGCAGATTCGCGTGCGGCCGGATCAGGCAAGTGTCGAACTTTCCGAGTGCCGCACTGGCATGGCGCGGACGACGTTTTTTCCGGCGACCCAAATTCCTGGCGCGATCCGCCAGAGCAAAGGCGAATTGCTGTTGATGGCCCTGATCGCGCAGGAAGTCCGAACGCATGGCCTTGCATTCGACAAACACCACGTGATGCCGGTCGACCGCCGGTTCGCGTTCAAAGCTCGCCCGATAGGGATTGGGTCGCCGCCACTTTCCGGCCGCTGCGGCATCGATGATGCCCACGCCCGGCACCGCAACTTCTTCAGCAATGGCCGCATAGCCGTTTTCCCACAGCCATGCGCACGCCTGACGCTTCAGTCTGCGATGCAAATCCGTTTCGGCCATGTAAGCACCAGAGATTCATCGTGTCGGCGCTACTGCGCATTGCATCCGCGACTAGAAGTCCATCCGCGAAAACCGCCACATCGCCACGGCCAGGATGACCAACTCAAACAGCAACGATGAACCGAGCGTTTGATAGGCTGGTATCTTCCGGCGCTTATCCTCGGCACGCCTTGCCTGATTCACCATCTCCTGCGCTTCCGGTTCGGGCGCACCGGGGAACAAGTCCGCCGCATTGGCCGCGTTGCTCCAGCGCTTGGCCAGATACAGCACATCCTGCGTTTTCGGTACCATCTGACGTGCCAAATGCAGTGACTTCAACATGACAGGTCGATTCGCCGCATTCTCTTCGCTGTTAAGCCAATCATCCGTCGATTGTATGGCTCCGAAGAACGCCCAGGCGACCAGCGTCACGAGCACGGCCGTCACCGTTCCGCGCGTCACTACGGCCGTCAGCGCGGAAATGCAGTAGAGAAAACTAAACAGGAGGGTGACCAGTGGTATGGCGAAAAGGTATCCCGGAAGCCAGACACCCCAGCGAACTCCCGCCACCAGGAACGTCAAACCGACGAACACTGTCGCGTGAAAAAGTACGAACGAGACTCCGCCCAGGTAACGGCCCAGGAATAGTTTCCATCGAGCAATCGGCTTGGACACGACAATTTCGACGGAACCCTTCTCCAGCAGATGGGGCAGGAACCCGGCCGTGGCGATGATGGATAGGATGATACCAACGCTGCCCAGCGCCGTGTCCATGATGCCATCGACAATCACCGCGGCGATCATGTCCGTACGCAGTACACCCGAATCTGCAAATTGCGCCGCGTCAATTTTCCACATGCCGAACATGATGTCGATGCCGTCCGGTTCAAAGCGGATGCAGAACATGGCAACGGCGACGCAGACCGACATGAGCAGCAGCACCCAGAAGATGCGCCGGTCACGCGATTCGCGAAAGCCGTCTTTAATTAATGCCCAAAGTTGCATGGTAAATTACATTTCGTCGAAATTTGGAATCGGCCTGCACCGGCAAGCCACCATGCGCCATGCTCAGTCTGTGGACGCGCCACCAGCCGCTCGCGCGACCACCGGTCCGGACTTCGTCAAGACCTTTTCGCCCATCGCCTCGACCAACACATCTTCGAGGCTGAAGCGATGCGGCTCCACCGATTCAATGAGCAGTCGCGCGCCGCGCAGCACATCTATCACTTCATTCACCTTCAGCGCGTCCTGCCCTTTCAGAATGAGATGTCCGGCATCCGCCGTCACTCCAAGCGCCGTCAGACGATCACGAATGGGCGACACGTCGCCCGTGACGCTGACGCGATACTCCACCGTATGCTCGGTCAATTCGCGGAGCGTTCCCTGCCTGGCGACTAACCCGCCGACCAGAATGGCCACGCGGTCACAGACCATTTCCAATTCGCTGAGCAGGTGCGAATTGAGAAAAACAGTGGTCCCGGCACGCTTGAGTTCCAAGAGCAACTCGCGCACTTCGCGCCGCCCCACCGGGTCCAGTCCGTCGGTCGGTTCGTCCAGGATGACCAACTCAGGATCATTCATCAGCGCCTGGGCGATTCCCAAGCGCTGCGCCATGCCTTTGGAATACTTGTCCACGCGCGTGTCGGCCCACTGGGTGAGCGTCATGCGTTCCAAGAGTTTTCGGGAATTCTGCTTGCGCTGCGCCGACGGGACTTTGGCCAGCGCGCCGAGATAGTCGAGCACCTGTGCCCCCGTGAGATAAGGCGGAAAGCGATGGTTCTCTGGAAGATAGCCGATGCGTGCGAGCTTTCCGCGATGTCCCAACCGCCGGCCGAGAATCGTCCCCAGCGCCTGCGTCGGACGAACGGCCGTGGTCATTATTTTTACCAGCGTCGTCTTGCCCGCGCCATTGGGACCGAGCAGTCCGAAAATTTCTCCCCGCCGCACCTGAATGTTGACGCCGCGCAGCGCGTGTATTTTTCGCCCGTACGACTTGCGCACGTCGATCAGGTCCACCGCCCAATTGGTCATTTCGGTTATGCCGACCATCAAACTCCCAACCGTCGCATCACCTCATCCGCAACCGCTTCAACCTTGGAATCCGGTTGCAGATCAATCCATTGCGCATCGCGGAAGCGCCGAAACCAGGTGCGCTGCGCTTTGGCGAATTGCCGGGTGTTGATTTTGATTCGTTCAACCGCTTCCGCCAAGTCGCGGGCACCTTCAAGGTGGGCGATGATCTCCGCATAGCCCAGGGCCTGCCGCGCGCTTTGACTGAGAGGCCGCGGCTCAGCCAGAAGGCCCCGCACTTCGTCCACCAACCCCGCATCGATCATCCGGCGAACGCGCTCGTTGGTCCGATGATTCTGATCGGCGAGGTCTCGGCGCATGCCGAATAGCGTACACTCGAATCGCGTCCGCTCCCGATCCCACTGCGTCTGCAATTCGCTGATCGATCGACCGGTAAGCTCATGCACTTCCAAGGCCCGCACAATTCTCCGCAGGTCGTTGGGATGGATTCGCTGGGCGGCCGGTGGATCAACCACCGCCAGTCTCCCGTGCAAAGCGCCGCTCCCCGAATCCCGAGCTTCTTGCTGGAGCCGTAATCGTATTTCCGGATCAGCCCCTGGCCCTTCAAACAGCCCTTCGGTCAGCGCCTTCAAGAAAAGTGGCGTTCCGCCAACCACGAAAATCCGCTTTCCGCGTCGATTGATATCGGCGATCGCCCGCTCCGCCAGCGATACGAACTGTGCCACCGAAAAGTCTTCGCTGGGTTCGATGATGTCGATCAGGTGAAATGGAACTTCGGCACGCACGGCCGGGGAAGGTTTGGCCGTACCAACGTCCATGCGCCGGTATACCTTCATCGAGTCCAGACTGATGATTTCGCCGCCGGTTCGCCGAGCCAGCTCGACCCCGAGCGCCGCCTTGCCTGATCCGGTACAGCCAATAACAAAGGTGAGGGCAGCCATGCAATGCTATCATAAGTCCAAGGCTATCCCTTACCAATGCCTAAACCAACCTACGGTGAAGGACGTTTGGTTCAAGCTTGTTCGCGGAGAAGCGCAGGCACGTTCAACTTGTGCCGCGGCTCCCCCCAAAAAAGTACCGGCGAACAGGTGTCCATAGACTCCTGATCGCCGGTACTGATTTACTTCATTGCGCCGCGCATCGAAGCGCGGATGCGACCTACTTCAGCCGGAAAAGATATTAGGGCTTCTTTTCGGCGGGCTTTGCGTGGTCGTGACCCTTGTGCGGATCAGCAGCCTTCGCATCGGCCTTGGCTTCTTCCATCTTCGTGGCCTTGCCCATGCCGTCGACGGTGACGTTCATCGTCTTGTCGCCGACCATGGTGGCAACCATGAATTCGAGCTTGCCGGCGTTCATCCACGCCTTCGCCATCGTCGCCTTGCCCTTGCTGTGGCCTTCGGCCGCGACAATCGCGCCCGACAGGGTCTGCTTGCCATCGGTCAGCGCCTTGGCAATGTCGGCCGAACCTTCGCCCGGCATGTCCTTGCCCGCGCTCGCCGTGCCCTTGGCATCGACCGGAACGGACTGGAGCTTGCCACCGGCAACCACATGCACTTCAAACGCACCGGCCGCGCTCTTAGCAGCAATGGCCGTACCCTTCGATGCCGCGGCAGCCGCATCGACTGCCTTAGCCAACGTTACCGCGTCCGAAGCACGGACCGCCGTGTTCGCCAGGCAAAGACCAAGACCAGCGCAAATCGCCGACACATACACCTTCCGCAAAGTCATCTTTCGTTTTCCTTTCAGGAAACCTTCCGAATTGTCCCCGAGTCGATTCACATTACGACTCCTTTGGGGCGGGCAATGTGTACCACATCACCCAAGATTACACAAGATTTGATACACCCGATGCGGGCCAGCGCTACTTCGAACTGCACCGCGACGCAAAACCCTCGCCAAGTTTACCCAGATTGCCATATTCGTCACGTATGTTGTATTTTACGGCAAGAGGTTAGCCAATTAAGTGAAAATGACCAAAAATGCATCGCAGACTATTGGTTTGGGAAGGAAATCCGGCGTTCGTGTGGCGCAAGTCACAGGAACAGGTGTGATTCTGCCGGAAAACTGTCTGGTGACACCAGCGATGACTGCTTGGTTTTCCCTTATTTCAGCACTGTAACAAGCTTACGGAGGCAGTTCTTAGCCAGAACACTTCAGACACAAACGACGCCGGTTACCTCTGGAATTTGGTTGCGCAGGTTTCGCTCAATTCCGAGGGAAATGGTCGTACCGCTAGACGGACATCCCACGCAGGCTCCCCGCAAGCGGATATGCACGACTCCCTGGTCGTCCACGTCAACCAATTCCATGTCGCCGCCGTCCAGCCGAACCATGGGCAGAAGCTGGTCCAAGACTTCGGACACGCGCTCGTGGAG
>CAZKIN010000068.1:8704-16511 GCA_964552515.1 uncultured Phycisphaeraceae bacterium
CCGGAATCGAACCTCACGGTGCAACTGGAAAACTGCCGCCAGGGACTATCGGACCCACAAGTCCGCCCCGAGGACCGCAAGCGCTGGGCGCAGTTGCTTTTCACTCTCGATGTCCCACAGGCCAGGGCTCTGGTTAACGAAATTCTCTCGACCGCGCAACCCGCGGCGCAGCTGGCCATATGTGAAACGATCGCCGAGCGCGGGCGAATCGATCCGGCCATTTTCGACGCAGCGTGGATTCCATTGCTGTTGGCGCGAATGAGAAGCGATGACCGGGCGTTGCGGCTGGCGGCGGCATCGGCAGTTGGCGTGCATAATTCCGCAGAGCTGGCGCAGCAATTGGGTGATCTCGCGGCCTCGGAGTCGGACCCGCTGGTTGCACGCCTCGCGGCCGTAGAGGCATTGGCCCAACATATCGATCGCCGTAGTCACGTTCGGCAACTGATTCGGCTGACTGAACTGGCTGAGGATTCCATCACCAACGAAGTTTACGCTGCGCTTGAACCAACGGCCCGCCGACCACTCGGGAAAAATGCCAATCTCTGGAAGGAATGGTGGAAGCAGAAGGAATCGCTGTCCGATGAGGCGTGGCTCCTCGACCGCGTAGACCTTTACGGGGACCGGCTCGCCGTGGTGCAGCAAGAGCTAGCCCTCGCGCGGGAAGAGCACAAACGCCAGATGGACGGCATGCGCATTCATGTCGTGGAGCTGCAGCGCGAAGTACATCGCATGTCTTCTCCCGAAGAACGCAATGCCCGGCTCGTTCAATGGCTTGCCTCCCCACTCAGCGATGTTCGGCTGACCGCCCTTTCCATCATACAAGCGCGCATTGCCGACGACGGCCGACCACCTGAGGGCACGTTGCGCGATGCGATTCTTCCTCTGCTGCACGATACATCGGTAGCGGTGCGGCGTCAGACGGTTCTGATCATCCAAAACCTGAATGATCCGCTGATCGCCGGAGCCATTTTGGATCAACTCAAGCGGGAAACCGACCCCGGAACCCGCGCGATCATTTTTAAAGCGCTCGGCCGCTTGAACGTCGCTGAGGCCATACCGGTTCTCATCAGCGAAATTGACAATCCCAAAACGGAACCAGCATGTTTGCGCGAGGCGGTCCTCGCCTTGGGTGAGATTGCCGGTAAACTGGAAGACCCTGTCAGGCGAGCCCAAATTGCCCGCACATTGCAGGAGCGTTATCGCCTGCTTTCTGCTGAGGAGCCGCCACTCCGCGCCGCACTATTGGGCGCGCTCGCGACCGTGGGCAGTTCGGAATATAAGACTGAATTCGAAGAAGCCCTGAACAGCACCAACCCGGAAATTCTTCGTCCTGCGATTCGTGGCGCCAAGAATCTCCGTCTGGTCAATGCCAATCCGCGCCTGCGGACGCTTTCTTCGGATGCCGACCCGCTCATTCGCAGCGCGGCTCTCGACGCCCTGGGGCAACTCGGTTCGGATGACGCGGATACTGAAAGCCTGCTTGCGCGGCTCAATCCCACCATTGAAGCGAACGAAGACGTGCGCGAGGCCGCCTGGCGTGCGTTTCGCGAACTCGTCAAACGCCGCCCGGTGTCCAATCAATTCGCTTTGGCTCAGCGACTGCCCGATTCCACGGACCTGCCGCTCCGCTTTCTCGAACAATTCACCATTGGCCTCGAAGGCCAGCCGGAGAACGAGGTTACGCTCGATGCGGCGCTCGAACGTCTTGCCCAGTTGCTTTCCGCCAAAAGCCGCCATGTCGAGGCGTCCGCCTGCCTGAAGAAACTGTACGACCTGCGAATTAAACACCCCAACGGCAAATCCACCGAAGCGGCCTTGCTGTGGCTGAACGCGGTCCTGTACAGCAAGCGGGATACGGATGCGGCGGCGACTATCGCTCTACTTTCCGTCGCCGGAGCGGAACGGATTCCGCCGGAACGTATCATGGAAACCATTCGACAGTATTTCGATACTTCCGCGAACGATGTGGATCAGATGTCGGCACCCAAACTCGTTGCTGCGCTGAAGGAGCAAACCCCTGAGAATCCGCCGCCCTTCTGGCCGGAGCTGTTCAAGTACCTCGAGAATCGATCCCGGGAAGGTAGCGCAAAGGCTCGTGAATTGACCCCACCGGCGGGTTGACGTCATTCGCGCAGGTAAGATCGGCCCGCTTCGTACAGTTTCATTCGTTCGCCTATTGCCACCGCCAGCTCGTTGTTTCCTGCCGACACGGCAAGGTTGTAGGCCTTCCGCGCCGCAGCTGCCGCTTCCGCAAAGCGTGTGACCGACGCGTACGCCGCCGCCAGCACGTCGAGCGCTTCCGGTCCGACCGTTTCCAGATCACTTAAAGCCCGTTCGGCGTAAGTGACGGATTCCTGTCGCATGGCGGCTACATTTCCGCTCGGGAGCAGTGTGCCATCGGGGCTCGTCGCCAGCACCCACGCCAGTTCCAGCAGCAACGTCGCGTTGTCCTTCGCGTCGGATGCACCGAGGCGCAGTACATCAAGCGCCTCACGCACATTCCCGCGTTGAAAAAGCTCGCCCGCCAGTTGGCTGTAAGAACTTGGATTATGCGGAGCGGCAGCGATTTGCGCGCGCAGCACTTCGAGGTTCTGGTCGGCCGCATAGAAGTTGTTTGCCAGTTGTGCCAATAAGTCCGCAACGTCCTTTCGTTCCGGTGTCAGTTTCACGCAGTGCCGCAGCAGTGTTTCCGCTTCGGCGACTTGTTTCTTCGCGAAGAGCCAGCGCCCCAGTTCACAAACCGCCAATGGATGATTCGGATCCATCTGCACGGCCATGCGCAGATTCCGTTCGGCCCCTTCGTCACCCGCGGGATCGCTCGCATAGGCTAATCCCAAGCCCACGCGCAACGGCACGTCGTTGGGCAGGGCCTCAACCGCTCGCTGAAAAGTATCGATCGCAGAAGGCCAATCTTCCGACCGCAATTGCAGACCGCCCAGAAGCAGCCAGCTTGATGCAGAGTCGGGATCGCTTTGGGTAAGCTGTCGTGCCGCAGTTTCCGCCTCGTTCCTGCGATTCATTCGCGCATAGGCATCCACCAGCGCCGCGAGAATGTGCGGGCGGCCCGGCGTCAGTTGATCCGCCGCTTCAAAGTGCACCGCGGCACGATCATATTGCTTGAGAGCTACAAACAGCTGTCCGCGATTGTACTCGTACTGTGGTCGATAGGCCTCGGAGCGATCAAAGCCGCTATAGGCATTGATCGGACCGGTGAGCATGGCCGCACCAAGCAGCAGCGCCAGCGCGATCCGCCCTTTCCGCGGCGCATCACCATTTGCTCCGGTATTACGGTCACTTACCCAGAGGCCGCTCCATCGCACCGCGGCTACGGTAAAGAGCACCAGCAACGGAAGAACCGGCGCGCGATAACGGGGCGAATACCAGAACAGGCACACCGTCGCCAACGGCAACAGTACCAATAAATAATCCCAGAGACACAATCTTGTCACTTTCCGCCACACGATCATTCCAAGCAGCGCCGGTCCCATCAACCAAGCCGCATGGACCGGCGCCAGTGGAAGCAAGTGCAGCCAACCGTCCTTTTGTTCCAAAGTTGGGTAGACAATGTCGCTATAATGCCTTCCGGTAAGAAACCAATAGAACTTCCGCGCGACCAGCCAGATCGAATGACTCACATCAGTAGTCAGGAAATCCCATGCATGTCGTCGGAAGAATCGATCCACATCCGCGTAACCACCACGTGAGCCGGTCGCGGCCGCATAAACCGCAAGCGCGTCGGAATGCATAGTCTCCCGTGTCTGGCTGATGCCGGGAATCGGCGTGTAAATGCCGTCCGCCTCGGGCGAATTCCCCTGGCGGAGCGTAATCCCACCGTGAGCCGTAATCGGAATGAACTCGCCGCTCGCCGCCCAGTTGTGCAATGTGGCCGGCAGGATCATCGCTACCGCGCACAGTACCGCGATGACGCCCTTCTCCCACGCACCATCGATCCACCGTGCGGAGCCCCCATTATCATGTGCATCTTTCGGTCCGCGCGATTCCGTCCATAGTATCCACAGCGGCAGCACCGCAAGCAGCCCCATGGCGGTAGGATAGATCAACGCAAGTGCCCCAATTGTGACACCCAGAATCGCAAACGCCCCTAGCGTCCGCACGCGTCCCGCCCGATCCGCCGCGTGCATCACCAAAACGACGATCAGCAATTGCAGCGTCGTCGGCAGCACCCGCGTCACATAAAACGCCGGTTCCATCACCAGCAGAAACAATGCGGCCGCCAGCGCTCCGCTATGTGCATCCATTCTGCGCTCGATCAGCTTCCCCAATAGAAATGCCGTGACCAGATGCAATACGAGCTGCAACACATAGACCATCAGCAGTCCGCCGCCTACTGCGCGAATCAACGCCAGAAAATAGGCATACAGCGGGGCGGACAAATAGGGTTCAGTTCCAATGAGCTTCCCCGAAGCCATCTCGCCAGCCATCGACCAGTATGCGAGTGCGTCCCCTTGCATTACATAGGCGCCAGGATGCGCATGCAGGAAGTCAATCAGCATGGCCACCCGCACGACGGCACCCACTGCGAGTACAATGATCAACCACCGCGAATTCAAGTCTCGTCCCTCATCCCAACGCCATGGCCGATGCGCGGCGAATGGTCCGCCGAAATCGAGCGCATCGCACAATCATACAACGCCATCTTACTCCGCCCGGCTTTCCAATGACGCCAGCGCAGCAGCGTCCGCATCCGTCAAACGGTACACCAGCATCGACCATCCGATCCGTTCGTCCGGCTTGAACTGCCGCAACCGCGCAATGAGAAGGCACGCCCGCAAATAGCGAATTTGCGGAGAATTCCAGGCCGTCGGCAGATCGACCGCCCCTCCATCCGCCAGCGCATTGGTTTCCGCCAGAATGCGCCGCGCCGTCGCCGGTTCATTTTCCACCCGCGACTCCGGCAGGTACACGCCCAGGAATTGTGTCAGGCTGATGACATATGTCCCCGCGCCAAGCTCCGCCACCGCGCCGAACGGAAAACTACTTGGCAGCATTTCCGCTTCAATCCCATACGCTTCCGGGACCGCGCTTCCGAAATACGCCAGTTTGATCCGCTCTTCCGGGTGGGCCTGCGCATACCGCGCCAACCGCTTGAGGTCCTGGCCCCAGTCGATGTTGCTGTCCGCCAGAAACCGATGTCCCTCCGCCGGCCCGCCCACCAGTTCATTGAAATAGCTCAAGTAATGCGGGTGTACGTGCAGCGTAGAAAGTACCAATGCCGTGACACACCCTCCGATGGCGATGCGACCCGCCCGCGCCGTCGTCAACCTGCCCGCCGCCCCCACCAGCACGAACAACAACGGATACACCGGCAGCAAATGCCGATGCCCGATGTTCAGCCCGCCGCAGACGCCCGCAAGCCCGTACAACCCCGCGAAGACCACCATGCCGGACAAAAGTACGGAGTGCCCGTCAAACGTCGCTTTGCGTGTCAGCATCGCCAATGCCCCGACCAGCATCAGCACCAAGGTGGCGACGGGCGTCTTGACCGCAAACGCGATCGGGAAATAACTGCGCCAACCATGCAATGAATACTCGCCCATCAGATACGCTTCACGCTGCTGCGTTGACTTGAGCGTGTATGCCAGACCAAACAAATACGCCTCCGGCAGAACACGCCCTGCGTGCATCCAACCCAGCAACGTCGCCGCCGGCCCGGTCAGTGCCACACCGTCGGCATCGCTCATCACCGCGCGCCACGCCGCCGGATCAGCGTTCTCCCCTTCGTTATGCACACCATTCGCAAACGGACTGAACCGCCAGCCGTAACACGTCCACACCGCTACCCACACGACCAGCGACACCACCAAAGCGGCCACCATTATCCCAAGCGCCGTATTCTTGTTCCACTGCCGCTCTACTGGCACATCCCCGCGCGCCTCCGCCCGCCTTCTGACCCAAACTACTACGACCGGCATGACCAGCAGCGCCGGCACGATCAACGGCCACGAAAACTTACTCAGCGCGAAACCCGCGAGCGCCAGTCCCGCCAGCACCATACGTCCCGGCGTGACCGCGCCAAACAGTACCGCGCAGCGCTCGATGGTCAGCAATGCAAAAAACGCCGCGGGAAGATCCGTTGTCACCAGCCGCCCATGCGCCAGCATCGTCGGACAAAGCGCCGCGACCGTCATCGCGAGCAATCCTGCCCTTCCCCCCCACATCCGCCGCGCCACGCTGTACACCAGCCACGTCGTCGCCAGCAGCAGCACCACCATCATGCACCGCGCGACCGTCAGCAGCGCATCACGATTCGGCGCAGCCGCGAACCATTCCCGCCCCACCCGCCAGAAATCACCCTGCTCCCAACCCGCCGGTCGATCGACCCAGTGATGATCCATCGCCAGCAGCGGCAATGCACACCACAACTTCGGCAGCGGTGGATGCTCCGGCGCGAGACGAAAATCCCCCGTCATCCAATAGCTCAAACCCGACGTCAGATGGCTCGTCTCGTCAAAAGTAATGCTGTCCCCCACCAGCGACGTGACGGCCAGAATCGCCTGCAATCCCAGCAGGAATGCCGCGCACAGCGCGCGGCTGCGCGGCCGGTCCCACCACGAACCGCCGCACGCAATCGCCTCCCCTGCCATCCCCGCGCCAAAATCATTCACGCCAACACCCGCCTGCGGACTCTACACGTGGGACCAAAAATCCATAGACTCTCCCATCGTATGCGAGATCGCCGACCGGAACAGCCCGCCGCCAGCCTGACCGCGCCCCCCCAGACTGACATCCGCGCGACCATGGTCTGCCTCGGCATACTTCTGCTGGCTACGTGCCTCGCGCACGGCGGCGCACTCCGCAACGGCTTCGTCAACTGGGACGACGATTACGTCATCGTCGACAACCCCGCCTATCGCGGCCTCACGCCAGCTCACCTCCGCTGGATGTTCACCACCAGCCACGCCGGCCACTACCAACCACTCACCTGGCTGTCGCTCGCCATCGACCACGGCATATGGGGCGAAGTCAGCGCCTTCGGTATTCACCTGACCAACCTGATCCTGCACGCCATGACCGCGTTCGGATTCTGGCTGATCGCCCGCGAGGTCCTGCGCCGTGCCATACCGCTGGCACGCGCGCGCAACGTGCTCATTGGCGCAACCATTGCGGCCCTGCTCTTCGCGGTTCACCCCCTGCGTGTCGAATCTGTCGCCTGGGCCACCGAACGCCGCGATGTACTCAGTGGCTTTTTCCTGATGGGCACCGTTTACGCATGGCTCCGCGCGGTGGAGGAAGCAGGCTCCCGCCTTGCCGCGCTGCTGACACTTTCGATCGCCTGCTACATTCTCTCGCTGCTCTCCAAGGCCGTCGGCATGACGCTTCCGCTCATTCTGCTGCTGCTCGACTATTATCCGCTCCGCCGCTGGACCAACCGCGAAACGCCGCGCCAGACGACCATCACAGCGCTACTGATCGAGAAGATTCCCTATGCCATTCCCGCCCTGCTCTTCGCCATCCTCGCCGCTTGGGCGCAGCGCAGCGCGGGAGCCATGTGGGACGCGACCGCGCATCCCGCGTCGCTCCGCGTCATGCAGGCCTTCTACGGAATCATGTTCTACCCCTTCAAGACCCTGTGGCCGGTAGGGCTGATTCCGCTCTACGAACAGCCGACCGACATCGGTCCCTTCGCCCCGCCCTACCTCGTCGCGATGATTTCGGTCGTCGCCATCTCGGCTTTGCTCATCGCCAAACGCCGAACGCTTGCCCCGCTGGCCGTCGCGTGGTTCTCATATGTCATTATGGTGTCACCGATGCTCGGCTTCGCGCAGAGCGGACCGCAGGTGGTGGC
>CAZKIN010000069.1:0-7632 GCA_964552515.1 uncultured Phycisphaeraceae bacterium
GTGGAGACTTTGGTGGCCCACATTGAAAAAACAGGGACATTGGGGAGTTGTGCCGAGGAAACGCTTACCGAAAGAAGTACCACCATGGCAATCAGTTGGCGACAGCGGTTTGTCATGGCACTTCCCCTTGAGTTTTGCAGGCCCGCTCCAGTCATTGGAATTGCAGTTCAGGAATCAAGTTTAATTATTCAAATGGGGATTTTCAAGGGAAGCATTGAAGAAGTGCGGCAGGACACGCCCTGCATTCCGGTGCCATAATTCGGCCACTGGAACACAGGGCGTGTCATGAAAGGCGGCGGTTGCGCGGAGCCCGCAGCTCCACGGTCACTCAATGCGGTTTCGCGGGAAGTGCAACCCCGTTCCAGGGCTGCGCGGTGTTGGCGCCGTTCAACAGGTCCATTTCGCGGACGAGGTCAAAGGCGGTCAGCGCACCGCTGCGGTCGATGTCCTGCGCAAGTTCCGTCACCGGTGTGAGTGGTGCCGCGACATCCAAAAGCAGTGCCAGCGCTGCGGCGTCGGATGGATCGGTTACGGAATTGCCATCCACATCTCCGGGCAGAAATCCTAGGTCGACATAGAGCATGGCCGACGTCGGGGGCATGCCCGGCGGGTACAATTCTTCGACGAGTGTGGCAATCGTCGTCCAGGCGCCCGGTCTGATCGGCTGCTCCGTGGTCAACAGGAAATTCAGCAGGCAATTGTCCGTTGCCAACACCTCCGAAATATTGAGGTTTCCCCCCAGCGTATCGAACACCTGGAAGTCGAGCGCGCCGGGCGGATTGCCATTCGGCGGAACACCCACGAAGCAGGAGAAGGAAACCGTAAATTGATCGAAACCCTGCGCCGCAAGGCTGGACTCATCACGGTCCTCCCGGGCATCCAACGTCCCGTCGGCCGGATCAGTGGTCATTTCGATATTCCCGGCACAGACCTGGTCACAGGCATCGCCGACGTTGTCGGCGTCGCAGTCGGCCTGTGCGGCATTGGAAACGCCTGGACAGTTGTCGCACAAATCGTCCACGCCGTCGCTATCGGAGTCGCCAATGCATTTCGTGCCCACGCCTGAGCTGGTTCCCCCTTGCGCGACGCAAACGGCGGGAGCTATGTTGTTTTGACAAACACTTTCGGAAGTACAGCAAGCACCGCATTGGCCGTTGGGTACCTGGACGCACATGCCATTGGCATTGCACTCGCCGGTGGTGCATTTGTCGCCGTCGTCAGTACAGGGTGTGGCGGATGCGGCAAAGGTGCAGTTGGGTGTACAGCAGTCGCCGCCGTCGCACTGTTCACCGATTTCCACCATGTTGTTGCCACAGGTCGGGCAGTCAATGCTCACAAAGGAACCGGGATTTCCGATGTCGCCACTCGTCGATGCGTAGGAATTCTGCATGTCGGCCACTGCGGAAAGGTACCATTGGAAAATGTTGTTCATTCCCACCGCACCAGCGCATGGCCAACCGGTGATGTTCTGTGCGCGAATGGTGCCGGGAAACGTCTGATCGTTGTAGGCCAGGCTATCGATGAGGGCACCACCGGCATCAAAGAGGTTGATCGTGTCGGCGCGCCCGAGGTTGGTGGTGTTGCTTCCCAGCACGGTAATTCCAGAGAGGTTCCAGTCTGCCATAAAGCTGGCCGCAACGGTTTCCGTGAGAATTGCAGATTGACCGGGGTCCAACACACCGAAAGCGCTGAGGCTGACGACGCCGGGCGTGGCGCTGTCGTCGTCGTAGCTCCAGCCCGTCATATCAATTGGATTGGTATCCAGATTGGTGAATTCAACAAATTCACCGCCGGCACCGGAATACATGTATTCGGTGATGCGAATTTTGCCGCCCGTGGGGACCGGGCAATCAAAGGAAGAGCAATCGGTGTCATCGCCCTGGTATGAACGGACGCCGAGAATACAGGAGGTTGCCGTTTCGTCGGTGCAGACACCGGAGTCGCAGCATGCGCCGGTGGGAACCGCATTGCACGCGACACTGACAAAAGTACCCGGGCTGCCGGTGTCGCCGTCGCTCGAGAGTACCGAGTTCTGGCTGTCGCCGACCTGCGCATAATGCCACTTCAAGATGTCATTTGCCGTAACCGCATCCGCGCATGGCCAGCCGGCCAGAAATTGCGCGCGAATAGAGCCGGGGAAATTTTGATCGCCAAAGGCGAGCCGATCTTTAAGGACGGCGCTGGGGTTGTAGAGGTTTATTTCATCGTTGCGATTCAGACCGGCCAATGTATTGATGGCCACCGGAACGCCAACCAGTCCCCATGCGGCGATGAACGTTGCGGGATCGCCATCCGTAAGGATGCCCGATCGTCCGGGCATCAGGATGCCAAAACTGGTCAGGCTGATCGTGCCCGGTGTCCGGGTGTCGTCATCGAAACTCCAACCGGCCATGTTGATGGGAACGACATCGATATTGGTGAACTCGATGAACTCCGCACCGCCACCCGTATACATGTATTCGGTGATGACCACATTTCCGTCCTGAGGGGAAGGGCAGTTCACATTGGTACAAAGGGAGCCATCGCCCTGATAGGCACTGCCGGCCAGTTCGCAATCGAACTGCGTGACGGCATCAGTGCAAACACCCAGTTGGCAACAGGCGCCGGTTGGAACCGGGCCGCACATACTGTGTATGTATGAGCCGGGACTTCCGATATCTCCACCGGTGGAGGTAAAGGAAAGTTGCGCGTCCGCGACTGTCGAAAGGTTCCACAAGTTATTGATGGTGTCGGCGCCGAGTGCTTCGGCACAGGGCCAAGCGCCGCGATTCTGCGCGCGAACTGTGCCGGGGAACGCGGTGTCGCCATAAGTCAGACGCGCTACCAGCCCACCGGTGCTGTCATAGATGTTGATTTCATCGTCGCGGTTGAGGCCCTGGGTGCTTCCACCGATGACCTTGACCGTACCCGAAAGCCCCCATGCGGTACGAAAGGCGGCATCGCTGGGGTCGTCGGTAATGATGACCGACTCGCCGGGCGCCACCATACCAAAGGCGCTGAGGTCGAAGCTGCCGGGTGTCTGAATGCTGTCAGAAAAACTCCAACCGGTAAAATCCACTGGAGTGGCGCCGTGGTTGGTTAGTTCGACATACTCACCGTTTGCCCCGGTGTACATGAATTCTGTGATTTCGACCTGGGCTGACGCGGCAGCGGTCCATAATCCGCACGCAATCACCATGGTCAACGAACCCAACTTACTGTTCATCGCTTCCTCCTAAACAGGACAACTTCTGTCTCTGAACCCTTCCCTCGAAATGGCTGCGACTCTTGCCACAGGGTCGCTATTTGATCCCGAAGTGCTCTTTCCTTGACTCTCCGCTCATTGCCATACTGTGATGGTAGCGCTGGCGGCGAATTCGAAGTAGAAAAAGCGCCGAAATGCATCGCATCAATAGTTTCTGTACGGCCATCGGCATCGTACGCAACCTGAACTGAGCAAGTCGTGGTCGTTATGGCCTTTACATCGTACTCTCAAAAGCCTGTTGATACGTGTCAGGCGTTCCTGTCCGTGCCAATAAGTGAGACTCTAGAAACAGAATACGTTCGGCTCGAATTCCACAGACCAAGACGAGAATGGCATTGGGGGCCGAAGATTGAGGGTCCCTCTCTGAAATGATGCTAACTCTGCACTCGCTTTTGGTCAACAATTCCAGTTAGTGATGGTGCGCTCTTCGGGACCGAATGCACTGGCGCTCCGCCAACAACGACTGCTGCCTTGGGAATCTCATTGTACCCTTATTTTCGGCGCAGGAAATTGAGTTTCGCGAGAGGATGATATGGTGCGTACAAGCCGATTGATTCGATGGTTTACCAACTTGTGGGGAGGCAGCATCAGGTTGATTTTACCTGAACCTAACTTGGTCCGTTCTCGACACAGCCTTCGTAGGATGGTCGGCCGCCACCGCCCTTGCCGCCCCAATAAAGTTTGGTTTCGATGTACGGATTGGGTTGGCAGTCCTTCTGCCAGCCGGTGCCGCGGACGATGATGCAGCGGAATGACACGCTGATGTCTTCATCTTCGTGGACGCGTTCCCAGCGGTAGTGCTCGGAATAACCCATGTCATCTTCAGTGCCTTCGATCAGCACTTTCTGTGTTTCGGCGTGGGTGTCGACGAAGGAGCGGTTGAATGTCCAATCGCGGCCATGCCAGCCGCGGACGACTTTGGTCGGACCGGGGTCGACGCCGGGCTGAATGAAATCGCACCGTTCACGACGGCTGGACCAGGCCCAGCGGCCGATGTTTTCTTCGTAGTACAAGGTACGCGACGGAGTGGGCACGCGCGAGATCGGGCGGAGGTAAGGCGAGTTGCTGTATATGGGGCCGCCGCCGACGAAGCTGGTCATGAAGACATTGGCGACGTAGCTGTTGCCGAAGTGGTCGTAGGAAGTGCGTTCGGAATTGGCGATCCAGTCGGGACAATGCGCGCCGCGCGGCGGGCCGTCATCCGCCGGACAGCGGAAAAGATCGAGTTTGAGCCTGGTGTCTTCGATGGCGCCGATGCGTTCGAAGCGCGGGTGGTTGTTGTCCTTCATGCCGCCGGGGTAAAGGATGGCATTCATCGGGCGGGTGGAGGGGCCGAAGCCGGCCTTGGTGCCGAATTTGCTGGTGAGGAATTCGTAGCCTGCGCCGCCACCGGGTACGTAGCCGGGGTTGCCGATGCCCGACTTGCCACCCCATTCGTAAGCGCCGATGAAGGTGGGGTTGTTGGGATCCTGGTTGAACTGTAAGTGGTGGGCGGGAATGCCCCAGCCGTGCGCGTCGTCGGCTTCGTAGACGCGGCTGCTGGTGGCGATCGACTTCAGATTGGACAGGCATGCGGACACCTTGGATTGGCCGCGCGCCGCGTCAAGCGAGGGGAGCAGGATGGAAATAAGCAGGGCGATGATGGCGATGACGACGAGGAGTTCGATGAGCGTGAAAGCGCCCTGTGCTGATGTTGGGTTTTCCGGTTGTCGCGTCGGCATATTTGCAGTTCCCAGAGGGCGTCGTGAATTCCCAAATGGGCATAGGGGAAGGCCTGAAGGCCATCGCGCCCGCGCATGGATATAACCGCCTGCGCGACCAATTCATTCCGCGAATTTCGGTGCAATCTTCCTAGAACACGATCGAGTTCGGTAGTCCGGTGTTGGGCGGTTTACAAGAATGCACGCGCACGGGATGGCATCCGGGCGCAGGATATTCTAGGGTGTCGGTTGCCGGTCCGTGTGGTGCGCCAGGGGAGTATGGAATTGCATCATTGACATGTTGAACGAGGAGCAGAAAGAAATGCGAGGGGACGCCGGGCAAACGATGGAGCCCCGACGAATTGCGCTGGGTTGCGCTGCGGGCGGCGGTGTATTGGCGGCGGTCATGTTGCTTCTGGCGGTGACGGCGATCGCCGCGGGTATGATCACCACGAATGCAGAAGGCCAATTCAACTTGACCCCTTGGCTGGCGCTGGAAGTGGCCGGTGGGGCCGTGGCAAGCGTACTGGCGGGGCGCGTGTGCCGGCGCGTGGCACGATGCAACCAAGGGCCGGCGGCGCTGGCGGTCATCGTTTTCTGCGCTGCGATGGTGGAAGCGGTTGAATTATTGCGGCAGGCGGCGGCGGGAAGGGTGGAGGCGGCGTGGTGGCTGGTGGTGGTCGCGCCGTGGGTGGCGGGAGGCGGGGTGCTTTTTGGCGGATTGCGTGCCAGTTCGTGGCACTCCATGGTGACGAGCATCGTCCAGCTCCAAGTGCTCATGAAGGCCCCGCGGTATGCCGTGGTGGTCTTGACGGTCGGCGTGTCTTCTTTATTGACGCTGTATGTGCTGCCTGGCCTGGCCACAGAAACAGAAAAACAGGTCGTGGCCACTGCACTGGTGATGGACTTTACGCTTTCCCTACCCGTTATGGTTTACGTTCTGCTGGTGCGGACGAGACGGCTGCCTTGGATTGTATTATTGCCGACCTTTGTGGCGGGTTACACGCTGGCTGCTTTGACGATTCCCAGTCAGCACCATGCGGGTCTTGATGCGGTCCGCTGGCTCGCGGTGCCGGCAGAGCTGGCAGTCATTGTTTACCTGGTGCTGGCGACGCGCAAGGCGTTTCGACAGGCAGGTGACAATGGAGGGGATTTTGCCACCAGATTGCGCGCGACGGCACGCGAAGTCCTGGTCAAACGCATTCCCGCGGACATTTTAACCACCGAAGTTTCGATTCTCTACCATGCTTTTCGCTGCCGGCGCGCCGCAGCGTTAAGGCCTGGCAAATACAGTGTTCATCGGGAGTCCGGGTACGGACTGATGCTGGTCGGGCTGGGGATGGCGCTGATTGCGGAGACCTTGGCGGTACACTTTGTGGTGACTCTGTGGAGCAATTTAGCGGCTTGGGTGCTGAGCGGGCTCAGTGTTTATGCGTTGGTTTGGCTGTTGGGCGATTACCGCGCGTTTGCGGCGCGACCCATTCGTATTACCGCGAGCCAATTGCAATTGCGATTGGGATTGCGCTGGGAAGCGAACATCCCCTTGTCGTGGATCGTGCGGGTGCAGCCCATTGTCGGATCGCACGGCAGGGCAGAGCGTGGTGTGTTGCGCGCCGTGCTAGTGGGTTCACCGAATGTCCGTCTGGAGCTGGACCGTCCTATTACGGTGACCGCGATGTATGGGATTGAAAAGAGTGTGCAGTCGCTGTGCATTCGCGTGGACCGCGCCGGGGACTTTGTCCGGGAACTGGCACATTTCGTTGAGGCAAGGCATGATGGTGAGTGTGTCGCGGCGTGTGCGGCGACACCAACAGGCTCCCAGGCATGCATGCCATAACGAAACGGTTGCTATGCGATGGCTCAACTAACCCTTGGCGTGAACATTGATGATCTGCGGTTGCCGGTCAAGGAAGGACTGCGCCGGGCGGGGGAGATGGGATTTAGGGAGGTGGAGTTCGGCGCGGTCGCGGGTGAACTGACACCAGAGAGTCTCTCGGATAGCGGGCGGCGGCATTTTCTGAAACTGCTGGAGGGGCTGAACCTGCGCGTGGTGGCGATGGTCGCGGACATGCCACAGCTGCGCTGGACGGATGCGGCGCGGGTGGAAGAGCGGGTGGCGCGCACGCGCCGGGTGATGGACCTGGCGGCGGACCTGGGGGTGCGGATCGTCACGACGTCCATCGGCGCGGTGACGCATCCGGATTCGGGCGAGCCGTCGCCCGCGGCGATGGAGACACTGCGGCAGCTTTGCGATCATGCTGATCGGCGCGGACGGTTGCTTGCCCTAAGGCCTACGTATGACGCCGGAGAACGGCTGAAGCGCGTGTTTCGAGAATTGAATTGTGCGGCGCTCAAAGTGACGCTCGATCCGGCAGTGCTGGTGATGACGGGGGCGAATCCGCTGGCGACGGTGGAATCGTTCGCGAATGACATCGCATTGGTTAACGGTCGAGATGGGACGGCGGGTGAGCGCGAGCGGCCGGGCGAGGAGACGCGGGTGGGGGGCGGCGATGTAGATTTCGCGGAGTTGTTCAGCGGGCTGGAGGACGGGGGGTTTCGCGGCTCGCTGGTGCTGCGACGGGCGAATTCGCAGACACCGCTGGTTGATCTGGAGGGGGGCAGGGCATTTCTGGCGCGGTTTGGTTTGTGAAAAAACGTTGTAGATTGACCGTCATTTCGTTACAGTAG
>CAZKIN010000069.1:7732-11357 GCA_964552515.1 uncultured Phycisphaeraceae bacterium
CGCGGTTTGGTTTGTGAAAAAACGTTGTAGATTGACCGTCATTTCGTTACAGTAGTGCTTGGAAAGGGAGAGTCGGGCGACGTCCGCGCGCGGAATGCGTGTGGCGCGCTCTGTCCGCGCGAAACGGCCATGCCGGCTACCCGCCTTTCTTTCCTGAAATTGCGTCAATGATGAGTCACTTACAAAGGATGCCTGGTATGTCAATTCCATCACTTCGCCGCGCGGTCGCCGTGGTTGCGATCGTTGGTCTGACGTTTGGCTTCATGCCCGCGTTCGCGGCGGATGAAGAGGCGGTATTGCCGAGACTGTCGCTTGCGCAGCAGCAGCAACTGCAGTCGCTGCCCGCGACGATGGTGACGGCGGTGCGTCAGCTCGAAGATGTGGATGTACGGCTGTTTACGCCGCTGGACGTGCCGACGATTCGCGCGGAGGACGAAGTGCGCGAGGCGGAGGGCAATCCGCCGCGTTATGCGATCGCGCGGGATGTGAACTACACGCCCGCGTCGCATGGGACCTGGGAGCAGCTTGATGCGGAAACGTGGATGTGGCGTTTGCGATTGCAGGCCGAGGGAGCACGGCATGTCAATCTGGGATTCACGCGTTTCCACATGCCCGAAGGCGGACGGCTGATGGTTTATGCGGCGGACCTGAGTGATGCGATTCGGCCGTTTACGCAGGCGGATAATGCGGCACATGGCGAACTGTGGACGCCGCCCGTGTTCGGGGATGACATTGTGGTGGAAGTGGTGGTGCCGGCGGCGGAGCGCGGGCGTCTGCTGCTGCAACTGTCGGCGGTGAACCAGGGTTATCGCGGCTTTGGCGACAGCGGCGCTCAGGCGGTGGTGGCTTCAGGTTCGTGCAACGTGGACGTGGTTTGTCCGCAGGGCGACGATTGGCGGAACGAGATTCCGGCCGTCGGCGTTATCTCCACGGGTGGAAGTACTTTCTGCACCGGGGCCATGCTTAACAATACAGCGCAAGACCTGAAGCCTTATTTCCTGACCGCGGCACATTGCGGAATTAATTCGGGTAATGCCGCGTCGCTGGTGGTGTTCTGGAATTTTGAGAACTCGACGTGTCGACCGGTGGGCAGTCCGGCGAGCGGCGGGGCGGGTGACGGGCAACTCAATCAGTTTCAGACGGGTTCGTTCCACCGGGCGACGCGATCGCAGTCGGATTTCACGCTGGTGGAGCTTGATGAACCGCCGAATCCGGCGTGGAACGTATCGTTTGCCGGTTGGAGCCGCAGCAGCGGAGAATCGCCCAGCGGCACGTGCATTCATCATCCGAATACCGACGAGAAACGCATCACGTTTTACAGCATTCCCACGACGACGACTTCGTACAACAATCCGGCAGTGCCAGGCGATGGCACGCACGTTCATGCGACGTGGAGCCTGGGCGTGACGGAACCGGGTTCGTCCGGTTCGCCGCTGTTTGATGTGAACCATCGGGTCATTGGTCAATTGCACGGCGGACCATCGGCCTGCGGCGCGGGCGATCTGTCGGATTATTACGGTCGGGTTTCGGTGTCGTGGGACACGGGCACGACGGCGGCCACGCGGCTGCGCGACTGGCTCGATCCAGGTAACACCGGGGCCGTGGCGGTCGATACGATTTCGGGCGGCGGGATGAGCGTAACGCCGGGCGGGGATGTGCTGCACGTGGGACAGGTCGGCGGGCCGTTCACGAATCCGTCGGTGGTGTATACGTTGAGCAATCCGACGCCCGATCTGGTTGACTATCGCGTGTCACTGACTACGTCATTCGGCGTGCTGCTGAACGGTGGAACGTCGGCCGTGACGGGTACGCTGCCCGCGACGGGCGGCAGCGTGAATGTGACGGTTTCGCTGGGTGCGGCGATCGATGCGCTGGCGGCGGGTGTGTACATTGAAGATGTGATGTTCGAGGATCTGACGAACAGCCTGACCACGGTGCGTCGGCACACGGTCGAAATCGGCCAGACGCTGTTCACGGTTACACCGGCGAATGGTCTGGAGACGGGTGGTCCGCTGGGCGGGCCGTTCAACGGTACGCAGGTGTATACGGTGACGAGCGATCGTCCGACGCCGGTGGCGGTGGAGATTGCGGCGAGTGATTCGTGGATTTCGCTTAATGGCGGCGCCGGACCGGTGACGCTGAACTTGTCGGGAACGGGAGATTCGGACACGGTGACGGTGGGAATCGGTGCGGCGGCGAATTCGCTGGCCGCGGGGATTTACAATGGTTCCGTCGCATTCACCAATCTGACCGGGACGCTGGGGGATACGGCGCGCGACGTCAGCGTGGACGTGGGCCGCATCGTGTATGCGGCGACCGATGTGCCGCAGCCGATCAACGACAATTCCTCGATCAGCAGTCAGGTCAACGTCACGGACAATTACTGCATAGGCGACCTGGATGTTGATGTGGACATCACGCATTCGTATATCGGTGACCTTATTGTGTCACTGCAATCACCCTCGGGGACGGTGGTGCGGCTGCATAATCGCACGGGCAGCGGCACGGACGACATCAACACCACCTATGACGATGAGGGCGATGCCCCGGACGGGCCGGGCGCGCTTTCCGATTTTGACGATGAACCGACCGCGGGAATCTGGACGCTGACGATTTCGGATAATGCGGGTGACGATACGGGGACACTCAATGGCTGGGCGCTGCGAATCGGGCCTTCGACGGGAGGATGCCCGCCGCATGCGGATGATATTTCCATGAATGTCGGCGCGAATACTCCGATGGACATCAAGCTGAACGGCTCATCGGTGGGTGGCGGCGAGATGACCTTTGTCATTCAGTCGCTTCCGACCGCAGGGACTATTTCAGATCCCAACGGCGGTGTGATTGGCGCAGTGCCGTATACGCTGCTCAACAATGGCAACGTGGTGCATTACGACCCGCCGGCGGGTCGGGCCAAGCAGGGGGGACTCACACGTATTCACCATTTCCCACTCGATCTGGACAGCTTTACCTACCGGGTCGACGACGGGCTTCCCTCGAATCTGGCTACCGTTGCCCTGACCAGTAACCCGAACTGGACGACGCAAGGTCAATGGGCATTCGGCAAACCGACGGGCGGCGGCGGGGCCAATGGCAACGATCCAACGGCGGGCTTCACCGGCGCCAATATTTATGGTTACAACCTGAATGGTGATTATGCCAACAATATGACCGTTCAATACCTGACGACGACGGCGCTGAATTGCTCCACGCTGGATCAGACGGAACTCCGCTATCGCAAGCGCCTCGGTGTGGAATCGTCGCAATATGATCACGCGAGTGTGCAGGTTTCGAACAACGGGACAACCTGGACAACCGTTTTTGATCACGCCGGCGCTTCGTTTTATGACGCAACGTGGTTGCAGCAGACGATCAACATTTCGGCGGTGGCCGACGGTCAGGTGACGGTGTATGTGCGCTGGGGAATGGGCGTGACGGACGGATCGGTGACCTATCCCGGCTGGAACATTGACGACATTGAAGTCTGGGGCGTCGATGTGGGGGCGGCCAGCACTCCAGTGGCAGCGCCAGCTCCGCATAACATGTTGAAGAACCGGTATCTTTCGTTCAACCCGAACAACGGGACTTCGGTGGTCGCGATGCAAGTGACCAAGACGACTTCGCC
>CAZKIN010000069.1:11457-16360 GCA_964552515.1 uncultured Phycisphaeraceae bacterium
GCGGATGTGCTGATGGCGGTGCAGGCGGTCGCGGGCGGGGCGTATCCGTTCAACACGAATCCGGCGACGTGTCCGGTCTGTCCGTAAGAGGACGCTTTGGGAAAGTGTTCCCAAGTGCAGTTTGACAGATTTGTTCCCAGGGCGCGGGGCGGACAACTCCCGCGCCCTTCTTCTTGATTGTGTTTATCGAGATTGCGCGATAGCGTGCACGCGGTGGATTTTCTACCATCGCGACAGCATCGGAGACACACGCGTGCCGCTTTATCCGCTGACTTTTCGGCCCCTATTCAAGCCCCGTATCTGGGGCGGAGATCGGCTGCGCACTGTGCTCGGAAAAGAAACGCCGGCCGGCCGGAACATTGGCGAGTCGTGGGAACTGTGCGACCTGGACAGCGATCAGTCGGTGGTCTCAGACGGTCCGGCAACGGGGAAGTCCGTCGAACAATTGGTCAAAGAATGGGGTAGAGACTTACTCGGCGAGGCCGACTTGTTCGAAGGTCGCTTCCCGTTGCTGCTCAAGTTTCTGGATGCGCGGGAAACACTCAGTGTGCAGGTGCATCCGGATGAAGCGGCGGCCGCGCGCATGGGCAGCGCCGCGCGCGTGAAGCACGAGGCCTGGTATGTGATTGAGGCCGCGCCGGGGGCAACCATTTATCGTGGATTGAAGCAGGGGGTTTCGGCGGACGATCTGCGTTACGCCATCGCTCAAGGGGCCGTTGAACCACTGCTGCAACGCGTCCCGGCGCGCAAAGGGCATGTTTATTACCTGCCGAGCGGGACCATTCATGCCTTGGGGGCGGGGATCCTGGTTGCGGAAGTTCAAACGCCGTCGGATGTGACTTTTCGCGTTTTCGACTGGAACCGGGTGGACACGGCGACGGGTCATCCGCGTGAGTTGCACGTGGAACAGGCCATGTCGTGCATTCATTTCGGTTCCCGGGAATTTGTGGAAGAGCGAAATTCACATGTGGCAAGCGTGTGGGCGACGGTGACTACGCTGGTGCGGTGCCCGTTTTTTGCGCTGGATCGGGTGCGAATGGTCGCCGGCGTGGAGCAGGCGATTCCACTGGACGGATTTGTCATCTGGATGATTCTGGAAGGAAGGTGTAGCATCACCTGCCCCGGATTTGGGACGGCCTTTGAGCTGCGGCGCGGCGAAACCGTGCTTTTTCCCGCCGGGTTGAAGGGCGCAGTATTGCGGACAATCGAGCCGAGCATGTGGCTGGAAGTTTCGATTCCGCGTCCCAGTTCGCTGGCGGAATTTGACCGCCCGCTGCGCGAGAATTTTGAACAGTCGTCGTTAGTCGAGCGACTGGTGCCGCTGCGGGCACCGGAACGACATGAGGGAAAATGATTCCGCAACGTGCCCCGCAAGTGTCACTTCCGGCACCCGGCGCAGGCGGATGAATGCTTCAGGGAGGGAGCGCACCGGACGCGCGGCGAGTGACTTCGCCCATGCGGGGGTGCCATATCGGTATGTCACCGGATCATCGCATGATGGATCTGTCGCGCCGCACGACCAAGACGTTGTTCGTCGTTGCGGGGCTCTATGTGGCGATCGGGCTCATCGTGTCGGCCAGTGCGGCATTCGCCGGTGATCGTCTGAGCACGTTCCTGGGTTTTCTGATTATCACCGGAGCGCTGGCGGCGGGTGTCATGATGCACGCCATCCTTCGCCTTACGGTGCGCCTGGCGGGACTGGGTGACCGGTTGGACCAGGTCGCGGACCGCATGCAACGGATCGAACAGAAACTGGAGGCTGCGGAACTTGCGCCGGTGCGACCCGCCGCCGAGCCCGCCGTGCAAACCGTGGACCTTTCCGCGATGGGATCTGGCGACCCTTCTGTACTCACCGCAGCCACGTTGGAACGCACCCGCTATCCGCGCCTGGTGACCATCATGGAGACCATGGCGGCACCGGTCGGAGGGGCGGATGGTTCCGGCGGCGCGGTAGTCGGGTCGGGATTTCCCGCGGGCATCAGAGGCGGATCGCCGCAGCCGGCGTTTGATGAAACCGAGATGCTGCGTTTTCAAGCCGAGGCCGCGGTCACCACCCGGAACCTGTTGCGCGAATGGCGGATGGGCGTGCGCAGCGGCGATCTGGAAGCTTGTCGAAGGATTTTTTCCGCTCTGGTGGATACCACTGATACGGCCACCGTCCTGCCGCTCAGCCAGCAACTTCAGGAATTGACTGAACGAACCGAAGCACGGTTACGCGGCGAATTTGCAAAGGCGGTTCGGGATCGCGATTTTGCCTGCGCCCTTGGGGTGGGAGATCAATTGTGTCGGCTTATGCCGGACCTTCCAACGACACGCGAATTCGAAGCATTGCGCCCGCACCTGCTGCGGAAATTGAACGGCGCGACGGCGATCAGCGCACATTCATAAAAGCGGACCGCGCCGAAAGTTCGACGCGGTCCGTGTTGTTTACTAACTGCTGATTAAGCGCTGCCCGCGCTTAAGAGGGTCTACGCCATTAGCGGCGGCGCCGCGTCAGACGCATGGCCGCGAATCCGGTAAACAAGCTGAACCAGCCGATGAATCCAGCGGCACCGCACAGGCCGAGGCCATCGCCTGGCACCTCCTGTCCCGGTTCGTTGCCATTATCGTTACCGTTGTCGTTACCATTGTTGTTGCCATTGTCGTTGCCGTTATCGGGTTCCTCGACCGGGCAGCCGGTTTCGTCGACCTCGACGCCATCGGCGGTACCCGGACAGGTGTCCGTCCCGTCGGCAACACCGTCGCCATCAGTATCCCGCTGTGAATCGGCACAGCCCTCGATATCCACCACGGTGTCGGCGGGCGTATCGGCACAGCGATCATCGCCATTGAGTACGCCGTCCGCATCGTCATCGCGTTCGACATCGGCACAGCCGTTGTCATCCACCCCGGCGCCTTCCGGAGAATCCGGACAATCATCGTCGGCATCGACAACGCCGTCCGCGTCGGAGTCAATCTGGCTTTCGGCACAGCCGTTGCGATCGACGTTTTCACGTTCTTCCTCAGGCGTTGCCGGGCAGTCGTCCACGTCGTCGTTTACGCCGTCGTCGTCGGTGTCCCGCTGGAAATCGGCACAGCCGTTGGCATCAACCTCGGCCCCGGGGGATGTGCCCGCGCAGCGGTCGCGATTATTCGGCACACCGTCACGATCGGAATCGTTGCAACCGGAAATGGGAGTGTGCACGCATTGGCCGACCGGACAGGTGTCCAGGGTGCAGTCGTTGTCATCGTCACAAATCGCATCGTCGCTGGACAGGCAGGTGGCGCAACGGTCATTGCGTTCATCGCATTGCTGGCCCGCCGGGCAGCGCGCGGGGCCGGCGGCACACTGGCCATTGGTGCAAACCTGCGGCGCACAGTAGAGCGTCTGATTGCAGTCACCGTTATCGTTGCAGTCGCAGCGGTCCGCGCCCTCGTTACAAGTCAGTCCCAGGCTGGTGCAGGGGTTCCCCGTCGCCACACAAGCGCCGCTTACGCAGGTTTCCGTACCGGTGCAGAATGCGCCGTCGCTGCATTGCGCGTTGGTTGAACAGCGACAACTGTCCGTCGCTTCATCACAGTCCGGCGTGGTCGGCTGGTTACAGGGCGTCGTATCCGCGGCCGGTCCGCACGTGCCGACAGTATTTCCGCCGGGAATATTGCATACTTCGCTGCCGTTGCAGAACAGACCATCGGTACACTGGGCGTCCGCCGTACACTTGCAGGAGCCGTCTATCGGATCGCAAACCAGCGGCGCCAAACAGGGGTCCGGTCCATCGCCGCACACGCCGTTGAGGCATTTCTCCGTTCCGTTGCACAGGTCGGCATCCGGACAGACCGTGCCATTGGGCGCCAGGTTCTGCAGGCACGCTCCCTGACCGTTGCAGGTATCCTGCAAGTTGCAGGTGTCGACGGTCTGGTCTACCGGCCCGCAATTGGTGCCCACCGGAAGCGGCGTAAACAGGCACGCGCCGGCGGTGCAGGTATCCGCGGTGCAGGCGTTGTTGTCGTTGCACTGGTTGTCACTGGTGCACGTCGCACAGGTGAACATGTCCGGCGTTCCGCCCACCACGCAGTTCGGCGCATTGACGTTGGCCGCACAGGGGTTGACGTTGTTCGATACGCAGGCTCCCGTCTGGCAGCGTTCCGTACCGTTGCACGCGTTTCCGTCCGAGGTGCACAATGCGTTGTTCGCCTTGCGATTCTGCTGGCAGACACCTGTGGCATTGCACGTATCGGCGAGGTCGCAGTCCGTCACCGTCGGATCGCCGCAGCCGGTGCCGGTTGGCGCGTTGGTGGAGACGCAAAGGCCCGCGACAGTGTTGCAAGATTCAATGGTGCAGACGTTGCCGTCATCCGGACAGTCGGCCACCGTGAAACATTGGGTGCACATATGACCGCCGGTTATTTCGATGCACTTGGTCTTTACCGGTTCGTTATCACACGGTGGCGGGCTCAGCGCGACGCATGTACCCATGCTGTTGCAGAATTCCTGGCTGCCATTGCAAGCCATAGCATCGTCACACGACACGCTTTGGCCGGGGAAGTTATTCAAGCAAACTCCGTCTCCGCTGCATGTATCTGGCTTGTCGCACACTGTGTTATTGTTGCTGCCGCAGGCCTTGGTTGGTGGTTCGCCAGGATGGGAGCAAGCTCCGGCAATGCAAACATCCTTAGTGCATTCATTGGTGTCGTCCGTGCAGGCGGTGTCATCCGCCTTGTTGGACCAGCCGTTACTCAAAGCTGTGGCGCTGCACACCTGGCATTCGTTGGCCGGGTTTATGGTGCCATCCGCGATGCATGCGCCTCCAATCAGGCAGAACCCAGTTTGCACCGGGAATGTGCACTCGCCGATGGTGGTATTGCAAATATTGCTGGTGCAAGTCACATTATCATTGCAGTCGTTATCATTCTGACATTCGCA
>CAZKIN010000070.1:0-12926 GCA_964552515.1 uncultured Phycisphaeraceae bacterium
CGCAGCGATTGGAGAAGGATGAACGAATCGCCCTGTTGGAAGCCCAGTTGAAGACCGCGGTTGCTCAACAGGGTGGAGGCGAAGAAAAAACGCTGAAAGCCCTGTGGGAACGATTGGGCAAGAGCAAGCCGGCCCTTGTTGACGGACACCTTACGCCCAATGTGCAATCGTTTGAGCGACTGGTCGATGCCTTTCAGGAATTCGCCCGATTCGTGGATGACTTCGATAAGGGGATGGGCGTCTTTCTTGGCCGGTACACCAAGTATCACCCTTCGGTCAAGGTGCCCTGGGAGGCGTATACCAAGAGCGACGATGTGACCACCATGGTGCAGCGCATGCTGGCCCCGCAAGGCGGACGCCCGGTCGGCCCGATGAAGATGCGATTGCGACTCATGTATTCCTGGGTGCACGCGGCCATGGTGGGTTGTGACAGTGCCATCGAATCTCTGGGCTCGGAGTTACAAACCCACCTGATGGGTCCTACCGGCGCGGGCTCCGATGCCAACCGCAAGATTCGAGATTATGTCAAGGCAGACGGGCACCTGCTGTTTGCCCAGCACGTGGCCGAACTGCGCAGCATGCGGCTGGCGGAGACCTACGGGCGTGGATAGAGTATTTTGATCGTTTTGCATCAACCGGAATGCGGCGACATCAGTCGCGATGACGCGTGAAAATCCAGAAGTAAGGAGGTCGATCATGTCCATTGTCAAGGATTCAAGAACGAGCCAGGCCACGATGTCGGTCAGCGGAACGAAAAAGGTGCTTCGCGGTCGCTGCGGCGGGGGGAAGTGGGCGGTCCTGCTGGGCGTGGTTGGTTCGTCCCTATTGACCGGATGTGCGTCTCGAAGTCTCACGGTACGGCAGCAGGATTACATCAACACGGCGATGCACCGCGATCGTGATGCCGAAAAACGCACCGGCGAGCCGTTACGCGTCGACGTGGTCTGCGTATACCCTTCCGACCTTCAAAAAGGCGGCAATCAGTTGCTCAATCCGGAATCGCGGGTTACCTCCGATTATTGGTTTGATAATGGCGCAGGCAACGGAAAAATCAGCATTCCCGCCGATCAGATCTATGTATTGAGCGACAACTCCAACGAGTACGGCACAGTGAAGCATCCGTCGCTGCGCGGTGCCAAGCAGGACGGCAAGTCGGAAGTGACGATCAAGGGACTGAAGTTCAAGGAAAAGCGCGGCTGGAAGGAAGGTGGGGCGCTGCTGGCCAAGGAAGCAGTGATCTATGTCTTTCCGAAATTCACCAACAAGGAAGGCAAGGTCATGGATATCCCACCGGCCAAGTTCTATCCACCGAGCAAGTACTCCAAGAACATGATTGTGGAGATTGGCGTGGAGGACGACAAGTCCACCCCTTATATTCGCATCGTGCAATAGTCATTGGTTCACACGCTCGGTCATGAGTTCGGCGATGGCGGCTAACCTCAGCGGTGATGGAGGCGGAAGCGAATGAATCTTTGGACGCCGGTCCACTGGTCCGAAGGCATGTTTCTGCGGCCGCAGCACATGCAGTCAGCGCAGCGCTGGATGGAGACGATCATCGCGTCGGGCTTCTCCGCCGCGCGGTCGTATCCGTGGGGCTTTCTTGACCTTCAAGTTGCATCCGAGCAATTGGAGAATTTCACGGTTCGGCTGGATGCGTGTTCGGCCCGCCTGAAAGACGGAACCTGGATTCGGATTCCAGAAAACACCCAAGTTGAACCGTTGAGTATTGAAAAGTCGCTTCCCGCCTCAGGCACGCTGGATATTTTTCTTGGTGTGCCGCAATTGCAGGAAGTGCGGGCCAATTCGGTTTCGCTGGAGGACCCGAATGCCTCAGAAGGGCTTCCGCGTTTCGAACCGCACGGCGTCATGCGCCGTGATGAGAATACCGGTGCCAACCCGCAAATGTTGTACACGCGGCGCATGCGTGGTCGGCTCTTTGCGGCCGGCGAAGACATGACCGGGTTCGAAGTGTTGCGGGTCGGCGCGGTCAAGCGCACGGATAAGCCCGGTGCGCTGCCGGAACTGGATGTGGCCGGTGCGGGACCGCTGCTTTCGATCCAAGGTAATGCGGCGATATTCAGCCTGATCAGTTCCATGGCGGGCGAAGTGGAAGCGAAGTGCCAGCGGCTGGCCAATGAAGCGCGCGAGCACAAAATGCTCTGGACGGACGGCGTGCCGGCCAACATGGAACACCTGATCAAACTCCACACCTTGAATGACCCACAGGCCCAGCTGAAGGCGCTCCTGCAGGCCCCGATGCTCCATCCGTTCGATGTTTACGCGGTGTTTTCGCGAATCATCGGTTGCCTTTCAGTATTTCATGAAGACCTTGCGCCCACCGGCATCCCGAAGTATGACCATGACCGACTGGGGCAGACTTTCGACGCGCTTCGCCGCCGATTGACGATCATGCTGGAGGCGTTCATTCCCACGCGGTATGCGATGCGCGTGTTTGCACGCAAGAAAGACAACCTCAACCTCGACGGGTTGGAAGTTGAATTGGATCGGTCGTGGATTGACGACAATCTCGAACTTTACGTGGCATTGCACTCCGAAACGCTGGATGAACAGGCACTGCAGCGATTCATCTATGATAATCTGAACATGAAGGTGGGATCACCCACGCGCGCCCCCAAGATTTCGACGGCGGCGGTGCGCGGGTTGCGACTCCAGCTTAAACCGCCTCCCGCCGGAACGTTGCCGCGCCGCCCGGGTCTGCATTACTTCAAGATAGACAAAATGATCGGCCCCGACCGCACTGACTATTGGAAGGAGTGCGAACAGGAACGCGCGATTCGCATTGGCATCCGCGACGGACAGCTCAAGGAATTCGAAAAATTCGGCCCGGCGCTGTACGTCCCCCTCAAGGAGCGTTCATGAGCGAGAAGGCCCAACGAAAGCTGGTGCTCACGGAAGGGTGCTGGCCGGTGTTTGAGTTCATTATCAACTTCACCCGACAGGCCCAGTTGCGCACCGTCGGGACGACGGAACAGGTGCGCTATGAGGCGCTGTCCGCGCTGCGCGACGCGGAAGACCTGGTGCGCAATGACGCCGCCACCGAGCGCGTGTGGAACAGTCACGTCAAACCACTCTTGGTCTACTTCCTTGATTACCGCATGCTCAATACCGACTGGCCGGGACGAAACGAGTGGTTCGACCATCTTTTCGAAACTGATCGCACCATCCTGGACCATGCAAGTTCTGAGGGTGGCGAGCTGTTCTTCAGAGATTGTGACGAATTGCAGAAGGAATTCGAACTGGCCGAGCGCCGCGATCGCAAGGACAAGGACGAACTGGCCGAAGTGCTGAGTCTTTACTTTGTCTGCCTACGCCTGGGCTTCAAAGGTATGTATCACGATCGCCCTCAGGAACTGGCAGATTACACCAGGCGGCTGTTTACGCGTCTGCCCGCGTATGCGTCCACGCGCGACCGCGAGATGTTTCCCCAGGCCTACAAGCACAATCAGGAGGTCAAGGTCAATTACAACCTGGGCATGACCTTGACGATGGTGTTGCTCATAAGCCTGCTCCTCATCGGCGGCTTCATCATTTCGTCCAATTTCGCGTGGAATCGGGCGGTCGGCGAACTTCGCGTTCAAAAAGAAAAGTGGCAGGACGGCCAGGTTCCAGAACCGCCGTCCACCGCGCAAGGGGGATGACGACGGTGGCAATCGCCGTACGGGAACCTCGCATTTGAGATAATTTGATTTCCAAGAACACCAGACTCACGAGCCGACAAGCATGAAAAAATTCTTCGCCTGGTACAAGGATTTGCCGAAGGAAGTCAAAGGCGCACTCGCGCTTCTGGGTTTCGGGACTCCGGCGGGCATCATCTGGATGCTCCATACTTATGTCTTTGTCGGCGTTCCCGTTCGCGACATCACCATCGGTTTTGCGCTCGCCGTCGTTTTCATTGCCCTGATCTGTTGGGCCGTAAGCACTCTGTTCACGGTGAAACAAAAGGGCCGGTCCCGGCGCATGGCGGCCGATCTGTCACGCGATGATCAAGCCGGTCCCGCATCCATGGATGTCAAGGCGGCCATCAAGGCCAACAACGAGAAATTCTTCAACGCCGTCCGCGACATGAAGAAGAATCTCGGGGTCGATGTTTATGATTTGCCGTGGTACATCGTCATCGGCGACTCCGGTTGCGGAAAAACCCGCCTGATCAACAACGGCGGACTGACTTTCTCCACCGGCAAGCCGGAAGGCTATCAACTCGGCACGCTCAACTACAACTGGTGGTTCACCGAAGACGCCGTCTTCGTGGACATGGCCGGCCGCCTATGCAACCCGCAGGAGGACTCCGATCACCGCGAATGGCAGGCGTTTCTCGACACCATCGCCCGTGGCCGCAAGGGCTTCCCGATCAACGGCGCATTCGTTTGCGTGTCCGCGGAACACCTGCTCTCCGATTCACCGGAAAAACATGAGGCCGATGCAAACACGGCGCTGGAGCGGCTGCGTGAACTTCAAGCGAAGCTCGGTGTCACGTTCGCTACCTACCTGATCATCACCAAGTGCGACAAGATTCTCGGCTTCATGCAGTTTTTCGATCGCGCGGAGCGCGACATCACGGTGAAGAACCAGATTTTCGGCTGGGCCAAGCCCGGCGAATTCAATGAATTGTACGATCCCGATGCTTTTCGCGGCGATTTCAACGAGCTTTACCACCGTTTGAATGACTTGCGACTGCGCCGATTGCATGACGATGTCAGCGATGCGGACCTGGGGCTTGCCTACAGTTTTCCGGAAGAGTTTCGGGAACTCAACGACCCCCTGCAAACCTATGTCCGCACGCTTTTTCCGATGATTCGTAACCCGCGGGCCATGAAGAACCTCATCTTCCGCGGCATCTTCTTCACCAGTGCCACGCAGGAAGGCGCGGTGATCCTAAAGCACCTTGCGCAGCGGCTCGGCGCGGAAGCGGCGGAACAATTTCCTTCACTCGATCAGTTGTACCCCGAAAAGCGGCCGCTCTTCGTCAAGGATGTGTTCTTCCGCAAGGCATTCCCAGAGCAGGGTCTCGTCTTTCGTAATGAAAACGACGTCGTGCGCAGCGAAAAACTTTCGAAGATGGTCAAGGTCGGAAGCGTTGTACTGTCGCTGCTGCTCGTCTCCGGGCTGGTATTTGGCTATTGGAAACTCAGCGAACTCATTTCCGGCCCGCTCGCTCGCGCCAAGGAAACGCACAAGGTACTTGTCGCCCAACCCGATGCCTCGCTGACGCGCGGAGGCGAATTCGCCAAAGACACATTCAATTTAAGTCAACAGCGCTTCTGGGCCGGACTGCTTTCGCTCGGCACTGGTACAGATAAGCCGGTCAGTTACATCCGCTACATTCGGGCCCGCCTTTTTGAGGAATCGCAGCTGCGTCCCGCGTTTGACAAAGTTGCGGCCGCGCTGCGGTCCCCCGATGCATGGGCCACCAATGGTGCGGTCCTCAGTGAAACACTCGAAGAATATCTGCTGTGGCTGGGCTGTCGGGGACAATCCGGAGCTTCGGCACACTTAAGTCTCGACAGTTACAGCAAACTGGTGTCGGCCGCGGCGACCACCACACCAGCGGCTGATCCCGCTGGCGCGGCCCAACCTGCGGCCAATCGCGCAGCCGGTCTCGATTCAGAAACCGCCAATTACTTTGAAATGGTCCGTACAAACGCGGATTGGCGCAGCCCCGCGCATTTCCTATGTGCGGCTGATTCGGATTGCGTCGAGACGGTGCGCATGGCAGTTAAGAACGCCCATGACAAGTATTGGATTCGCGAAACCATACTCGACGATCAACACCCGGATTCGACGATCGCCAACTGGATGCGCATTCGCCAGCGCTGCGAAGAGGTTGACACCAACTACAACCTCATGCTCGGCGCTTCGGACCAGCGTCCATCGGATGCCAAGAGCTGGGAATCACTCAAGACCAGCCTCGTCACCCAGTTCAATGCGCTCGACACGGCACTGAAAGATATCGCGTGGCGCGGCGGCGGAACCCCGGTCCGAATTGGTTCACTTAGCGATGCCATTGATAAGGCACGCGACCGCTGGTTGAAGTTCCGCGACCGCCTAAGCGCCGCATACAAGAAATGCGGCGGCTCCGGAGATCCCGAGGTCTTCAAGGCCATTAATGCACTTCCCACTGGCGAAGGGGGACTTAGTATAGTCGGACTCGATCCTCTCCTCTGTGAGCAACTCAAGAGCAAACGGTTAATCACTAATTGCGACACTGACACGCTGAATAATCTCAAAAATGGCTCGGTGCTCAAGAATGTGCATGAAATTTGGGCGCACATCATCACGCTCACGCAGGTCCCGGCGCAAAAGATTGCTGAGAATGACACGCTCGTCGTGACCCGCGATGCTTTGTCCATCCAGGATGAGCTTCGCCGGATCACCACCTCGCTGGCGGGCGATGCTTCGCTGGATGGAGTGGATCGCAGCCTGCCGCGCGACTGGATCGCTGAACTGAAGCGGCGTGTGGACCAGGCGCCGACCGCCTCGGAAAAACTCGCCGCGATGGCCTTGCTTATGCCCGAACCCTGGAAAGAGCCGCGGCTCGACAAGCTGCGGCAGGCGCATCGCGAGTGGATGGAGCGCGGCGGCGGCACCCGATTGCTCGCGCGAATGTACACCCGGCTGCAGGGAACTGGAGCACTGGGCTTCGCTGATTTGTTTCCGGAAAATGAACGCTTCGGGCTGCGTCCGTCCGCCTACGACATTGTCGGTCAAACGGCCGCGCCCGCACCCGCGCCGTCCGCGGAACCGGAAAAGCCCAAGGCGGCCCCATCAGGTCGCGGACGCGAGGAGGATGACGGCACTGTTCCTGCCGCAACGACACCGACCACACCCGCCGAGCGCAAACGCGAAGTCGATGCCGGCGGACGCATGGCGCGCGGCGGCGAAGACGATGCTCCCGCACAGCGGACGGCGGACTTGGCCGGTCACATCCCCAAGTGGCTGGGCGAGGATTTCCTAGACGCACGCATGGGCGAATGCTTCGACCTTTTCTATTACCTGGGCCAGTTGGACGCGAGCCACTTTTATCTGGACGAGCGCGGCGGAAGTTCGCTGCGCGATGATTGCCTTTCCGAATTGGACCGTACCGGGGCGGCGTGGTGGGACAAACATGCGGCCGCCTGGACGCAGGCCTATGCCGCGCGCACGATTCCGCAGATCAAGCAACTGCGCGATTCCGCCCCGCAGTGGAGCGCGCTGGTGGATGCGTTGCAGGCCGAAAGCCAGAAACCCACCGCGCGCATTCGTGATGACATCGAAGCGGCACTTGCTGAAGTCCTGCGTGCCATTCCCTTTAGTTTTCATTACCGCGCCAAAGGCGTCTGGAAGGAACCGCCGCCCGATTCCGCCGGATACCGCAATATCGCAGCATGGCGCGGCAACGCGACCAAGGATGCCGTACGCAACTTCCCATTCCTGGCGAGTGCGCGACCCTTCGATCAAGATGGCGCGCGTGCAGCGAGCGTCGCACCCTGGACCGGGATCGCCTCCCGTTTTGGTGGTTTGTGGGCCGACCAGATGAAGGACATCATTGGATGCGGCAAACTGCCCACCGAGTTTACGGATCGACAGAAAACTTTTTCGGCGATCGGGTGGGGCCGATATGAAGAGGCACGCAGCCAGTCGCGCCTCAGCGAAGAAAAACTCACCAATGAACTCGTCGCCTTTGAAGGACACGCCAAGTCGTTGCTCGACAAGGAGCTGACCGCCGTACTCGCCGCCGTTCAAAGCCGTCATTCTGCGGGCGGTGGCGCTCTTCCTTCCGCCGGTACCGACTTCGTGAAATTCAAAGATTTCCTGGCGGAGGTCGGTCGCGCGGAAAAAGCGTTGGTTAATCTGGAACAGGGGTTGGATACTGACGCCGGGCGACGACGCATGGCCTTCTATAAGCAATGCCGGGATTGGCGGGATTTTCTAGGATTGGCCGGCGACGGCGCCTCATCGTCCACCAAGCCATTGGGAGTCACCGTCTCCGCACAGGATCCCGTGAGCAACCCCGCCAACTACAATGCCACTTTCGAAGCCGTGGATGACACACCGGCAAACCTCTACAGCAAAGTGCAACTTGTGGTCGGCATCGACAAGCGCGAAGGCGGCCCGATGTCCGATGACGGCACAACCTGGGAGACGGTCACCAGCGGTCTGGTCCTTCAGAAGAGTGGTGTTTGGAACTGGTCGACAGCCGGCTCTCCGATGAAGTTCCGCCTGTTCGACGGCAAACCGGACCCGGCGCGAACCAGCTCTCCGAATGAGAAACTACGTGAATGCGAACGGACCATCGGGACGACGTCGCCTTTGTCGCTCGTCGCCTACATGCAAAGCAACGGGAAATCCGATGCCACCGGCACCACGTGGTATGTCCTTGAACGCATTGATTTGCGAACGGCGTTTGAAGATCAAACCACCAAAGACATCGTCAAAAAGTTGCCGGAGAAGAGTCAGCGCATGAACGTTGGATTTGTTTTCAAGCTGGAACGACCATTGCCGCCCCCGATCAGCCCACTGTAAGGTTGGCTCTGGCGACGGAATCACGGAAGGAAGCCTGTGGCGTTCTCCAAACTATTCAAGGCCAAGCCGCAACCCGACCCGCGCATTCGCTGGTTCGGTAAGCTTCCGTCTTATGGCGACTACTACAGTTCACCCGCCGACGCGGATTGGGTGGTCGAATTCAACGATTGGATTCTCAAAGGCTTCGAGCTTTACCAAAGCCGCGTGCGCACCGCCAATCAGCCGATGAAACGCCTGCCGGTCGCTGCGTCCATCATCCGCCTCCCGCAATCGGGCATGACGGTCTTCGCATCCGTAATCGATTATGGCGGAGACATGCGCGGCCGCCCGTTCCCCATGTGCTTCTACGTGGCCGTACCGACTGCGCAATGGCCCGGACCAACATGTGGTCACGTCCCTGCCGCCGCCCGCACCGTGCGCGATTTGATGTCCCTGCGCAAAGACGTCGGACATTTCCTGAATTCGCCCGGCCGTTTCGAATCCGTCTTCGCCGATCAAACTGTTCCGCTTTCTGACGTAACGGCCGACGGGCTGGATAATTCGTGGCGCGATTCCGGACGATCGCTGGACTTTGAACAATGGTTCAACGCTGCGGCCCCGGGAATGAAAATCGATATCCCGCAGGTCTGGCTGGTCGAATCGGCCCGCTGGGGCAATCGGGTAAAGAGCTGCGAAGGCAAGGATTTCGAACCAACTTTGCGATTTCCGCTTGCGACCAAGTTTTCGCTGGAGATTCAAGTCGCGGGTTGGTTCCGCTGGCTGGAAAAACGCATGGACTTGGCGCGCCGCGCGGTTTCCCTGCTGGTCATTGGGGATGTCGAAAGCGAAATCGGCCAACTGGTCGTAATAGCCCGCCCGCCACTCAAGGATGATTTCCTGCTGCTCACGCCGCTTGCCGGTTCGCTGCCCTATGTCGATGATTTAAGCGCCCTTACGGCCGCACCGGACACCACCCTTGCGGCCTCCGTTCCCAAGACCTGGGTCGATTTTGTAGATGCCTGACGCAGACGATTGGCCTGGCCATCTTTCGATTCTCCGAAATGCAGCTCCTTGGCATAGATTTGTAAGCATCAGCAATTTTCGCCATTTTCAACTCTGGAAACCTCCATGGGGAACTTGTCACGTCGTCGACATTTCAACCGGGCGAAGTCTCGGATATGATATTCACTGATGAAAACCGCACCCGGAAGCGGGCGCGACTGCAAATTGTAAATGTACACCATGGCGCGTTTCGTCGAATAACTCATCATGCCAAGCTTGGATGAAAATGCGTTTCTGGAATTGGGCAGGAAGCCCATCGACGGCCCCGCGCCGACCGGCACGTCTGTCGCTGACGACGAACTCTACATCACCGTACTTGCCGAACTCGGAAAGATGGACCGCATCGAAGGCGACAAACCGGACTGGTTCAAGGTCGAACAAAGCGCAACCATGATCCTGCGGTCCAAGTCCAAGGACTTTGAAATCGCCTCCGCGCTCGGATACGCACTCTTCAAGCGATACGGCTATGCAGGGCTATCCACCGCCATCGCCATGCTGATAGAAATGGTGAACACATTCTGGGAAAACTCATTCCCAGAACGACCCCGCCGTCGCAAGGCACGCATCGAGGCGCTGGGTGATCGCTTTTCCGATCAGGGCTGGTTCCGGGAGAACCCCCCTAAGCCCGACGACTTTGACGCGTTGGACGCTTGCCTCACCCGGACGGAAACACTGAAGGCCGCCCTGCTCGCCAAAATGCCGGACGAACAACCGGAATTGGACAAGTTCATTCGCGGCCTGAAGGAACATGCCGGGAAGCGTCCCAAGGCCGCAGCGCCCGCCGCGACGGCCGGCCCCCCGGCAGATGGCTCCGCGCCCGCCGGCGCACCGGCCGGCGGTGGTTTCTCGGCCGGCGAAATAGCTGATCCCAGTGCCGCCTTGAACGCGGTGTTAAAAGCCGCACTCTTCCTCCGCCAGGCCAGCGCCACCGACCCGCTCCCCTATGCCCTGGTCCGGGTCGTGAAATGGTCCAAAATTTCCCTGCCCGACAGCGACGCCGGCAAATTCCAGATTCCGCCCCCCGAACCCTCCAAGATTGACGCCTTGACCCATCAGTTCGGACAGGGCCTATGGGAACATCTTCTCAAAGGCGCGGAATCGGCCTTTCGATCGGAAGATCCATTGTGGCTTGATCTGCAGCGATATGTTTGCGCGGCCATGGCCGGCCTTGGCCAGCCTTATGAAAAGGCGAGACTTGCGGTACTTGGGCAAACTGGGACATTGGTGCAGCGGCTGGGGCCGGGGATCTTCGAATTGAAATTCCGAACCGGCGTTCCACTTTGCAGCGGCGAGACGCGAATGTGGATAGAGGCGGAGGCGCTGCCCAGCAAGGGCACTGCAAAGGGCGGCGGGACCGGTTCCGACGGCAAACTGGAAGAGGCGTCCGGCAAGGCACGACAACTCGCTGCCGCCGGCAAGTTGAAGGAAGCGCTGGCCGAGTTGCAGGAAGGCCTGGCGAAGTGCAATCAACGGCGTGACCGCTTTTTGTGGCGGGTGCGAATTGCGCAGTTGTGTTATGATGCCCAGAAGTTACAACTAGCGGGACCGCTGCTTGAAGAGTGCTTTTCGGAGATTCAAAAGCACCGTATCGACGAGTGGGAGCCAACCCTCGCGGTGGAAGTGGCGCAGACTTTGTATCGATGTCGCAAAGCGCTGACCGCGACCGAAAAAGCCCCCACGCCGGAAACCATTCGCGGCGTCAAGGAATCATTTGGCTGGTTATGTCAATTGGACCCGCTGGCGGCGCTCGCGGCGGAATGACTTTGCGGAACTCAGAATTACCCAGGTAAGTTGAATTGTTGTTTGTAGCGCAACCACTTGATCGATCTGTGTGCCAAGTGGAATTCACCAGAAGGAGCAGCCACCATGGCCAAGGGACCATCGAAGGCCCGCGAATCGCGGGTAAACATTCAGATTTCCGACAAGCTGAAGGGCGGCGCGGAACCGGAACTGCCGTTTCGACTGCTGGTCATGGGCGACTACACCCAGAAACAGGACAAGCGTCCGGTGGAAGCGCGCCAGCCTCTGGATATCAACAAGTCGAATTTCGATTCCGTGATGCAGAGCTTCAACCTCTCACTCGATCTGTCGGTGCCAGATCGCATCAGCGGCGAAGGTGAAATGCCGGTGTCACTGCGTTTCGGAACGCTGAAGGACTTCCGCCCCGAGGCCATTGCCCGACAGGTCCCGCACCTCAAGAAACTCATGGAACTGCGCGAGGCCATGAAGGCGCTGCGCCCGGCGATGGGCGACAAGGCAAAACAGCAGGAGTTGCTCAACGCGATCAAGGACCCGGCCATGCGCGATCAGATCCTCGGATTGATCGCGGGCGGATCGGGCGACAAGCCGTCGGCTTGACGGCCCGCAGTCGCAACGTGCGGCCGGGTTCTTCTCGGCGATGCAAAAAGGACGGTTCACCGGTCGCATGCCGGTGCTTTCAAGTGACAGAAACCGGTCATCGATCGGTGGCAAATAAGTACGGAGAGACGACGACATGGCAGAGCAACCCCAACAGGCACAAGCGGCGGCAGCGGCGGCGGGCGCCAGCCCGGTGGATTCGCTGATTGACAGCTGGGATCTGGACAACGAATACCGCGATCTGTACCGCAAGGGCATCGCGGGCATCGTGCAGAAGGCCGCCGGCCTCGATCTTTCCCGTCTGACCATCAACAAGCAGGTGGTCGACGATTTCATCGCCGAGATTGATCAACAGATCAGCGCCCAGGTGAATGAAGTCCTCCACAGCGCCGACTTCCAGAAGCTGGAATCTTCGTGGCGCAGCCTGTGGTACCTGGTCAACAATACGGAATTCCGCCAGAACATCCGCATCGAAGTCCTCAACTGCACCAAGGACGATCTGCTGGAGGACTTCCAAGACTGCAAGGACTGGCAGAAGTCCGGCCTCTTCAAGACCGTTTACCGCGATCAATACAACACCTTCGGCGGCAACCCCTACGGCCTCATGGTTTCCAACTTCTCCTTCAGCAACAGCAACCCCGACTGCGAACTGCTGACCGAAGTCGCACGCGTCGCCGCCGTGGCCAAGTGCCCGTTCCTTGGCGGTGCCGCCTCCACCATGTTCGGCAAGAAGGAAGAGTCCTTCACTGGTCTGCCGCGCATGGCCGAGATGTACGAAATCTTCGAGCAGCCGCAGTACACCAAGTGGAACGCCTTCCGCGATTCCGACGACGCACGCTATATCGGCCTCTGCATGCCGCGCTTCCTCCTTCGTAAGCCCTACACCGTGGAAGATGCCGACGTGAAAGACTTCACGTTTCAGGAGGACGTCCGCTCGGAACATCACGACCGTTACCTTTGGGGCAATGCCTCCTTCGCCATGGCAGGCCGCATGACCGAAAGCTTCG
>CAZKIN010000070.1:13026-16122 GCA_964552515.1 uncultured Phycisphaeraceae bacterium
TACCTTTGGGGCAATGCCTCCTTCGCCATGGCAGGCCGCATGACCGAAAGCTTCGCCAATTTCGGCTGGTACAACTCCATCGTCGGACCCAACAGCGGCGGTACCGTTCCGAACCTGCCGCTCCACCAGTACCAGGCCACCGGTCAGCATCACACCAAGATCCCGACCGAAACGCTGATCAGTGAAGATATGGACGTCGACCTGTGCAACTTCGGCTTCATTCCGCTCGTCATGCGCAAGGGCAGTGACAACGCGGCCTTCTTCGATGCGCCATCCGCCAAGCGCGTCGGCAAATTTCCGGACACCGCCGAAGGCAAGGAAGATGAAACCCGGGCGCGGCTCGGTATGTCGCTTCCGTATCTGATGATCTCCTGCCGCTTGGCGCATTACCTCAAAGTCATCTGGCGCGAAAACATGGGCCGCGTCATGGATGCCGAAAAGATGACCGCGGAAATCAACACCTGGCTCAAGCAGTATTGCCGCCAGGGAACCATGGACGACACGCTCGCCGGCAAGTATCCGCTGAAGGAAGTTCAGGTCTCAGCGACACCGGTTCCGGGCAAGCCGGGCCTCTTCAAGTCGGAAATCCAGATGATTCCGCACTTCAAGCTGAAGGGCATGGAAGTCCAATTGTCCATGGTCGGCCAGTTCGATCCGCCGCCCGCGTGATCGTGAAGTATGATTGATTGAAACCTATGCAGCGTGTCGCAGTGCAGTCACTGCGGCACGCTGCTTTTTTATCTGAACATTTTCATCAGAATGGCCAGGATAGTTCGCGGGTCAGGAACTGCGCCGCCAGTTCACCAATGTAAACAAACAGTGAGCCAAAATAGAGAATTCCCGTGGCCGATTGCGTGGATCGTCGCTGTACACAGTCGGACACCATGTACGCAAACACCGCCGCCGCCACCAGCCCCAGCGCCGCCCGCAACGACCCCACCAACCACACATTGGACAACATCGCTAGAAACCCCGGACTCGGCGCCGCGCGTGCCGCCAGAATCAGGCTGACGACCACCAGCACCACCCGCAAAGCAACCACCCACGACAGCATCCGGCTGAAATGACGCAGCGGCGCGATGGTCATCTTGGTCGCGGTCAAGTAGGCGTGGCCCAGCAGCCACGCCACGGTGATAGCCCCCAGCAGAAAAGCTGATGACAGTTGACTGACGCTGATCAGCGCAAGCCCGCGCTCGACCAGTTGGTGGTCCCCGGTTCCATATCGCAGGTTGCAGATCGAGGCGCAAACGCCCGCCACTCCGCCCACAATGCACATCCCGCGCGTAAGTTGCGGAAGTCTCGCTGAGAGCGGCGCTGCCATCGCCAGTGCCGCGGCACTCAGTCCCGCAGCTGCACCGGAAATCACCACAAACATGCGCCGTGAAGGAGCCGGAAATTCCGGACCCAGCAGAACCACGGTGGCGGCCACCGTCACCATGCCCAGGGCGAGATAGCCGCAGATGCGGAGGAACTTCCAGGCGATTTCGGAGTAATTCCCGCTGGCCAGCACGAGCAGCATGCCGCCGGCCAAAGTGAAAAGAAACGTTGGGATCATAGGCCAGCCACCTTAATCGATTGATGCGGAATCGGCCATCAGATGCCGTCGCACTCGCCATCGACCTTGTTCGCCGCGCGAGTTTTTTCAAGCGATCGGTTTTGGGGTATCATGGGAACCGTCAGAACCGGTCATGGGACTGACCGAATAACATCGAATATTTTTCGCAGAAATAGAGGATGAGCATGAAACGCGCGAAGATCACGATTGTCGGGGCGGGTAATGTCGGGGCGAGCTGTGCGGTATGGGCGGCGTCCAAGGAACTGGGCGATATCGTGCTGATCGATATTCCCGAAATGGCGGACAAGACGGCCGGTAAGGCGCTCGACCTTGCCGAGTGTGCCCCCATCGAGCGCTTCGACGCGAAAATCACCGGCACCTCCGACTACGCTCTCGCGAAGGACAGCGATGTGGTCATCATCACCGCCGGCATTCCGCGCAAGCCCGGCATGAGCCGCGACGATTTGATCGCCACCAACGTGAAAATCGTCGGCGCAGTTGCGGAGCAGGTCGCCAAAGTCGCACCGCAGTCAGTGCTCATCGTGGTGTCCAACCCGCTCGACGCGATGGTCTATACCGCGTGGAAAAAGAGCGGATTCCCCACGAATCGCGTGGTCGGACAGGCCGGGTGCCTCGATGTGGCGCGCTATCGCACCTTCATTGCCATGGAATTAGGCTGCAGCGTCGAGGACATCACTGCCCTGCTCATGGGCGGGCACGGCGATGATATGGTCCCGCTGGCGCGCTATACCTCCGTCGCTGGCATACCGGTCACGCAGCTCATCCCCAAGGCAAAACTGGACGCCATTGTCGACCGCGCCAAACAAGGCGGCGGCGAAATCGTCAAACTCATGGGCACCAGCGCCTACTACGCACCCGCCTCCGGCACCGTCCAGATGGCCGAAGCCATCATCAAGGACAAGAAACGCATCCTGCCCTGTGCCGCATTCTGCCAGAAGGAATACGGCATCGGCGGCTATTTCGTCGGTGTCCCCTGCGTGCTGGGCGCGGGCGGCGTGGAGCGCGTGGTCGAGGTGGAACTGGATGCGGCCGAGCGCGACTTGCTCAATACCAGCGTCAGCCACGTCAAGGAACTGGTACAAGTGGCAGACGGGTTCCTGAAGGGCTAAGGTGTTTCCCGATTCCGCACGAAAGGCAGTCTTGCGCTTTTCAAAACGTGCACTGCCCGGCGCGCCTCCTGCGCGCGCCCTTGATGTATAAAGGGATAGCGGCGGCGACATCCGCGCCTTGCCGCCTGACCGTAAAATGGGCAAAATGGTTGATGACTCTTATGTGGCACACTCAAAAAAAATTGCAAAACAAACCCATTCGCCCTTCGAAACCAAATCAGAAACGATAAATTGTACCAATGCTTACATTCATGAGTAGGACATCCTTACTGGCTGAGATCCGAGGCAACCGGCGGACATGATCAACGCAGAACTGGAACGCGCTTTCGAACGCATCGCCGACCTCCTCGAAATCGACGGGGCCGACGGCTTCCGCGTGAATTCCTATCGCCGCGCCGCCCGCGCCATTTC
>CAZKIN010000071.1:0-9041 GCA_964552515.1 uncultured Phycisphaeraceae bacterium
GTGCGCGTGATGGTGGTTTCGATTTCCCAATCATCCTCGTCTTCTTCCTCCTCATCCTTTTCGCCCTTGGGTTTGGCGGGGAGCATGGGCTGACGACCGACGGCCAGTTTGTCGGGAGTGTCCACCGTGTTCATAATGAGATCGACGACGACTTCCGGATCGGCGAATTTGAGTTCGTAAATCTTGATGGTCTTGCCGCTGCTGATGGTGTCGAGCTGCGCGACCCAGCCCTTGGCGCGTTCCACGTCTTTCGCAGGGCCGGAGAGGACAACCGCCCGACCGCTCGGCGCGACGACGATGTTGAACATGCCCGCGATGGTTTCTTCGATCGTGGGGGCGGGCTGCGCGGCCGCACCGGCTGCCGCGGCCTTGGCCCGTGCCGGCGTCGCGCGCACCGGCGAACCCATTAACTCCTTCACGGCCTTGACCATTTCAGCGGGGTCGGCATTGCTGAGGGTCATTGTTTCGAAAACCGCCTTGTCAACAGCGGATTCCACGTCGAACAACGTGACCAGCCTCTTCGCTTCATCGATGACCAGGCGCGGCGCAGCGATAACGATCTGCTTGTTGCGCTGATCGGGTTCCATATGGAAGCGGCGGCCGCCGACGTTACGGCCGAGTTGACGCTGCAATTGATTGCGGGCGGCCTGTGCCGCCTGCGGGGTCTGTCCGGCCATGGCTGCGGCGTCCGGCGCGAGTTCGCCCTGGCCTAAGAATTGCTCGACCTTCATGGTAAGGACCGGGTCGATCATGTCCACGAGAATGACCGGATCAACGAACTTGACGGCGAGCGATTCCACTTCGATCCCTTTTTCACCGCCGGGAACGTCGAACTCGACGACCAGTTTTTTCGCTTCGTCCACGATCTTCTGAACCGCCGCCACGACGATGCGCTTGTTGCGTTCATCGGGGGCGATGTAGTAGCGCTGCGCTTTGGCCTGATTGGCGCCGCGCTGACCGGGCATGCCGGCCGCACCGCGCGGCATACCGGGCTGGCCCGCGGCGGTGCCTTCGGTCGGATCGACCAGGTCCGCCTCGCCGCCGATGCGCTGCACCTTGATGGCGAGCAGCGGATCGATCTGATCGACCAAATCGACCGGATCGACATGCTTTACTTCGATCAGCGCGACAACCGGTTCTTCCTTGTCCTGATTGGTGTCGAAATCGGCGACGAGTTCCGTCGCGAGATCGACAATCTTCTGGGTGGCCGCGATGACGATGCGCTTATTGCGGCCGTCGGGTGCGAGGTGGTAAGGCCGCTTCTGGGCGAGCGCACCGCCGACAGGAATTCCGGCACGTTGTTTGATCTGGGCGGCGCCGGTTTCGTCGACGGATTCGACGACTTCGCCCTGGGCGATGAGCCGCTTGACCATCATGTCGAGCAGCGGTTCGATCTTCTCGACGATTTCATTCGGGTCGGCGTATTTCACCGGGACGTATTTGCGGACAATGGTCTCGGGGTCCGCGGTTTCGCGCAGGACTTTGAGCATTTCCTCGATTTCGACGAAGAGCGTTTCCTCGGCGATGACAATCAGCTTGTTTCCTTCGGTCAGCGGGATGAACTGCGGACCGGGCTCGGGACCGGTGGGTGTGGCCGCCGCGGCACCGCCGGGTGCGGGACGCGGGATACGTGAACCGCCCTGGGTGGTTGTCGTTCCGCCGATGATCGTCGCCAGGTTGTGCGCGATCGCGTCGATGTCAGTACCGGGGCGGAAGTCCTGATAGACTTTGATCTGGCGGCGGTCGGCCTTCACGTCGAACTGAGTAATGTAGTCGGCCACGCGCTGCAGAATCGGCGGCGCGGCGCTGACGATCAGTCGACGGTCCACCTGTACGATGGTCATCCCACCTGGCGAAACGCCGGTTGCCGCTGCTGTGGCTCCGGCGGGAACGGCTGCGGCGGGATTGGTTGCACGGTTGCGGCGACCTCCGGCCGGTGCGATGGCGGTGCCAGGGGTGTTGCCGTTGATGAGCGCTTCGAGCGCCTGCTTGATTTCGCCGGCGTCGGCATGCTTGATTTCGAAAGTACGTTGTTCAATGTTGAGCGGTCGATCGAACTCCGGCAGCAGGCGGCGCACCGTGTCGATCTGCATTTGATTTGCGCCAAGTATAAGCAAGCCGTCGTCGGTGGCTTCACAGCGGACACCGGGGCCCGGTGCCGCATTCACACCCGGAGCGGCCACCCCACCCGGTCCGCAGATATCCGGAACGAGCGCCGACAGCTTTTCCAAAGCCAGATCCGGAGTGATGTTCTTGACCGGAATCAGGGTGTATTCGGGAACCTGAACTTCGCCCTCCAGTTCGGCAATGATGGTCTTGTATTGTTCCCATTCGACATCGGTACAGAAGATATACAGGCGTCCCTGATCGTCATCGGCGGTGATCTTCGCACCCGAGGTGGTGGATGAAGTTGCCTGTCCGGCGCCCGGCGCGGGGGCTGCGGCCGTGCCGCGTGTTCGTTTGGCGCGCGGGGGGGCTTTCGGAGCCGGCGCAGCGCCGGGACCTGCCGGCGTCGCACCAGTATCAGACACTTGTGCCAGGATAGTGGCAACGAATGATGGTTTCTGATGTACAAGTTTGACGATGTGCAGGGCAACGGCATCCGTCGCGACATCTATGTCCTTGAGTAGTGTGCGAACCCGCCCCAGATCCTTCGACGTTCCCGTGAACCAGATGGATGCGCCGCCTGGATCGGCAATCAGCTGTGGCGGAACCTGCGCGCCCTTGCGCGGCATGCCGGTCGGGTTGGCAGGTTGGCCGGGGGCCGTGCCGCTCAGGATCGGCGTGATGGTCTGTACCGCCGTGTCGGCGTCAATGTATTGCAGCGGAATGCGTTCCGGACCAATCTGCGTTTCCACATCGAGCTGCGCAATCAGGTCTTTTACCTTGGCCACCGCCGGATCAGTGCCCATCACGATGATCGCGGAGATCGTGGGATGGGGAATCATGTTTACATCGGCGGCACTGACGGTGGTTGCTGCGGCGGGGGCAGCCGGATTGGCTTGCGACTTGCGTGCGCTGCGGCGTGGTTTGGGCGCGCCGGGTTGCGGCATGCCACCTGGGGCAGCCGTTTCTCCGGTCGAACTGCTGAGCACCTGCTGCACCGTGGCAATGAGCGACTCCGGATCGGCGAATTTCACTTCCACGACCACGGGCAAATAATGTGTCACGGTGTTGACATCAATATAGGGAAGGAGTTTTTTCATCTCCTCGATCTTGTCGGGCATGGCACGGACGATGAGCACTCCCTGGGCATCTTCCGGCACGATGCTCACTTCGGGCGCGGCAACGCCTTCGAGACCGGCCCCTCCGATATTTCCAGGCACGCCGCGGGGCGCCGTCACGCGACCAGCACCGGCGGCCATTTTCGCCGGGTCCAGCTGCATGAGGATCTGCAGTTTTTCCGATGCTTCGGTCGGCGTGATGAATTTGATCTCGATGATCTCCAGTTTGCGCGGGTCGTTGCAGGCAACGATCTGTTCGCCCCACCAGAGGAATTTCTCAACATCGCCGGCGAGGGCATAGATGGCCATCGCGTTTTTCTGTTCGAGGGGAGTCACCCGGACATAATCGGGCAGCCAGTCGCGAACCGGGGCGTAGGCGCCGATTGCGCCACATTCCGGTTCAAACAAAACCAGCACCAGTTCATCCGCTGACAGGTTGGCGGCACGGAATTCGCGCACGGTGCGGTACACGCGGTCCGGCGGAAACCGGCGAATGAAGTCGTTGACTTTTACCACCTGCAAATGGGTGCGCTCGCGCGCCAGCCAATAGGGTTCCAATGGCTTGTACTGAAACAATAGCATGCGAACCCGGGCGAGCATTTCGTCAAACGAAACTTCCTGATCGGTGACGAAGCTCACCACGCCGTCGGGCGGAATGTCTCCCTGCACGGCCAGCCCGGTCTCGCGGGCGACGCCATCTAACAGGACCGGGAACGACGCGTCCTTGATGCTGAATTTGTAGCGGCGATGTTCGGGCGGAACGCTCTGGTCACCGGCGGGAATGTCTATCTTGGTGGAATCGCCTCCGATGATACCGGGCATACCGGGTGCTCCGCCCATGCCGGGCACGCCACCGGGCACCACGCCGCCTGGAGTGCCACCAGGTGGCACTTGGCCCGGATTCTGCCCCTGGGCCGCGCGTTCGCGATCGGCCTGGGCCTTCTTGCGACGCTCTTCCTGGCGCTGGGCCGGAGTCATCGGCGCGGACGGCTTGCCCTGCCCTTCCGTACCACCGGGTGGAGTCTGCACCTGCATCATCTGGTCGATCTGCTTCTGTACATCCGGAGGAACCTGGCTGCCCGCCGGAATGTCCACCCCCGGCTGCGGATAGGGCGTTTGTCCGGGTTGCATTCCGGGCACCGCGTTCGGATCAGTCGGGGGAGTTCCGGGTTGACCAGCGGCGTTTGGATCGACCGGCGCTTCCGCTGGCGCCGCATTTGCTGGTTGATCGGTCGTTGCTTCCGCCTGCACCGGCGGCAGAATGACCTTTTGTCCCGGCCTCTTCCCTGCGGGATTGACCGGACGAGTGGGACGCGGCTTGCCGGCGGGAGGCGCATCCGGTGCGGAATATGCCACGGTACCGCAACTAGCCGCCAGTGTAAGGATGCCGACCAGGAATCGCCGATACGAAACTTCCGCTCTCCGTCGCGCACGCTGTGCGTTTGTATTCATCATTCGTTCTCCCGCACGATCACTACCTACCCGGGCCGACTCCAGCCCGCCCCCATGCACCCCGTTGAAGTTGATACCACCCAGGGCCGGGGTGGTTACTGGTGATTCTGGTTGTTACATACTTCCCGCGGCAAATGTCCATCTTGTGCCGATTTATTAGTCCTTTTTCTCCTCGGCCGGGGCATCGTTCTGTTTTTCTTCCTGTGCCGGAGGCGGAACAGCCACCGGCTTGGGCCGCACCGGGCGACGCGACTTAGCACGCGCGGGCCGTTCTTTCAATACATCCTTCACCGGCGGCGTAATCGTGCCTTCGCCAGCCGTAGTGGGTGCCACGACTTTATTTGCATCGACCGGCACGGACGCAGGAACAACTCCATCTGTCGGCACTGGCGCAATGGCTTGTCCTTCAGCCGCTGGTGGCAGCGTCGGACTTGGTGGCGGAACAGCATTCGGTTGTTGATCCGTGGGTTGTGCCGCAACTTCCGTGGCAGCAGGACCATTTTGCGGAGCGGGAGTCGGTGCCCCCTCTGTGGCCGCATTCGGAATCACTTCAGCCGCAACTGGTGAGGATGATGGGGTGCCCGGCGTCGCGCCAACTTGCTCCGGAATGGGATTCGGGGCGATTCCGCCTTCCGGCACCGGCTGTCCACCGTCGGGATTTACGGGTTGTTCGGGTGGAGCGGCACCTTCTTCGGGCGCGACCTTCGGACCCGGCGCAGCGTCGGCCAGCTTCAGCCGTTCGACGATGCGCAGCAGGTCAGGGTGATTCGTCGCGGAATCCGCTGGTATGTCCTGATCGAGCTTCGCGCCAAGCGGATAAATGTAGAACTTGTCTTCCCATTTCACGATACCGCCGCGCGTGTCCACGTAGACCAGTTTTCCGCCGTCAAATTCCTCGCCCACGGCATGATAGGTGCGTTCGCGCGTGCCTTGATTCACAACAAGCAACTCACCTTCCTTGCCGGGAACGCCTTGCGTTTGGAGGGTCATTGCCACTTGTCGCATGGCGCGATCGGTCCAGGTGTTGCGTGTCTTGACTGGTGGGGGTGGCGGGGGCGGCGGAACTTCAACCACTTTTTCTTCAACGGGCGGCGGCGGTGGAGGTTCTATGATCGTAATCGTCACCTTCGCACTGGCCGCATTGTCGCTGCCGTCTTTCACCACCAGATTGCAATTCTTTTGACCAATGGCTGACGTGTCGACGGCCACGGATTGCGCCTGCTGTGCCGCGAGTCCGTCACAGGTCCATTCAAAGGTGTATTTTCCGTCGCCACCGGTGGCGCTACCATTGAGCATCACCGACTGCCCCACCGGCACCGTCTGCGGCTGACCGGCATTGGCCACCAGCGGCGGCAACGGAACATGATCCATGAACGGCGTCTTCTTCCAGATCGCCGAATAGTCACGTCCTTGATGCCGGACGATTTTCTCCGGCTGTTTGAAATCCTTGTCCTCCAGTTTCTGGCCCAGGGCTTTCTGTTGTGGCAGCACAACCACTTCGATGGGCAGACGCATGTTCACGCGATCCGCCTTTTCATTACGTTTGCCACTGCTGGCAGGATAAATGCTCACGTTGCCGATGCGGATGAGATGGGGCAGTTCCGAAACATCCTGCATGAACCGAATCACCGATTCCAACCCGCCGACACCGCTGATCGAAACGGTCATCCGCTCAATGCCAGTCTTGTCGGCGGTACCGCGGCTCGGTGAAACGCTCGCGTCCGCCAATTTGTGCTTGACGATTAACTCATCAAGCCGCGCTCGAATGGAATTCTCGACCTTGCCGACATCCATCGCTCCGACGCGCTCGGCGAAGCGCCGGTATTCGCGCTTGCCCTGTTCGAACCGGGAATCCTGTTCTTCAAGCTTGTCGAGCGTTGCCTGCTCGGTGGCAATGCGCTCCTTGAGTGTCAGGAGCGGCACCACATAAGTCGGGTATATGAGGGTGCTGAACACGGCATAGGCAAGTCCCACTCCGAAGCAGCTCACCAGGATTTTGGTTCGTTTATCCATGAAATTCCGCATTGCGGGCCCTGTCCCGCATACTCCTGCTACTTCTTCTTAGCCGCCGTCTTGCCCGGCGGATTCTCGTCGTCGAGCACAGTCACCTCGATATCCTGCTTGTAAGGATACGACTCCTTGGATTTCTCCGACGACGAACCAATGCTGGCCTTGAATCGCGGCAGAGATTTCCCCTCGCGCCGAAACGCCTCCAAATCGGCAACGGCTTTGCTCGCCGTATCACGTTGCTTGGTCTTGGTCTTGAACTTAATCGCCTGTTCCTTTTGATTTAGATCGATCTGTTCCAGCACCAACTGCTCTATTCCCGGCATCACCGACAGCGCATCGGCCAATACATCGATCCATACCAGTTGCTTCTGATCCCACGGCACGATTCCGTCCTTGCCATGGAGCAAATCTACGAATTTCTTCTGGTCTGTTTCGCGTGATTTGAGTTCCGCGATGCGTTGCTGAATCCGGGCCAACTCTTCACGATCCGGCTGGGTAATCTTGGCCACCGTCACTCCGGCCGCGGCAATGAACAGCAATGCCACGGTGGCGACGAGCGGCGCTTTGCGCAGTTTCTTCTGAGTAGCCGATTCGGATCGCTTGGGATGCAGGAAATCAAAATGCTGTTTATCTTCGCGCGCCAGACTAAGTATGACGCCGAGCGGCGCAGCGAACGCGGAAGCGGCCGCCCCTTCGTCCGGCTCCCACCCGAACGACGACGCGGGATTGTAGATTTCAGTGGTTACGCCGAGTCGCTTTTGAATCGCCTCGGACAACGCATCTTCCACGCCCAGGTCGCCGCCAATGACGATGTGATCGACCTGTGCCACGGAGTCGCGTGCCCGATAGGCCTCGATCGAGCGCGTAATTTCGACGATGAGCCCCTGGACAACCGACGGCGCGGTCGGCCCCATCAGGCTTTCCGTGTCCAGGCGTTCTACCTCTTCTTCCATCCCATCGTCGCGCAAGATGGATAATCGCGTGGGCTCTTCCATTTGCCGCGGAATCACCACGGATGCCGCGCGGGAAAATGCCAGCGCCCCCTGGCGCACCACGCTGATTTCGGAAAGCCCCGGTCCGATGTCCACGAACACTACGCGCTCGGGCAGGGAATGTTTGAGTAATTCGCAGACCGAAATCCGATTGGAATAGGGCCGCAGGCCGATGCGTTCCAGTTTCAGCTCGGCCGCGCGGAAAGTCGCTTCGTATTGTTCGAGAACTTCGCGCCGCACCGCCGCAACGAGCACCACGGCGGTCGACGAGTCCTTTTCGATGGGCCCAACGGCGTAATCAATCACCGCATCGCCGACGGAGAACGGCAGCTCCTTGGCAATCTGGATGCGGACCATACCGGGCAGGTCTTCCTGCGATGCGATGGGCAGAACAAGAGAATTGAGAATGGCCTGGTCGCGCGGGAAGTCCACGCAGGCATGTCGCGTACTGATTCCTTCCTGATCCAGCGCCTGCCGGATATGTTTGCCCATTTGCTCGGGATTGGAAGTATCCACCGTTTCAGGAATGGCCACCGAAAGCAAACGATCAATCTTGATGGTTCGCTTGCGCAATTGCGCATGGACGATGCGCAGGGTCCGCGGGTCCCAGTCTATGGCGAGTATTTTTCGGGTATTACCTGCCACGAACGTTCTCCCGGTCCTCTTCCCGAATCGGATAGCTGGCCCCCAATGCGGTAAGATCGCGATACAAGATCGGTTGCGCAATGGGACCAAGCATGTCCACCACGACCTGGAGTCGTGTAATCATTCCCAGATGATCGGCATAGCCGAGCGATTCAATGGTGAATTGTTGTCCGCGCGCAGTGATGTGCGGCGCTACCTTGATAAAGGTCGGCAAGTCGAGCACCTCCTGTGTCACCAGCCAGGCCGTCGTCGCGCGAGTCTCCGCATCCAGCGTTTCGCGCATCTCCACAATCTCCCGAATTTGCTCCGCCGTCAACTCCGGGAGGCAGCCAAGCACTTGCGCCGGTGCGGTATTAATGTTGATAAGCCCGGGAGTGCCCTTCTCACCCGGTTTGTTCACCGTGGTGCGATCCATAAGCGTCGCTAAGTCCTGCGTGGTCAGCGGACTCGGTGTTTCGTTATCTCCAACCTTCTGCGGCAACAGCAACTGGGCCGGCGTCTTGATCGGTTCAACCGGTTCGCCCGCACCATCGCCGCCTTGTTCACCGCCTTCGCCACCTTGACCGTCGCCACCCTGCCCTTGCTCGCCACCCTGCGGCTGTCCCTCGTCTTCCCCCTGTTCGCCGCCCTGTCCATCGGGAGGTTGCTGATCCTGACCACCAGGCTGCACCGGCTGACCTTCTTCCCGTTCCGGTGCGGGCTGCGGTTGTTCATCGCC
>CAZKIN010000071.1:9141-12041 GCA_964552515.1 uncultured Phycisphaeraceae bacterium
GCGGCCACGATGAAATCAATCTTGGCCGTATCGCCGGGAAAGATCGTTTCCAACTCCGCCCGAACCGCGGCTTCCGCACCGGGAAGGTAGACCCGTTCGCGGTTGGCGTTGCTTTTCTCCAATTCGGCTGAGAGCACCGTCAGATAAGGGTACAACCCACGGTTAAGGATGTTGTCCTGATTGTCCGGCGGGAAAGCGTACTCACCGTCGTCTTCGTTTGGCGTGAGCAAACCGTTGCGATCGAAATCCTCGCCATACAAAACGCGACCGGTGACGCCCTTCACCAGCAACAGTTCCTCCACCGTATCAAACGGACCGTTCTTCACGCGATACGGCTTTTCCAATTGGCGGTAGTACTCACCCTCGGTATCGACGGCCTCGCCGTTCGGCTTGTCGTCCTCATCCCGCCAATCGATGATGGCGTCGACAATTTCCTCCGGAATGGCCGACGAATCATCAGCGACTGCTTCCGTCACCATTTTCAGGAGTTGTTCCTCGGTCGCCGTGTTGAGATTCAACTTGGACGATTCATCCGTGATTCCGATGCGAATAAACCGTTCATCATCGCCCGGGTCATCGGCTACGATGCTGAACCGATAGGTCGCGCCACCCTTGATTTCTTCGTTCGTTCCCCAAAGCGAAGGTTCCGAATCCGCCGACCACGCAATCACCCGGTGCAGTTCATCCGGATTGTGGTACCACCGCGCGGTGTCCAGTCGCGAGTAGGCCAGCATCACCTTGACCCATTCGACGCCCGCCTCCGCCGCAAGGCGCGTTTGCGCGCGATGAATCGAAGCCTGATTGGCCGCCGCGTCCGCATGCACCCGAAACGAGAACCCCGCCGCGAGTAGTCCAATCAAGAGAAGTATGAACAGCACCACCGGCAAAATTACCGCCGGGCGCGGACGGCGAATCTGTTGCCTGTTGCCCGTTGCCTGTTGCCTATTAATGCCTCTCACGGTGTCGGCCCTCCCGTGATCTGCTGCACATACCCTTGCGTTTCGCGCGTCACGCGCGATCGAAACAACGGATCGGCCTGCGCCACCCGCACCACCATTTGATATTGGTCTTTCTTGAGCGGCAGGCAGTCCGAAGGATCTACATTCAAACAGGTGCAGAACTCCTCTTGTTCACGAGTCACGGATTCGCTGTCGAACGGCGGCTCCTCGGTATAGCCGATGGTCACCATGACCAGTTGCGGCAGCGGGTTCTCGCCTTGCACGTCCCAGTCATCCCACCATGTGCGCCCATCGGAATAACAGAAGCGCAGAAACTTGACCTCCGGCGCGTGCAACTCATCCCATTGCACTTCGTTCAACGGGTCTTCCTGCTCCGCACCGCCTTCACGACCAAAGAACTCGGCGTCCAGATCCGCCTCGGTCGGTTGCAGCAGTGGATTCTCCTCTTCGCCGTCCGCCACCTGGCCCCCGGTTCGGCGCGGACCCTGATCGTCGAACGCCTCGCCCGTCTGAGCACTGTCCGCGCGCGGTACCGCGATCTCCACACGGCCCATGCCGATCGCAATTTCCCAACCTTCCTCATTAAGCAGGTCCGGGTGTCGCGCGATCTTGTATTCCAATTTCACCAAGTCATATTCCTCGGCCGCTTGGGGGCCCAGGGTCTTGCGATCCTCGACCACTTCACGCGTCGGCACACGATAGCTGTTCAACCAGATGCGCTCGGCCGCACCGCGCACGCCCACACGCTGATTCGCGCTGATGGCACTTGCCTGACGAATCTCCGTGGCCATCCGTTCCATAATCGATTTAACCTGCCGCAGCCGCTGCGCCTCCGCATTGCCACGCTCGCGGGTCGCCAGCGACGAACCGTAAAACCAATAGGTCATGGTAGTGAGCACCACGAGCAAACTCATTGCCAGCAGCACTTCCAGCAGCGTAACCGCCATGCGTCGATGAGAATTCGAACGGTGCGTTCGCTCCAAGTACAAACTGCGCACTGGCACACTTTGCGCTCGCGCGCCGCCCCACTCTAAACACTCGAACCGAGAATCGTTTCTCGGTTCAAGATCACCACCAACCTGTTCCGGCCACATCCTCACGGCTGTACTTCTCCGCCACCCGGAACCTCGGTTCCCTCACCCTGGATCTCGCCATTGGCATCGAGCAGGCCGCCTTCCTGCAATGCCTGCAGCACATCCGGCGGAACCAGGCTGGTCAGATAGCTGATATCCACGCCCAGCACATCCGCGACCACCGGCAGCACCTGGATCAGCTGCTCGAAATCGAGCGACGCCAGCACCTTCGGATCGAAGGAGTCCACATCCAACCCCGGAATGCCCAGCGGCGACAACTGCTCGGCGACCTGAACCACTTCTTCTTCGTTCAATCCGAACTCGGTCGCCAAGTCCAGCTCCTGGGGCGCAGTGCGAATGGCATGCAGGGAATGCACTACTTCTCCGAGGTCAAAATCAAAACTGTTCAGAGTATAGGGCTCCCCGCGGGAGTGATACCAAACCGACAACGTCAACCCGAACATACCTTCGATGGCCGTCTGCTCGGTGAGCAGCGTCCAGCCCCAGTCGGGAAAGCGCGGACCAAAATCGCCGTCCAGTTCCCGTTCCACTGAATCGAGGGGGATCAGGCCCAGGTCCAGTTGTGCCATATAAGAGTCGGCGAGTGCCATCGCCCGCATCCGCCGTTCCATCTTGTGGACCGACTTATCCGACTCTTGCAGCTGCGCGCCAATCACGGCCAGACCGACAATCAGAATCCCCGTGGCAATCACCGTCTCCAGCAAAACATAGCCGGACCGGCGATTGGTGTTTCGTTTGTCGCCATCCCCTTCGTGGCTTCGTGGCTTCGTGGCTTCGTGGCTTCTTCCCATTACTTCACCCACACTTCCCGCAGCTCCAGCACGTCGTCCTCGGTCAGCATCTTGTT
>CAZKIN010000071.1:12141-16120 GCA_964552515.1 uncultured Phycisphaeraceae bacterium
GAGCGCATCTGACTCGCCGAACCCGGCAATTGCTCGCGCTGAAATTCCCGCAGAAAGTTCGGCACGGCCAGCGCCGTGATGAGCAGAATCAACCCCATCACGAGGACGACCTCGATTAGCGTCAATCCGCGGCGGAATCTCTCTGCTTTCGACCGCATGAGCAATTGGGAGTATTGAATAGCGAATGGCGAATGGCGATTGATTCCGTTCGCCATGCTGAATTCGCCGTTCACCACTACCTCTCGACCCAGTTCTTGATGTCGTCGCTGCCTTCCTTGCCGCCATCGTCCTGACCGTTGGCACCCATACTGTACAGGTCATAGCCATCTTCATTCACGTCGCCCGGAGACTTGTAAACGAAGGGATGACCCCACGGATCCTTGAGTTCTTCGATGACTCCTTCCATGTACGGACCGTCATAACGCTCGTCGCGTGCCGCGGTCTTGGGCACATACAACGCGGCCAGACCCTCATCGGTGTCCGGAAACTTGCCCATCGCCCACTTATAGGCGTCCAGCGCCTTGCCGATCGGACCATTACGTCCGATCCCCGCGGCCGCGAGCTTGCGCTTCGCGTCTTCTGCCTGACTGAAAATGCGCGGCACCGCAAACGCCGCCAGCAGCGCCAGAATTCCCGCCACCAAGAGCACTTCAATAAGCGTGAACCCCGATCGCTTTCTCATCACTCTCCGTTGCATATTACGTCTCCTAAAAAGGTCTCTTATGGAAACTGTCGTTTCAACAACCGAACTCACTAAAGTCTTATCGCTTATCCGCCGGCAGCCGTTCCCATGGTCAGGATCGGCAGCAACAGCGCAAACGCCAGACACGCCACCAGCAGCGCCATCACGCCCAGCAGCACCGGCTCCAGCACGCGAACGCCCAAATCGATCTGCCGCGCCGTGCGCGCCTCGTTCGTATCCGCAATCTGCACCAGCACGTTTTCCAGATTATTGCTTTCCTCCGCGACGGCGATCATGTCCACTACCGCCGGAGGAAAAAGCCCGCTCTCGGCGAGTGGCGTCGACAACGCCGCACCCTTCTTCACACTGTCTCCCGCCTTCTCAATGACATCCGCCAGAATCGCATTGCCCGCCGAATCCTTGGCGATCTTCAACGCCTGCAGAATTGGCACGCCGTTGTGCAACATGGTGCCCAGAATGCGACAGAATCGGCAGATGGCCACCATCGTCAAAATGCGACCCATGATCGGCGCTTTCAGCTTGAACGCCTCCGAAGTCGCCTTCCCATGCTCCGTGCGCAAGTAGGCGGACAACCCGATGGCCAATCCCGCCGCAACCAGGATGACCCACAGGTAATGGAGTGTCAGCAAGTCGCAAACTGCAAACACCGCTATTGTCAAAACGTTAAACGTTTCCGGCCGCAGGTGTTCGCGCAACTTTGGAACCACCACCACCATGAGCAACAGCACAACTCCCGATCCCACTATGACCAAAATCGCCGGGTAGATCATCGCACCGATGACCTTGTTCTTGAGCTCATCCTGCTTTTCTGAAAATACCGCGATGCGCGTCAGGACGTCTTCAAGGAACCCACCCTGCTCGCCGGCCTTCACCATCGACGCATGCAGCGGCGAGAAAGCATGCGGATATTTCGCCATCGCTTCACCCAGCGCCGTTCCGCCCGCCACATCCTCGCGCAATTCCTTCACCGTCTGCGCCAGACCTCTTCCGGTTGATTGCCGCGAAAGCACGTCCAGCGCGCGCATCATCGGAACCCCCGCCTTGAGCAAGTCCGCAAGCTGACTGTAAAATGTCGTTAACTGCGCGCCTTTGACCTTACGTTGCTTCGTCCCACCCAGCCGTAGCCCGCCTTGATCCACTCCCTCCGTAACCTTGACCGGAAAAAGTGACTTCTCATCCAATTGGCGCAGCGCAACCTGGTAATTCTCCGCTGTGAGAATTCCCGTTACCGGCTTCCCGGCATTGGTCACCGCTTTATAGGTATAGCTGGGCATCGCGCTCCCAATGGACCCGGCAAATCCTGCCGGTACACAACCAATCGATCGACGGCCACTGCTCCACGCTACTCGTGGTAGCAACACTGCTCCGATCGCGCATAATGTGGCCGCAAACCCGTTATTTTACCAGCGAACTGCGAATTAATTGCAGCGATCAGAAATGAAACCGAATTCGGAATTGCAAACTAAAGTGTCACTTATTAAGCGGCTTAGTTCATTTCCAGATGATGGCCATGGATCAGCGCGATCATGCGCTCCACCACGTCGTGCAGACTTAGGTCGGTCGTATCGAGAACAATGGCCTTTCCGTCCTTGCGCAGCGGCTCCCATTGCTTGGAGTCAACCGCATCCCGCGCCTGTAAGTTGGCACGGACCGCCTCCAGCGTCACGTCTTCTCCATCCGCCAGCAATTCCTGGTATCTGCGTTCCGCCCGTCGATCGACACTCGCATCCAACACAAACTTCGCATCCGCATGCGGAAAAACCACGCTGCCCTGATCCCGCCCCTCCGTCACCAGCGAACCCAGCCGCTTTCCAATCGCCCTTTGCTGCTCCACCAGCATCGCACGAATCGCGGGATGCCGCGCCACCTGCGATATCACCGCACTTACTTCCATGCTGCGAATCGCTTCACTGACATCGTGACCATCCACCCGCACGCGCGTATGCGTCGGCCCGCAATCCACTTCCAACCGCACCGATTTTGCCAATGCCACGAGCGCTGCCGGATCATCAAACGGAACACCCCGCGTCAGCGCCGCATGCGCGATCGCCCGGTACATCGCCCCCGTATCCAGATAAGGAATCTCCAGCCGCGCGGCCAGCTTCCGCGCCGCCGTCGATTTTCCCGAACCCGCCGGACCATCAATCGTTACGACCATGACAAAATCATAACACGCCCGACAAAAGACGAAATGTGGTCAACGACCTGATTTCGTGCCTTCCATCTGTCCTTTTGCTATCCTACGACCATGGACCTCATCGTCGTCATGAAATCAACCGCCGAGGCCTCCCAAGTCGACGCCGTCTCCGCACGCGTACGCGAACTCGGTTTCACCCCGCACATCTCCCGCGGTGAATCCCGCGTCATCGTCGGTGCCATCGGCCAGCATAGTGCCGAAGCCCACCAGCAGCTCGAACAACTCCCCGGCGTCGATCAGGTGATGGTCATCACCCAGCCCTACAAGCTCGCCTCCCGCGAATTCCACGAGGCCGACACCATCATCGACATCAAGGGCCTCCGCATTGGCGGCCCGCACATCAACATCATCGCCGGCCCCTGCGCCATCGAAGGCCGCGACGTCCTCTTCGAAGTCGGTCGCGAAGTCAAAGCCGCCGGAGCCACCATCCTCCGCGGCGGAGCCTACAAACCCCGCACCTCCCCCTACACCTTCCAGGGCCTCGGCAAGGACGGCCTCAAAATCCTCAAGGAAGCCGGCGACGCACTCGGCATGCCCACCATCACCGAAGTCACCGACCCCCGCGACGTCGACATGGTGTGCCAGCATGCTGACATCCTGCAGATCGGCGCCCGCAACATGCAGAACTTCAACCTCCTCCTCGAAGTCGGCCGCACCAGCCACCCCGTCTTCATCAAACGCGGCTTCGCGGCCAGCATTACCGACCTGCTTATGTCCGCCGAATACGTCCTCAGCCAGGGCAACCACCGCGTCATGCTCTGCGAGCGCGGCATCCGCACCTTTGCGGAGGAAGTCCGCTTCACACTCGATCTCTCCGCCATCCCCGTCATCCAGGAACGCTCGCACCTGCCCGTCTTCGTCGATCCCTCGCACGCCGCCGGCAAACGCGACCTCGTCCCCGCGCTCGCTCTCGCCGGAATCGCCGCCGGTGCCGCCGGCGCAATCGTCGAAGTCCACAGTTGCCCTGACCGCGCCCTTTGCGACGGCCCCCAGGCCGTCCTCCCCCGCAACTTCCGCACCCTCATGAACCAGATCCGCGACCTCGCCCCCATCGTCGGCCGCAAACTATCGACGCTGCC
>CAZKIN010000072.1:0-5445 GCA_964552515.1 uncultured Phycisphaeraceae bacterium
TCGAAGGCAATTACATCCTCGGCAACGGTAACACCGGCAGCATCTTCGAACACAACGTTTACGTGGCCGGCATCGGCATGATCTTTCAGTACAACCGCTTCGGCCCGTTGCTCAGCGGCGCCGGCGGGAACAATCTCAAGGACCGTTCGGCCGGCCTTGTCGTCCGCTACAACTGGATCGAAGGCGGCAACCGCCAGTTGGATCTGGTCGACGGCGAGGACAGCATCCTCATTCGATCGGACCCTTCATACAACACCACGCACGTGTACGGCAACGTCCTGATCGAACCGGCCGGCGCCGGCAACAAGCAGATTGTCCATTACGGCGGCGACAGCGGGAACACGGCGCAGTACCGAAGTGGCACCCTGCACTTATATCACAACACAATCATCTCACTCCGCACCGACAGCACCACACTCATGCGTCTCTCCACCAGCGCCCATCACTGCGCCGCCCGCAACAACATCGTCTTTGTCACCACCGCGGGAAACGCACTGGCCCTGCTCGACGCCGACGGAGTGCTCGATATCAGTCACAATTGGCTCAAGCCCGGCTGGGTCGACAGCTTCGGCGGACTGAGTGGCGTCATCAATGACGATAACACCTCCATCGAGACTGCCTCCCCGCCCTTCGTCGATGTCGCGAATCAGGACTTCGCACTCGCTAGCGGCTCACCCTGCATCGATGCCGCAGCCCCCCTGCTACCCGCCGTCCTGCCGGCACACGACGTGCTGCGGCAGTACGTCAAGCATCAATCCAGCGCCGCACGCATGCCCGGCGGCACCGCCAGCGACCTGGGCGCGTTCGAAGTCCCCGGACCGACCGATGTCCCCACCGTCTCGCAGTGGAGCGTCACCATCCTGGCACTTCTCCTCTTGACCGCCGGAACCTGCCTCTTACTTCACTCCAATCCGAAGCCGGTTGGGTAAGCTTCGGCGGACCACGATCTCGCCGATCCTTGATTGCCCCGACGTCTCTGCGCCCCCGGCGTCTCTGTGGTAAAGTCCCTCCTGTTTCAGTCCGCCAATTGTCGCCCTTGGACGAATTCGATTACCATCATACATGGTGGATCGGAACTAATTTCTGCCGCAGGAGATCCAATAATGAAACGCATGTTCGCCTTGATCATCTTGACGCTGCTTGGAGCCGGTTGCTCCAATCCGCCGCCGACTCCGCAGACCTTCTGCATTCAGTTCGTGAACATCACCGGGCTCGCCAGTCAGGGCGGACGTACCGTGACTTTTCAGGTCTTTGATGCCCGGAGTTCGACCACGCCGCTCACCTATATGACCACCGTCAACGGCAGTCCATTTGAGGGCAGCTCCTTCACGATCAACGCGCCGGCGGATATCAGTGATGCCTTTGCCTCGGATGTCATTGAATTTACCGGCGTCCCGCCGATCACCTTCGAGGCCGCCTATGCCGGTAACTCCGCCGCTTCGAGTTGCAGCATCCCGCAAATCTCCGGCATCAATGGTGAACTGTTTCTCGGCAGAGACGTCTGGCGCATCGAAGCGACCGGCCAACCCGATTTGAGTTGCCTGAACGACCAGGGCCCCTGCGACTAGAGCAAGCTCTTTTTGTCTGTAGCGGTGAATCCTTCACTATTCCCGTGAGTTTCCCGCCGTTGAACGCTACACGAGTACGATGCGTGCTATAGCCAGAACCCAAAAAGCACGCGTTCAATCGCATTTGCGCCCCTTTGCCTCAGCGCTGCGGCGACATCAGCCAAGGTGAACCATCGCATTGTCGATTTGCCCGAGACGGTCCACAATGGGTTTGTTTTGCAACTTTTTTTGAGTGTGCCACATAACAGTCACCATTCGGCGCGGACCGGTCGCGCGGCGAGGTGCCCGCTGGTTATGTAGGCCGACCATATTGTAACCCTCCTTGCACAGGGCCGCGGCGATCACTGCACTTCACTTTGGTCGCAAGTTAACATATACCCAACATGTGGCGGGCCGTCAAGGAAAATTTTCGGATTCTGCGCAACTCATTGCTGGACCGCGAGTTACGCGTCCTTTCGCACCGGCGGCGGTGCCTGGTGGTGGATGACCCAGCCGCACCGCAAGTGCGGACGGCGATTCAGCATGGCAATTCCCTCCTTGACGAAGTCCGCCGGTTCGGCCACGGTAGACACCTCAGATGTAACCACACAAGGAGGTTAGCGTCATGCACATATGCAAGAACCCCGGTCGAAGTCTCGCCCGCACCTTCCAGATCTCGAGTTCGTCACCAGCTCGTGCCATCGTGGCCACCTCGCTTCTCCTGATCACTCTGGGGATGGGCTGCGCTTCGCCGGGTGCGGCCCCATCCGCCGATCCCGCCGCGCAGATGATCGCCCAGATCGACGCCTCTCCGCCGGACAAACGTCCCCCGAGTTGGGAACTGACCAAAGCGCGCATGGCCCGGCGTCCACCCGCGTTCGGCGAATTTGCTCCCGACTTCACCCTGCCTTTGCTCGACGGGGACACGGTCACGCGCTCGCAATGCCACAAGGACAAACCACTCGTGCTCATCTTCGGCAGCTTCACGTGAGGGCCCTTCCGGCGCCAGTCTGGCGCTATCGAAAGAATGTATCGCAAGTATCGCGACCGCGCGGAGTTTCTCTTGGTGTACATCCAGGAGGCCCACCCTGCCGACGAGTGGCCCATGGCCGACAACACCGCCGCCGGCATCGAAGTGAACCAGCCGCGGACGCATGACGAGCGCGTGGCACTCGCGCGGCGCTGCTGCGAGGAATTGAAACTGACCATGCCTTGCGCCATCGACACGCCCGATAATGCGGTGGACCACGCCTATGCCGGCTGGCCGGAGAGGATGTTCGTGATCGATCCCGGCGGGCGCATCGTTTACGCAGGCGCGCAAGGCCCGTGGGGTTTCAAACCGGCGGAGGTCGAAGCCTGGCTGAAAGATCATACGCAGCCCAGGAAATGACACGGCCCGTAGGACCGAGAACTCCGCGTTTGGTCAGCCCATAGGCTCCCTGCTACACTTACGGGCATGAATCAAACGCATCAAAGCGGCGTCCCGCTGCTCCTTGCCATCCTGCTGGGTGTGGACCTGTTATTTATTCTGGTTTATGCCGCCTGTTCATTTGGGGCGCTGCCCAACAGCAATATGTTTTCTTTGGGCTTCGATGGCGGATATCCGGAAATTTGTCAATACATCAAATTGGCGTGGAGCGCACTGTTGCTGCTGCGCAGCTTCGTCGTCACCCTGCAGTTTGGATTTCTGGTCTGGGCGGCGCTGTTCGCCTACATGCTGTTTGATGATTCGTTGCGCTTGCACGAACGCGCTGGAATGTGGATCACCTCGCTCCTGCTCGGAACCGCGGTCGCAACGGACACATGGCGACACGTCGTGGAGTTCGGCTATGCGGCGTTCGTTGGGGCGCTGTTGCTGGGACCGCTCGTTCCCTTCTATCGCAGCGGCACGCCGGAATTCATGACCATCACGCGCGGCCTCGCTTTTTTCCTTGTTTCGCTCGCGTTTTTTGGGGTGGCCGTCGATCTGCTGAACAGCCTGAGCAGCGGCGGCTGGTTCGTGAAGGGAGCCTTGGGCACCATCGAGGAAAGCGGCGAAATGTTCGTGCTGAGTTTGACGGTGGGCTACCTGTTGTTTCTGCGCCTGGGCGCGGGCGCGGAGGAAAACCGAGTCGCCAGCTTCATCAAGTCGACGGCGGCAAGCATCAGTGCGGTCAGCAGGCCAGCCATACCGTCCCGCGTTCCACCCGGATGACTCTGATGTTGTTTCGCAAGGAATTTCTGCAAGGCATTGCTAACGGCGCTGTGACACTCGCGTTTCGGCGCTGGCGAAAGCCTTCCGTGAAGGCGGGCGGCCGTTTGCGCACCCCGATCGGCGAATTGGCCATCGAGTCGGTGGATGTCATTCCCGAGTCAGCGATCTCCGAGAAAGATGCCCGCCGCGCGGGTTTCGCATCCCTTGCGGAGTTACTGCGGGAATTGACTCGCGAATATTCCGATCGTCCGGTCTCCTCCGGCCGATATCGCTCCACCGGAAAGAATCCTGACGGCCCGCGCGAACTCTATCGCATCGACTTCCATCTCGCCGGCCCGGATACGCGCGTCGCCCTCCGCGAAGACACGAAGCTTACGGCTGAAGACTTTGCAACGATCGCGGCGAAGCTTGAGCGCCTCGATCGCGCCAGCCCGCACGGCGCATGGACCCGCACCGTGCTGGAAATGATCCGCAAGCAACCCGCCGTCCGTGCCCCTGACCTGGCACAACAATTGAAGCGCGATGTACCAGGTTTCAAGATCGACGTGCGTAAGCTGAAGAACCTGGGACTTACCATCAGCCTCGGCGTGGGTTATCGCCTTTCTCCGCGCGGGGAGTTGGTGCTGAAGAAGCTGGCGAGGACTTGATCGTTCAATCGAACAACCGCACCAGTCTGCTAATCCGATTCATCGTCTGCCACGAAACGAAACGGCGCATTGCGGACGGCTGCCGCCGAAGTGACCCGCATTGGTCAGTTCACGGCAGCGCCCCGTCGGCCCGGAAGCGCGATTCACCTGCGCGGTGAAGATGTTGTTCTGCGCCGCAGATCCAATTCGGCTCGGAACACCATCGCCCAATCCGCTACTACTGACTATCGACCCGCTTGAACTGGTGGCGGTCGTCACCAGGCCGAGTCGCCCGGACGTACCCTGCGGCGAAAAGACCAGCGACTCGGCGGCCTCCTTTCCGGTTCCGCCCGCCGTCGGCACGACACCGACTGCGGCCGCCGCCGTGGCGATCGCCAGCTGTTGGTAGGCGGCGCCCGGGGCGGTGTAGGTGGTGCCGGGGGTGGTGGAAACTGGTGGCTCGTTGCGTGCCACTGGCGTGGCACTTTTCGCGGCGACAGGCGGATTTTCCGCGGGCGGCTGCACCGGTTGCGGCTCGCCTGCCTGCGGTTCCGGCTCCGGGTTGGAACCGGCCAGTATTACGTGGGAGGCGGTGGAATGGGATGCCGCGCTATCCGTCGAATGCGCAACGCGCAGATGAGATGACGATTGCCGACATCCCGCGCCGAGCACTACGACGCTTAACAACGCAAAGGCGGAAGCTGATTTTCCCGGGCGCATCATCATGGCGATCCTCAAGACTTAAGTGTACCAAGAAACACCGGCGGGCGAAGGTCCGAATTCGCTATACTACCGCCTTGCGGCCTGTTTTCCTGGGCGCGGCATTCGCTGATTCTTGTGATTGTCGCGCATTGGAACTAATCTTTCGCGCCGGTGAAAGATTTGTTCCACCCGGCGACCAATACAGGGTGGAGGTCATAAACGCCATGAAAAAACATCGTGCCAAAATCACTCACATGAGCGCTCCGGGGGCGACGAGGGTCTTTACCATCCCGGCGCTGATCGGGGTATTCGCACTGACAGGCGGTTGTCAGGTTCAGCCGGGCGCCGGGATTCCGGCCGAGCAGCAGCGCGTGGC
>CAZKIN010000072.1:5545-8121 GCA_964552515.1 uncultured Phycisphaeraceae bacterium
GATCCATGCACCATGTCACCGGGCGAGGAGTTTTCCACGCAATCGGATACTCTGATTTTTCTAGAACCCGGTTTCCACTACATTCGGCTGTTCGTGGAGAACGACGTGATTTTTCCTATGATTGAGTCGGAAGAATGCGGCGTGATCGGCGAGAACATCGCGGGATTTCATTTCGAAGAAGTTGAAATCGAGGTTCGATAATGGCGGTCAAGAAGTCTGGCGCGAAGACAAAGAAGAAATCAGGTGCTCCTAAAGCGTCACCTGCGGGTAACGCTCCACCCTCGGACGGCATGGTGCGCTGCGCGTGGGCGCGGTCACCGTTTGAAGTTCCCTACCATGATCGCGAATGGGGGGTGCCGGTGTTCAATGATCGACTGCTGTTTGAACATCTTCTCCTCGACAATGCGCAAGCCGGCTTGAGTTGGAACTTGATCCTGCAAAAACGCGAAGGCTATCGCAAGGCCTTTGCGGAGTTTGATCCGGAGAAGGTGGCGCGATTCACCGAAAAACGCATGGAAGCCCTGATGACGGATGCGGGAATCGTGCGGAACCGATTGAAGATTCGATCGGCGGTGAGCAACGCGCAGGCGTTCCTGAAAGTGTGTGACGAGCGCGGGTCATTCGCCGACTATCTCTGGGAGTTCGTGGACGGCGCGCCGCTGGTAAACCGCTGGGACCATCGTAAACAGATTCCCACGCGCACGGACATTTCCGACCGCTTAAGCAAGGACCTCAAAAAACGCGGATTCAAATTCGTCGGCACGGTCATCATCTACGCATTCATGCAGGCCGTCGGCATGGTGAACGATCATGTCGTGACTTGCTTTCGACACGCCGAGTTAGCGCCTTATGACTCCGCTCGCCCGTGATGTCTGGTCTCGATTGTGCCTGCCTAAATTGGCTTACGATCTGCTCAATATCGGACCGCCACCCTACCCGCGATGGCGAAAGTCCGAATACACAACAAATCAGCCAGGATCGGCGGCGCAACCTAAGCCGGATTGGCAATTGGTCCGAAAGTCCGAGGGGGGCCAGTGTTCGGGCGCGTCGCCATGACAAATGCCCGGCAAGCCAGCCCGCTCGGTGGTTCCGAGATCGTTTCCGTCCCGTGTACATTCGGAGCGGAAAATGGTTAAATACTTGTCGAATAAGCGGTTGCGCTGAAATTCGGCGGGCACGCGACGGGGACGGAGTCTGCGCGGATCGCGATTTGCCAATCCTGAAGGCCGATAACACATGCCGCCCTATGTCGTTGAACCAGCGATGCTCTGCGTATGACGCTCCACAGACAGCTGAAACGTACTGTCTCAACCTAACGTGACATCCACCGCCCTACATGACTCCAGCAGGATCAATATGAACGCCCCGCCACCGGCTGAGGCGACGGCTCCGCGCGAACGGCCGCTCGCCGGTCGCGTCATACGCGGATCAGTCTGGACGCTGATCGGGTATGTGGCCGCACAAGGAATTCGCCTGGCCGGGAACCTGATCCTGACGCGACTGCTTTTCCCGGAAGCATTCGGGCTCATGTCGCTGGTGCAGGTGTTCATGCAGGGTTTGCAGATGTTCTCCGACGTGGGGATCGGGCCGAGCCTGATTCAAAACAAGCGCGGCGATGACCGGGACTTTGTGAACACCGCGTGGACGATCCAGGTGATTCGCGGGTGTACGTTATCGGTCATCGCAGCGATTATCGCGTGGCCGGTCGCGGCGTTTTACGGTGAGCCGACTCTGGGTTGGCTGCTGACGGCGGGCGGACTGACGGCCCTCATCACGGGCTTCACTTCGTCGGCGGTTTACCTGGCGCAGCGGCATCTGGCGCTGGGGCGATTGACGCTGCTCGACTTGGGATCGCAGATAGTCGGCACGGTGCTGATGGTGCTGCTTGCCCTGCGGTATCAAAGCGTATGGGTGCTGGTGATCGGCGGATTGGTCGGCGCGGGGGTGCGGGTGGCGCTGAGCCATACGGTACTGCCGGGCGAGAGGAATAGGCTGCGGTGGGAGCGGACTTCGGTTTCGGCGCTGCTGAGTTTCGGCAAATGGATTTTTCTGAGCACGCTGACGACGTTTCTGGCCGGGCAGGCGGATCGGCTAATTTTCGGAAAAATAACCACGCTGGAAATGCTGGGCGTGTACAGCATTGCGGCGATGCTCGCGACGATGCCGGCGCAGATGATCGTGAAGATTGGTTCAGCGGTGGTCTTTCCGGCATACAGCCGGATCGTGCAGGCCGGGGAGTCGCTGCGCGGGGCAATGACGAAAGTGCGCGGAACGTTGATGCTGGGCGGCGGCGCGCTGGTGGCGTTTCTGGCGGCGACGGGTACGGCGCTGGTCGGCGTGATGTATGACGAACGATACGCGTCCGCGGGACTGATGCTGCAAATCCTTTCGATTGGGGCGTGGTTCCAGATTCTGGAATGCACCAATGGTTCGGCACTTCTGGCCTTGGGACATCCGCGCTGGGTGGCGGCGGGGAATATCACGAAGCTTGTCGGGCTGGCGGTGCTGATTCCTGCAGGGTTCGCGGTCGGCGGATTCACGGGAGCGATTGGCGGGTTGGTGGCGGCGGACGCGCT
>CAZKIN010000072.1:8221-15962 GCA_964552515.1 uncultured Phycisphaeraceae bacterium
TTTGTCCTACCCAACGCCAACATGCTTGGCGGCACGCGGGTCATCGCAATCTACGCGGATCGGCTGCAACGGCGCGGGCATCAGGTTTGCGTGGTCTCCACGCCCCGGAGGCCGCTGGCATTGCGCGGGAAGGTGAAGCGATTGCTTGCCGGTGCAGGATGGAACGCGGAGTTGGCGCCCGAGCCGTCATACCTCGATGGAATGGCCATTGACCATCGCATATTGGACCGCTGGCGGGCGGTAACCGACCAGGATGTTCCAGACGCGGATGTGGTGATAGCCACATGGTGGGAAACGGCGCGGCCGGTAGCGGAATTATCTGCTTCGAAGGGCTCGAAGGCCTACTTCGTGCAGGATTATGGCGCGCATGCCGGGCAGCCGCTGGACAAAGTGGCGGAGACTTGGCGGCTTCCACTGCACAAGATCATCATTTCACGCTGGCTCGAAAAATTGATGCGCGAACAGATCGGCGCGGAAGAGGAGATCGCCTACGTGCCAAACAGTGTCGATGCGGAACAGTTCTTCGCACCACTGCGCGGCAAGCAACCGGCGACGACGATCGGGTTCGTGTATTCGACGCGCATACAAAAAGGCTGCGCGGCCGCCATGCAGGCGCTGGAGATGGCGCGGACAAGAGTCCCGAATCTACGGATCGTCGCGTTTGGGCATGGCGCGCCGTCGGATGAACTTCCGCTGATTGATGGTGTGACTTATCTGCCAAACCTTGCGGAATCGCGCCTGCGCGAAGTTTATGCACAGTGCGATGCCTGGCTGTTCACGAGTAAGCTCGAGGGATTCGGTCTTCCGATCCTGGAAGCGATGGCCTGCCGGACGCCGGTGATTGCGACACCCGCAGGGGCGGCGCCGGAATTGGTCGGAGCCGGCGGGGGAATTCTGGTTCCGGCCGGTGACGTACCCGCGCTGGTGGCAGCCATGGTCCGCATCGCAGACGTGAATGACGCCGAGTGGCGGAAGATGTCCGCCGCGGCACACCATACGGCAACGTCGTACACCTGGGATGATGCGGCGCAGCGGTTTGAAGCGGAGCTGCTGCGGGCCCACGAGAAAGTTTCATCGACACATACGGCCCGCGGAAGGGTCCGCTGAAGCGTACCCTGTTTTGATAACTCATGTTTCGTCCTGATCTCGTACTCATTGCGTGGATTCCAGCTTGCGCGCTGCTCTTTGCCGTGTTGAAGCCGGCGCGCGCATGCACGCTGGCCATCATCATTGGCTGGCTTGCTCTGCCGATGGCGAAAGTGTCGCTCGCGGGCATTCCGGACCTGGACAAAGTGACGACGACCAGTCTCGGGATTGTGCTGGGCACACTGTTATTTCGCACGAATCAATTGCGGGGATTTCGGCTGGGGTGGGGAGAGGTACTGGTTTTCTTCTTCGCGTCCGTCACGGTCATTACGTCACTGGAGAACGGACTGGGAGCGCGTGACGGATATTCGTCACTTCTCGACAAACTCTTATGGTACGGCGTGCCCTACGCCTTTGGTCGAATCTACATTCGAACACGCGAGGACTTTCGCGAGGCGTGCCATCTGGCAGTCGGCGCGGCGGCAATTTATGGATTGATGGCCTTGTGGGAATGGAAGATGAGCCCGCAGTTCCACAATCGACTGTACGGGTTCTTTCAACATTCGTGGCGCCTGGGCATGCGTTGGGGATTCTATCGCCCCATCATATGCTTCCCGTCTAACCTGGGTTTGGGTGGTTTCTTTTGCTGGACATCATTACTGGCGGTCTACATGTACCGCAGTGGACAATTGGGAGCCATGTGGGGCATTCCGGCGCGGTGTTGGATGGCGGCCCCGCTGGTCGGCCTGTTCACTTCCATGTCGCTCGGTCCCTGGGTTCTTTTCCTCATTGGCTTTGCGCTGGTGTACGGATGGCAGAATAAAAACCTGCGCTCGCTGGTATGGATCGCGCCGGTCTTCGCAACAGTTTGGATGTCCGCCCGGTACACCGGAGTCTCGGACGGCAAATGGCTTACGGATATCGCCTCGGAGGTTTCAGTTGAGCGTGCGGCGTCCCTGCAATATCGAATTGACGCGGAAACGCGCTTCGTGGAAAAATCGAAAGTACCGGGTCACGAGTGGTTCGGTTGGGGCGGCTGGGGTCGAAACCGAATTCGCGATGAATCAGGGAAAGACTTGGTAGCCTTGGACGGACTCTGGCTCATCATGCTGTCTACGTTTGGCATCCTGGGTCTCGTGTTATTTTATGCTTGGTGGACATTCCCCTTGTTCTTGACTTTACGGGCTGGATCCTGGCTCGAACGCGACCCTGCGGTGATGGTTATTCTGGTGGCCATAGGACTACAAGCGGTAAATTTTCTATTCAATGCGTTCCTGGATCCGGTGCTCACCATGCTGGTGGGGGCCACCGTCCTAAAATTGGAAATGGCGAGAACCAGGAAAGGTGCTTTTGCATTGACACCACCGGTCTACCCGCCAGCAGCGCAGCCCGGATTATCGGGCGGGACTTCGTTATGAGCATGACTGACCGAATATTGGCAGCAATGTGCCGGCATGCTCTTCTCCGATAATTTCAGAGGATGATGACTTCAGATTCCATGACCAGTGTGAAGCCACTACTTGCGGGGGACGGTGAACCCGCGCCCACGATTACCGCTGCGCGCGGCGCGCGGGCGGTTTGCGTTCTGGCGGCGTGCTGTTCTCTGTTCGTCTGTGTGGCCGCACTCGGCTGGTGGGCGTGGCGGCTGGCGACCGGCGGCCCGGGTTACAACAGCGCAATCACCGCGCTGTATGCGGCGGGTCACGCGGCACTGGCGGGAGTCGGTATCCTGCTGTCGCGTACCGACGAACCAAACGGACGATTGCCGCGCGGCGCGGGACTTATGGTGGGTCTAATCTTCGTACTCACGCCGGTCCTTTATGTTGAACTCGCCCTGGGGCTTTATAAGCCGCGAATACCGGTGCGGGAAACGCCGTACGAATCCGACGTCGAAGCGGAATGGCGCATGAAAGCCAACTACGTCGGCGAGTATGGTCCGGTCGCGCTGAACACAAACTCAGAGGGGTTCCGCTCTCCGGAGATTGCCGTTGCCAAGCCGGCGAATACCGTACGGGTGATCTGCCTGGGCGATTCGCTCACCTTCGGGCATGGCGTGGAGGAGAGATTCGCCTACCCGCAGATCCTGCAGCGTTTGCTGGCGGCGCGCATGCCCGAACGCTCCTGGGAAGTGGTCAATACGGGCGTGGAGGGCTATTCCACATTCCAGGAAACCGCCCAACTTCGGCGGTGCATGAAGTTCCAGCCGGATCTGGTCGTCGTGCTTTTCTGCATGAATGACGTGACGGAGAAATATGTGCGCGTTCGCGCGTACGGCGGAACGGGGTTGGGATATCACGGGGTCGCGGACGGGGCGGCGAATCTGCTTTTCAAGGCCTTTGTGGCAGTCAGGCCCTACAGTTCCATTGCCACGTTTCTGACACCGAAAAAGGACGAGGCGGAGCGGCGACAGGCTTATGCCGTGATGCAACTATGGCAGGAGCCCGAAGCGCCGCAGATTCTCGATGCGTGGGAACAGGCGGAAAAGGAGCTAGTGGAGTTGGCCGCATATTGCCGGGAAAACGATCTCGGATTCCTGCTCGCGGTCGCGCCCTTCGCCACACAACTCGATGCTGAAGGGTCTGCCGATGCGCCACAGCGCAGGCTGAAGGATTTTGCGGCCAGGCAACAGATCGCCATGGTTGATCTGTGGCCGCACATGGATGACCATGCGCGGCGGATCGGGAAGAAACTCGCGGACTTTTATATTGACCGTTCCCACTTCACCGAAGCTGGGAACCAGGCCATTGCCGAAATCATCGCTGATCAATTCACGGCGGCGCAGGCAGGCGGAACGGATTGGGCGACCAGCGTGCAACGAGTGATCGGTCGGGCGGCGGGTCAAACTCGATGAGAAATTGCGGAAAACAAGGGGTTTGGTTGTCCGAACATGGCCCGTCGCCGCGTGCGACGTGTCGAGGAGAGTGTATCCCATGAATGTCTTAGTCACCGGCGGCGCCGGATACATTGGCTGTCGATTGGTTCCCGCCCTGCTGGACGCGGGACATAAAGTGCGCGTCGTGGACAAGCTGGTCTTCGGCGCTGAAGGACTGTCCCCTTACAAGGACAAGATTGATCTCGTCGCGGGCGATGTGTGCACGGTCGATGCCAGTGTACTGAACGGCATGGACTCCATCGTTCATCTGTCTGGTTTGTCGAATGACCCGACGGCGGAATACAACCCGGCCGCCAACAAAGCCATGAACACCGATGCAACGATTCGACTGGCCAAGCTGGCCAAGGAGCAGGGTGTACGGCGATTCGTCTTCGCGTCGTCCTGTTCGATTTATTACACGCTGTCGCCGGACAATGAACTGCGCAACGAAAATTATCCGGTCGCTCCGCAGGCACCCTATTCATGGTCCAAGCACCAGGCGGAACTCGGGCTGATGGCCATGGCGGACAAGAAGTTCTGTCCGGTCGCGCTGCGCAAGGGAACGGTCTATGGACAGTCACCGCGCATGCGCTACGACCTGGTCATCAACACGTTTACGCGGGATTCCTATGCCAAGCGCCGGCTGACGCTGCACGCGGGCGGACGGATGTGGCGACCGATGCTGCATATTGATGATGCGGTGCAGGGTTATCTGAACGCATTGCGCGCCCCGGAAGAAAAGGTTCACGGGCAGGTGTTCAACGTCCTTTCGGACAATTACACCGTGGTGCAACTGGCACACGAGGTGCGCCGAACGCTCGAAGGTCACAAGGGCATTCGGCTGGACATTGAACTGCAGCAGGTGGGCGTGTCGCGCAGCTATCGCGTGGACGGCACGAAGTTCAAGGAAGTCATCGGCTTCAAGCCCATGCATGAGATGGGCAAGAGCGTGGATGAGATGTGGGATTCGCTGGAAAGCGGCGTCGATATCGACAACCCGATCTACTACAACATCCGCTGGCTGGAGCTGCTTTGCGACATGGAAGCGCGGCTGAAGGCCATGGGCGGAAGAGTGTTTTAACCAAAGGAGCATGCCTTGAAGCTCGCCATTGTTGGATCCGCGGGTCAGGTCGGTCAGGAGTTTGCCAAGCTCGTGCCGGCGGCACAGCTTATTCCGCTCACGCGCGACCGCGTGGACATTGCCGATCCGCACAGCGTGCGGCGCTGCTTCGACGAGCTCAATTTCGACGTGCTCGTCAACCTGGCGGCGTTTCACGATGTGAACGGCTGCGAAGATGATGGCGAGAAGGCCTTCCGGGTCAATGGGCTGGGTGCCTATTATCTGGCACAAGCGGCCGCGCGGAAGAACCGCAAAGTCGTGTTCTTTAGTTCGGACTATGTGTTCGGGCTGGATGCCAATCGTAAGACACCCTATGTAGAAACCGATGCCGTCGGACCGCTGAGCATTTACGGGGCCAGCAAGGTCGCCGGTGAGGAACTGGTCCGGGCGGCGACGCCGAACCATCTGGTCATTCGCGCCAGCAGCCTGTTTGGCGTGGTGACCAGCAAGAAGGGCTGGACGTTTCCAGAGATGATTCTCAAGCGTGCGAAGTCCGGCGAGACCTTGCGTGTCGTCAATGACCAATATATGTCACCAACCTACACGTTTGACCTGGTCAAGACAACGCTCGCCCTGCTGGAAAAAAATGCCGCCGGCACCGTTCACTGTGCCAACGGGGGAGGGTGTACGTGGTACGAATTCGCGAAGACGACGCTGGAACTGGCCGGCGTGCAGCATCCCATCGAGCCGGTCAGTTCGGATGCCTTCCCCGCCAAGGCAAAGCGGCCGATGTATTCAAGGCTGGGCAGCGCGCGGATGGGCGCGCTGGGATTACCTGAAATGCGGCCCTGGCAAGATGCGACCAAGGCGTACCTGATCGAGAAAGGCGTGACCGCCAAATAACCGGGTTGCGGGGCGGGGACGCTGTGCGGTTGCTTGCCGCCTTGTTCCTGCCACGTTGTTGTCAGTGCTTCGGTTGATGTACTATTGAAGACGTAAGAGTTTACATAGGAACCACCCATGAATATCCACGACGTGCAGCAGATTTTCTTGAAGGTTCACGAGGATGATCGCGGCTATCTTTATGAAGTCGTACATGCGAGTGACAAGTTCGTCACCAAGTTCGGCCAGGTCTACATGGTCGGTGATCGCATCCCGATGGTGACCCGCGCTTATCACAAACACCGCGAACTTCACGATTGGTTCTGCATCGTACATGGCGCGGCCAAGTTTGTGCTGGTGGACGATCGCGAGAACAGTCCGAGCTATCGCAAGTTCGACATTCTGGTCGGCACAGGACGCACACCCAGTCTCGTCGTCGTGCCGCCGGGCGTTTATCACGGCTGGATGAGCCTGGAAAACGACACGCTGATGTGCAGCACCGCCAGCCACGAATACAATGCCAAACAACCGGATGAGGTTCGCGTAACCCCCAACACATTCGACGGACTCATCGGGCATGATCCGTGGCAGATCATCGCCAAGTGACGCGGCCAAGCGACGCAAGCGTGGACTGTCTATTGCGCCTGACATAACTATGTCAGTAGCGTGTTCTTCATAGGTGATAATTCGTCAATCGCAGTTTTTTCGTGCCTGACATCTCGATCATCATCGTCAATTTCAACAACCAGCGCGTGCTGGAGGCGTGCCTCCCCGCTGTGCGGCAGACCATCGCTGCGCTGGATACGGAAGTCATCCTCAGCGACAACGGCAGCCGCGACGGCTCCGTGGACTGGGTGCGGCAGAACTTCCCTGAAATTCGCATCCTGGAAAACAATGCGAATCTGGGTTTCGCGGAGGCGAACAATCGCGCCTTTCCGTTGTGCACCGGAAGGTACATTCTCCTGCTGAATCCCGACACGATCGCGCAGGAGGACGCCATCGGCGCGATGATGCGCTTTCTGGAAAATTACCCTCACGCGGGCGTAGTCGGGTGCAAGCTGCTCAATGGCGATCGCTCGCGGCAGGTTTCGGCGCGGGCGTTTCCATCCCTGACCTCGACATTTCTTTCCTACTCCGGACTTGCGTGGCGCAATCCGCAAGGTCGCTTCTGCGGGCAATTTGAATACGGGGACTGGGATGGCGAATCCGCGCGGCGCGTGGATTGGGTCTGCGGGGCGGCACTGATGATTCGCCGCGAAGTGCTCGATCGTGTCGGGCCGATTGACCCGTATTTCTTCTTAACCTACGACGAAGTGGACTGGTGCCACCGCATCCTCAAGGCGGGTTGGGAAACATGGTACACTCCGGACGGCGTCATCCTGCATCTCGACCGGCAGAGTGAACCACAGTCCAATCCCAGCCCGGAAGGTCGCCTGAAATACATGACTGTCGAACGCAACAGCCGCGTTCGCTACTTTGTGAAGCATCGTGGTGTCATATATGCGGCACTCGTGGAAATGCTGCACTTGGTCGCCTGCGCCGCCTTGTGGCTGAAAATGAAAATCATCGGCACAAAGCAACCGCCGGTGGTAGTCATGGAAAAACGGTTGATGCTCGTGTTATACTGGCGCACGCTATGCCGGGTGCCGCGTGCCCTGTGGTGCGGCTTCAAACGGGCCCTGCTCGGCGCGCGCGATGCCGCCTATCCCGTCTTTGTGAATCCTTATCTCGCCAATGAACGTCGATAACCAACCTGGAATCAGTATCGTCGTCATCGGACGCAATGAGGGCGATCGACTGATCCGCTGTCTGGATTCAATCCGCGCGGCCAACTATCCGCA
>CAZKIN010000073.1:0-2866 GCA_964552515.1 uncultured Phycisphaeraceae bacterium
AAAAAACCCAAAAATCGTCGCGCATCGGCACGCAAAAATCCTGCCGGAATGGCCATTCCAAAAACCCCTGCATTTCCAGCAGTTTCTGGCTGTCGCGCCTCTGTCATTTTCGGCGGCCGCGCAGAGAGTGTGCGTTATCTGTCACCGTCAGAAATTTATCGGACCCTGTGAAGTCCAAAAATTCAGGACCGTCTTCCGACGCTACGATGTCATTATGATGACACCCCGGCGCGTGGGTGCGGACAGCCTGCGTTTGGGTGTGTTTTGGCGGCGCCGGGGCTGGTGGAAATTGACAGTACCTGCCGTGCCACTGGTTGGCACTTTTCATTGATTCACGGTCTTGATCCGAGCTTCATCCGCGCCATTCTCCGTCGACCAGAAACCGATCAACCGCCCTTAAGCCTGAAAACACAAATACTTACAATCCAGCTCCGACGCACGATCGCGCGGCAATTTCCCGCTTCACCATCCCAAGCGCCGTCCCAACGTCTGCATAACTTGACACCACCCGATCGACGGATAGCATCACATGGTTGCCCCTGTGTTAAGGGCTTCGTAATGGAAAACCGGGCTGTGGGTTGCTCGACCCGCCACCCGATTCTTTGCTTTATTTATAGCGCGGCCTGGGGGAATTTGTTCCGCTTGTCGGTCCCGATCGCCCGGATCATCCCTGCCGCCCCTGTAACCACATGGCCAAGAACAAAGACGCTGATCCGGCGGGATCGGGCAATACCGTTGCACGACACGTCACTTCGCCCGAAGACAAGGCGAAAGCCAAGAAGTGGTTCGAGCGCGCACGCGAACTCGGCGAAAAAAGAAACTTCGAACACGCCCTGGAATACTACATCAGCGGGCTGGAATTCTGGCCCGACGCCGTCGAGGAAGCGTGCAAAGCGCTGCACGGCTGCGCGGTCGCGCGAAAGCAGACCGGCGGAAAAAAGCCGGGTTTTACCGATACTCTCAAGCGGTCCATGACGGACAAGGTTCCCAAGCAGGCCTTCGTGAATTCGCTCTGGCTTTTCGCCCACGATCCCGACAACCCGCAGTACATTGAGGGCGTCATGAAAAGCGCGGCCAAACTTGGCGCGGACGATGCCGCCAAGTGGGCCGCCGGCATTTACCTGCGCGTCCTCGAAACCAACCCGAAAACCGCGGGAAAACAGTACCAACCATTGGTTCAGGCGCTGGAAGAATTGGGCGAGCGCGCCTCGTCGCGCGGCGAACACGCGCTCACCGTCGAGACCTTTCAGATGGGCGTAGAAGTGGTCAACGCCTGGCGTCGTCGCGCTCCCGGTGACGCGGCGGCCGATTCGGCCCTGAAGAACATGTCCACCAAGCTCACCATCACCAAAGGCAAGTACAAAGACGGCGACTCCTTTCGGGAAAGCATTGCCGATCAAAAAGGCCAGAAAGATCTGCACGACGAGCAGCGCTCGGTGCAAACCGAAGATCGGATGGCCCAACTGGTCAGCCAGGCCCAGGCGGAATTTGATCGCGACCCGGCCGACCCGCGCAACCTCAACAAGCTGGTGGACCTGCTCACTCGACTTGAAAACGAAGAATACGAAACCAAGGCCATCGGCATTCTGGTCGGCGAATACAAGCGGACCAACGAGTACCGGCACAAGCAAATGGCCGACGACATCCGCATGAAACAACTCGGTCGGGCGGTCCGCAAGGCCGAAAAAGCGGGTGACGAAGAAGCGCTCAAGCAGGCCCGTGTCGCCAGTTTGCGGTTCGATTTGACCGTTTTCAAGGATCGGATCGAGCGCTTCCCCACTGAACTGCGCTTCAAATATGAATATGGCGTCCGGCTGTTCAATGCCGGAAAGTTCGATGAAGCGATCCCTATCTTCCAGTCCGCCCGAAATGATCCCAAGAATCGCACCAACTGCTCCCTTTTCCTGGGTCGTTGCTTCTATAAGAAAAGTTATCCTTCGCAGGCGATCACCATCCTGCAGGAAGAACTGGCCACTTATCACAGCCCGGACGACGAAACCGGAAAGGCGCTGCTGTACTGGCTGGCCCGGTCCCACGAAGCGGCGGGCAGCGCCCAGGCCGCCCGGGAGGGGTATGGCAAAATCCTGCAGATGGATTATAACTATCGGGACGTTCGCGCCCGGCTGGACAAGCTCCCGCCGTGATCGAAGTAGTGGAAAAGTTGGATTGTGAAATTCTGGGAGTCGACGAGTGGCTAATCTTCCGTCCGCAGTGAAACGTACCAAGCAAAATGAGAAGCGGCGCGTGCGCAATCGCGCCCGCAAGTCGGTTGTGAAATCCGTCACGCGCAAGCTGACCGATGTCATCGGCAAGGGTGACGCGACCGTGGCGACCGAGCAGTTCAAGACCGTCACCAAGATTCTCGATCAGTCCGCCGCGAAGGGCACGCTGCACAAGAACACCGTCGCCCGGCGGAAGTCGCGGTTGGCCAAGCGGATCAACGCGTTGGCCGCCAAGAAAAGCTAAACCGCTTTCCGGTTGAGCCAGGGGCTACGGCGGTCGCACCGTCGCGCGATGGCCATCGGCGTTTTACGATCGACCCTCAACCATCCCAATACGTCTCGCGCGGCGGGGACAAGTTGTCCGCCGCGCTGATTGCCTTTTCATTCGACGTAACCGATCTGACCTGCGCCGACTTCGGCGCGCACACCGGGGGCTTCACCGACTGTCTTCTGCAGCGCGGCGCGGCGCATGTTTTTTCCGTAGATACCTGCTACGGCACGCTGGCGTGGAAGCTGCGGCGCGATCCCAGGGTCACGGTGCGCGAGCGCACGAACGCCATGCATGTGACACTGTCGCGCCAGGTGGACCTGATTGTCATGGACGTCGGGTGGACTCCGCAGCGTCTTATTCTGCCGGCGGCCGA
>CAZKIN010000073.1:2966-15945 GCA_964552515.1 uncultured Phycisphaeraceae bacterium
TATTCCTTTTCCAGTGCCGCCACGACGTCATCGGGCAGGTCGGAATTGGTATAGACGGAATCCACATCGTCCTGCTCGTCCAGCGCATCAATGAGTTTCATTACCTTCCGCGCGGCGTTCACATCCTCCAGGCGGATCAGGTTGGCCGCGACCATGGACATATCGGCGGATTGGATCTCGATGCCTGCCGCCTTGATGGCGTCGCGTACTTTCTCAAAACAGTCCGGTGTGGTGTTCACTTCGTGGATATGGGCGGATGATGACACGTCTTCGGCACCAGCATCCAGCGCGATTTCCATGAGACGATCTTCGGTCACACCCTCGGCCCCAATGACGATGACGCCTTTCTGGGAAAACTGAAATGCCACGCAATTGGACGGACCAAGGCTGCCGCCGGCACGTTCGAATATTTTGCGAATTTCACCGGCGGTGCGCGCGCGATTGTCCGTCATGGCCTTGCACATGACCGCGACGCCTCCGGCGCCGTAGCCCTCATAGACCACCTCTTCGTAATTCTCGCCCGCCAGTTCACCGGTACCCTTCTTGATGGCCTTCTCGATGGTGTCCTTGGGCATGTTGTCGCCCTTGGCCTTGTCGATGGCGAGGCGCAGGCGCGGATTATCGGCGGGGTTACCCCCGGACTTGGCCGCGACGGTGATGGCGCGGGCATGCTTGCTCCACGCTTTGCCACGCCGCGCGTCCGTTACCGCCTTCTTATGCTTGATCGTCGACCATTTTGAGTGTCCCGACACGAATGCAACTCCCGTTATTGACTGTCCGGCGCGGCAGCCGGCACCGGTATATCCACCGCCAGGGGCGCGGCTTTGGGCTCGCGTCCCGCCCGCGCATCATCGGCTTTCTGTCTGGTTCCCGCGCGCACGCGGCGCAGGTCCGCAGCGAGAACCTCTTCTTCCTTTTTTTCCGCCGCCTTGGCCGCCGCTTTGTCCCAGCGGGCGATGGCTTCTTCCTTTTCACCCAACCGCCACATGGCGTCACCCAAGTGATCGAGCACCACGGGATCGTCTTCCGCCCGGTCGCGATGGGCCATTTCGAGCCATTTTTTGGCTTCGGCGAATTCGCCCTTCTTGTATAGCAGCCAGCCGAAGGTGTCGAGATAGGCCCCTTCGCGCGGCGCACTGGCCAGCGCGAAGCGAATCAGACGTTCCGCCTCCGGAATGCGGATGCCCTGATCGATCCAACCGTAGGCTAGGTCGTTGCTGATCCCCACATTGTTCGGCGTCAGGGCGAGTACCTTTTCCAATACTTCCGTGGACTTCACATCGAATCCCTGTGCCTGGTACAGAGCCGAAAGGTCGCGCAAGTACAGCACCCGCTGGCGTGGATCCTGGGCATGCTGCAGCCAATCGGTATACAACCGCTCCGCTTCGGAAAAATCGCGCGCGGCGATGCGCGTGCGGCCCAGTTCCAAGCGCAGCTCGACGATGCGATCCGCAAGTTTTTCCAGCCCGTACGGCTCATTCGGTCGGCGGATGAGTTCGTCAGTGGGCGCTGCTTCATTCGCATCGCGCGGACGATCACCGTTTAGGACCTGCATTTGGGCTGCGGCAGCATCGAGCAGTGATTCGATCCACTGGGTTGCTTCGCGATGGCGATCGGCGATGCGCAGCTGGCGCATCAGCAAATCCTGGAAGAACTCACGATTCAGCGTGCGAGCGAGGTGAGCACGAACCAATTCCAGCGTATCGTCGGCACGCTGCGCCGCGGAAAGCGCGAACGCGACCAGCGCGACAGCGCGGTCATTGTCCGGATCTTCCGCCAGCCACTCCACCGCGTATTGCGCGGCGCGATCGTAACGCTTCGCTGCGCCCAGCGCTTCAACCACATCGCTGAGCGCGTTCTTCAATCCACCGTCGGTTCGATAGAGTTCCTCATAAATGGCAACGGCCTCGGCGGCGCGGTCATCGCGCAGGTAGGTATTGGCCAACCGGTCGCGCCACTCCCGCTCACCGGTCGATTCGGCGTATTCCTTCATGCGACCCAGCGCTTCCTCTTTGCGCCCGGCGAAACGGAGCGAATCGATGACGCGCAACCGATATCCGGTGCGCGACTCGTCGTCCAGATCGGGCCGCCGCGCTTCCGATTCGGCCAGGGCGAGCGCCCGGTCGTAATTCTGCAGGATCCAATGAAGTTCGATCAGCATGAAGCGCCAGGTATGTCGATTGGGGCGGCGCGGGAGCACCACGGCCAGCCGTCGCGCGGCTTCATCGAAGCGCAGTAACCTGCGCGCGGAAGAAACCAATCCCAGTACTGCTTCCTCGTGTTCAGGATCGACGCGCAGCGCTTCCATGAAGGCGTCATAGCGTTTTTCGGTTTCAGAATTCTCGTCGTAGCTTTCCGCCACGATGACCCAGGATGCTGCATCCGGAGCGCTGTCCTGCATGGCCTTGATCATCGCATTGCGATAGTCCTCGGGATTGATGCGGGGATATTGCGCCGCAAGCACTTCGGACCGCGCGCGGACAGCGGGCGTGGTGGCGCGTTTCTTGAGTTCAAGAAACTGCTGCAGCGCGGCGTCGACTTTGCCCTGCTTAAGTAAGAGAAATGCAAGCGTTTCGCGTGCCGATTCATGCTGCGGATCAAGCTCGAGCAGGCTGCGAAGCTGTCGCTGGGCCTGCAGCACCCGATCAGTGCGCGCATGAATTTCCGCCAGGCGCATCATGGCAGCGGTACTGCCACGATCGAGTTGTATCGCGGCATTGTAATGAAACTCGGCCATGTCCAGATCGTCCAGCCGTTCAAAGATATCGCCGAGCGTCAATTCCAGACGGGGATCCTCCGCCACCTCCGCCTCCTGGCGTGAAGCCGCGGCGAGCGCTTTTTCGTAATCCAGCGCCACGAAGTACATGCGGGCCAGGGCCTCGCGCGCCGACGCAAATCGCGGCTCCGCGGTCACGCACGCATTCAGCATGGTCGCGGCAAGTTCCCAGCGGCCGGTATCGCGCGCCACGATCGCGCGCAGAAAAAGCACGCGCGGCGCGCCTGCATCCGGTGGGCCGCGCAGGATCGCTTCCAGCGCCAGCGGATCGTCGCGCAATGCGGAAACACGACTTTCAAATTCGGACGAGCGCGCGGGATGTTTTGCGAGACCTTCGGCCGCAGTCGTCAGCAACGCGTCCCATTGCTTCGATTGCCGCAGCGCTTCCATGAGATGGAGGCGAAGTTCCACGGATTCAGGATTGCGTTCCAGTTGCGCGCGGAGCAGGTCGACCGCCTCCGCCGGTCGTCCGTCCCGGGTCAGCAGGTCCGCCAGAGTCGCGGCCAGCTGGCCGTCACCAGGTCGCAGGGAGAGGCGCTCCCGCAGATCCGCGATCAACTCTCCGGTCGTACCACGTGCCATATGTATGTCAGTGAGCAGCTTGAGAACATCCGGTGCATCGGCGGGAACTGCACGAATCGCCGCGAGCGCGTCATCGAGTTTTCCGGCCTGCAACAGTAAGCGGCAGCGCCGCAGTGCCGTTTCCAGGTCCTGCGGTGCTGCCTGCGTCACGGCCTGCAGCGCGTCCGCCGCGTCAGCGGGACGACCAAGCTTTTCCAGAATATCCGCACGAGCCTTTCCAACCGCGATCGGTGCACCGCGAATCAAGGCCAGCAGCTGCGGAGACTGCTGGGTACCGACGGCGGTCGCGGCTTCACGCTCGAACGCCGCATATTCTTCCAGCGCGGCAGTTTCGTACCCATCGGACTGCAGCGCTTCGGCCAGGTGGTAATGCGCCAGCAGGGTGGTTTCCGTGTCGCGTCGGGCGGCGGGGCAGAGCAAAGCAGTGCGATAGGCCGAGATGGCGCCCGGGTAGTCCCCGTCCAATTGCATCAGTCGACCTTGGAGGTAATGGGCGGACCCGTCGTCGGGGCTGATTTCGAGTGCCTTGACCACATGCGAACGGGCCCGTTCCCGATTGCCGGCCTGGATATGCAGTGTGGCGAGAGTACGGTGTACTTCAGGATGTTGCGGGTCGTAGCGAAGCGCGCGTTCCAGTTCCAAAGACGCCTCCGTGTAGCGCTGTTCGGCAATGAGCGCTTTGGCCGCGGCGACGGGGGTCGCGCCGCGCTGCGAAAGTGGAGGAATCTCGTTTCCCGGCGCGGGGGCGGTCGGGGCGGGTTGGATGTCCGCGAGGGTCATCAGGGAACGCGCGGGGGTCTGGACGGACGCGGAATCGGCGGAAACCTGCTGCGAGGTAACGGGCGCTTCGGCGGGCGCGATTCGTCGGGCGCCCGAGGCGCAGCCGCAGCATGACCAGGGGCCGGCGAGTGCTGCCAGTATGCAGAGCCGCGCAATCACGGCGGAATGCCACGGCACTGTCAGTTCTGAAGATCGGACCCGGTGTATTAACACGGTGTGGGCTCCCTCCCGGTTGGCGCCTGGCACGGGAGCAAACAGGCGGCATGAACTCCCATCCGCCCCCGGAAATTATACGTCTACTTCGCCGATTTTTTCCCGCTCTTGCTCGACCGGGCGGATTTGCTCTTTTCCACTCCGGCCTTCGCCGGCGAGAACTTACGCATCACCCGGCAGAATTCCTTGGCGTCGGCCGCACTGATGTTTCGTTCCAGGAAGGCCTGCACCTCGTCCCGCGTGGCTTCCGGATGCACCAGGTTGGCCGAACGCAACGTGGCGAGCAGTCGATCATCCACCGGAATAGCATGCCCGCCGAGGCTCCAGAGCACGACGGATGCAACGGCATAACCATCGACCCCTTTCAAACCTTCCAGGTATTGTCGCGCCTCACGCCGTCCGAGATTGCTTAAGCGATCCAGTGAAACGCGGTTCTCGCGTTGATACAAATCCTGCAGCGCTTCCCGCAGCCGCTGGCATCCATCACCCATTGACGACTCACTGCCGCCCATGGCCTCTTGTATTTCGATGGCATGCGAAACGCGAACTTCATTCCAATCGATCATCTTCTTGAGCAATCGATCGACCGCGGTTCGCGCCGCGTCCTCGCCCATGCGCGCACCCAGCACGCCGATGCACAACCGGCGCACCGGTTCGTCCGGTTCCTGCGGTTCAGCATCGACCGCGCGGCCTCGCTCTTTGGCAAATGCCTTCTTGATCCGAGATGCGAATATCGATCCCTGCTTCATCGGCCGTGGTCTCGTGCGCGAATGCGAACCGAAACTGAGAGTCGGTCCGTTCCGCGGCGTCCGTTAGGTCTCATCCACTTCGTTTTCGTCGTCTTCGTCCGCCGCCTCCGCGGCGTCAGTCGGAATATCACCTTCCACCGGTTCACCGCGATCGAGGCGATTCTGCTGCAGAAGCTGTAATGTCTCCCGCGCGATCTTCGCCGACTTATCGACTTCGAACCGCAGCTCCAGCGCATGTCGCAACTGCACTTCCTTGGCGGCCACACGCTGTAGATATCCGGTTGCGTGTTCGATCGCCGCCATGGTCCGCCGCTCCGCGACATCGCCGCCCGGCACGGAAATAAAGATCCGGGCGACCGACAAGTCGTTGGTCACCTCGACCCGCGTGATCGAAGTGAGGGGTTCAATGCGTGGATCCTGAAGGCGGAAACAGATGGTCTCGCTCAGCACTTCGCGGAGCAGACTACCCACCCTTTCCGGACGAAAACCACGCATGCTTACCCTTCCCATCCGCGACTTAGAGCATTTCCCGGTCGTACTTCAACAGCGTCACACCGTGCACGCCGCGGCACAATTCCACAATCTTGTCGAACTGCGCGTGAATCGGCCGGGACTCATTGCACACCATGGCCATACCCAGCAAACATCGTTGCACCATGTCCTCGTGATCCACTTCGGCCACTGACACATTGAACGCATTCTGAATGCGCTGCTTGAGACTCTGCACCACGCGGCGCTTATCCTTGAGCGTCTGAGCCTCGAAAATGGCCAAGTCCACCGTAAGCACGCCGACTATCATGGCCGCACATCGGACAGTGTCTCCACGGCCAGTGTCCCGTCCTCCAATCGAATCTTCAGCAGCAGCGCGGTGTTGCCGGTGATGTAAGGAATCAGCCCGACCCGGCGCAGCGCTTCCATGACAAAGGCCTCGTCCGTGACCTTCACCCCATAAAATGCCAGTTCGTTGCGCACTTGTTCTTCGTGCAGAATGTATGCACTGGTCTTGGGCAGATAATCATTTACCAGCCTCTCGATGGACAGGTCCTTCTTGTCGGGCGTCAGCAGACGGGGCAGAAAGAGTGCCCGCACGCCCGCCGATGTTTGCTGGCGCAACATGACACCGCGGTATTGCCGCACCAGGTAAAGGTCATCCTTCTGCTCGACGAACACGTCGCTGGCACCGTCCGGGATGAAGTACTCCAGCATCTTCCGCCGACGCTCCTCCGGCGAAACGTTCTGCAGCGAGCGGCGAAACTCCATGAATCCTTCATACTTGTTGAGCGCGGTGTCGCTCCAGCGCAAAACCACCTCCACGACATACTCACCGTCATGCAGACCGGTGAATGACGCCGGCGTCGGCATTTGTAGCTGCTGTACGCCATCCACCGTATTGATCCGACCCTTGGCCGGGGCCCGGGAAGCCTCGAGGCAGAAAACTGTAGCGCCGTGCGGCGTGGAATTGACGAACAACCCCACCAGCGCCTCGCGACCGATCAAACCCGGCTTCGCGGCCGACTTGTCGCCAGGCGCATCGCCGCCGCCGCGCTGCGGTTTCGGTGTTGTGGAGTCCGCCGTCGAGTTGGGCAGCAGCCGCTGGGCCAGGCCATCCGGTTTGAACAGCGGCATGACCCACATGCGCCCGACAATGATGACCACGATCAGAATGGCCGCGATGTAACAAAGCTTCACGACGACGGCGAAGGGATTGAACTCACCGGGCCTTCGCGCCCGGCGGGAGAAGAGACCCTTGCGGCGCGCGGTGGGCACGCGCTGGGCGGCCGTCGGCGCACTTTGCGCCTGCAGGTCGGTAAAGAGAAAATCCAGTCCGTCGCCCGATTTCTGGTCGGGGACATTGGCGGGGCGACCGCAATAGGAACAGCGCACGACGCGGCCCGCGTCCTCGTCCTTGGCGCGAACCGTATGACCGCAGTCCGCTTTGAACTCAATCATGTTTCGGTCCACCGCAGCGGCATCGCCATCCGCGCCTCCGGCGATTGCCCATGCTTAAAGAACGTGCGCCGATCTTTGTCCACCGACCTTGAGACGGACAGGCCGTCGCGCTGTTAACCATAGTACACAGCCGGCAACGGATCAGCCGCACAAACTCATGCGGCACGGGTTACAGAGTCCGCGCCGTCTGAATGACTTCGTACGCCTCGACTACGTCACCCGGATGCACATCGTCGAATCCTTCGATACGCAATCCGCATTCCATGCCCGCACGCACTTCCTTTACGTCGTCCTTGAAGCGGCGCAGGGACGCGATCCGACTGCCCTCGCGGACCACCTTGCCGTCGCGAATCAACTTCAGCAGATGACTGCGATCGGCCAGGCCCGAGGTGACGTAACAGCCCGCCACGACGCCCGCCCGCTTGCTGAGGCGGAACACCTCGCGCACCTCAAACGTCGCCCGCGTTTCAATATGTTCATCCGGCGCCAGCAACCCTTCGAGCGCCTTCTTGATGTCATCACAAACGTCGTAGATCACGCGATACGAACGCACGTCCACGCCGTGTTCATCCGCCAGGCGCTTGGCACCGGCCGACGGTTCCACGCGGAACGACACCACGATTCCATCACACGCCTCGGCAAGCAGAATATCGCTGTCGTTGACCGGTCCCACGGCCGCGTGGCGAATACTGAGCTTGACCTCGTCCGACGGGATCTCACCCAGGGCCTGCTTCAAGGCGGCCATGCTGCCGTCCACGTCGGCCTTGATGATGATGTTCAGTTCCGGAACCACATCCAGATCACGCCGCTTCAACATTTCAGCCAGCGAGCGCATGCGCCGCGTTTGAATACGGCTGTTGTCCAGACGCAGTTGTTTCGTTTCGGCGGCGATTTCCTTGGCCTGCTGCAGGCTATCCACTTGATAGAGCCGGTCACCGGCCGTGGGCACATCATCCAGTCCCCAGAGCTCCACCGGCATGGATGGTGTCGCCTCTTTGATACGACCCCCGCGGTCATTCAGCAGCGCGCGAATTTTGCCGGCCGCATTGCCGCAGACCACAAAATCGCCCACCCGCAGCGTGCCTTCCTGCACCAGCACGCGGATGACCGAGCCGACGCCCACCTTGGTTTCCGCTTCGATGACGGTGCCGATAGCCGGCAACGTCGGGTCGGCCTTGAGCTCCAGCACACTGCTCAAATCCGCCAGATGCTGTACCAGTTCCTCAACACCCTGTCCCGTGGTCGCGGATGTGGGAATGACGTCCACCTCGCCGCCCCATTCGCTGGGAGCGAGCTGGTGTTCCGACAACTGGCCATAAATCTTCAGCTTGTTCTGTTCGCCGAGGTCAATTTTGTTCATCGCGATAACGATGGGCACCTTGGCCGCCTGGGCATGCTTGATGGCTTCCACCGTCTGCGGCATGACTCCGTCGTTCGCGGCCACCACCAGCACCACCACGTCGGTCATCTTCGCACCGCGCGCCCGCATTGCCGCAAACGCCTCGTGACCCGGCGTATCCAGAAACGTGACCGCGCCGCGCGACGTATCCAGGTAGTACGAACTGATATGCTGTGTAATGCCACCATCTTCACCGGCGGCCACGCGCGATTTACGAATGGCATCCAGAAGGCTGGTCTTGCCATGATCGACGTGACCGAGAACGGTCACCACCGGCGGACGCGACGTCAGTTGTTTGCGCTCGCGAGCCAGGAACTGCTCCTGCAGATCGTCCAGCATGGTCTTTGCGGGAACGACTTCAAGCTCGATTCCGAACTGCAACGCCAGCAGCTGCGCTGTTTCAGTCTGCAACACCATGTTGATGTTGGGGATCAGCTTGAGTTCGTCGCGCATGTATTTGAATAACTGCATGAACGGCAGACCGGTTTCCGAGCAGAATTGCTTCATGCGGATCGGTTCATGCACCACGGCGCGGGTCTTGGGACCGCTTGGCTGTGACGACGACTGCCCGCCGCCCGTGTGCGAACGCCGACGGAACATGCGCCGACCTGTCGCGCCTTCCAGGCGCTCCGCCCGTTCCGCAAGATCTTTGTCGCGCCATTCTGAAAGTCTTTCACCCGCCTCCGCCACACGACCGGCCGCTCTGCGCGGATTCACGCGAACGCCGCCCTTGCGAACATCCTTCTCGCCCGGCCGCGCCGGGACAGCCTTCGCGCCGCCAATCGGCGGACGGTCATTGTCGTAGGTGGCTTCACGCTCGCGCGGCACGGCACGTCGAATCGGGGGGAGATCCCTCTCCGGGGCTTCATAACGAACCACTCGCGGTCCGCTCAATTTTGCTGGAGCGGGAACGTGCTGCGGGCCGGCGGGAATGACCACCTTCGCGGTCGTCTTCGGCGCTTCCGCCACCGGAGCAAGGACCGGAGCCTGTGCGGCCACTCGGACCGGCTCGGGCTCAACTTCCATTGGAGCGCTTACTGGTGCGGCCGCCGGTGGCTCGACCACGTGCGGCATTTCAGCATGCACCACCGGCGACACGTGAGGTTCGCTGGCGACGGGAGCGCGCTCTTGCACCTTGGGGGCGGGCGTCGTTTCCACAGTGACCGGGGCTGTCTTCGCAGCATGCGGCTCGACTTCCACCGGCACTACGTCGGTGGCGACTTCCGATTCCACATCGCTGCCGCCGATTTCGCCGTCTATATCCGAGTCCGACTTTCGAGGCGCCTTCAAACGCACCTTTTCCAAGTCAATTCGATTGGATGTCTCGACCGCCACGTCGTGCTTGCCTTCGCTGAACCATTCCAGAATGGTGGCGTGCAGCCCCGCGCTCAGCGTGGACATGTGGTTCTTGACCGAGGTAATGCCTTCAGCCTGGCACTTCTCGATGATTGTCTTGCTGGGGACGTTCAATTCCTTCGCCAGGATGTGAACGCGCATCTTCTCGGACAAAACCGATCTCCCGTTTCCGTACACGTCAAACCGAGCAGCGCTCGTCTTCCTTCAACTCTCAATGACTCCGACGACCCGCCGCCGAATGTCGGCCAACTCCCGGACTATTCGCCGCCTTCCGACGCGGTCGATGTCACCACCGGCTGCACCTCCGGAACTGCGGGCGGCTCACTTCCGCCATCAACCGTCACCGGCGGTTCCGCCGCGGCGGCCGCAGCCTGTTCAGCTGCCAGCCGGCGTGCTTCCATGGCCGCTTCCTTCGCTGCCTTCTTGGTGATTTCCTCTTCCGCCGCGAGGCGCTTCGCCTCCTCGGTGGCCACTTCGATCATCTTTGCCGCCAGTGGCGGCGCGAGGCCCAAGTCCGTGGTAAGCGGCTCCGTACCCACATCCGCCAGGTCGCCCAGCGAAATCACACCCATGGCCAGCAGTTTATCGAGCAGGACGTCCTCAACGCCTTCAATGGCCTTGAGCGCCTTCTCCATGTCATCGATGCTCTTGTCGTATTCGGCCGGAGTGAGGATATCGATATCCCAGCCGGTAAGCTGGGCGGCCAACCGCACGTTTTGTCCACGCTTGCCGATGGCCAGCGAAAGCTGGTCCTCGTTGACGATGACCGTCGCCCGACCCAATTCAAAGCAGAGGAAGACTTCCTTCACTTCGGCCGGTTTCAGTGCATTGGTGATCAGAACCTGCGATGATTCATTCCAGCGCACGATGTCGATCTTCTCACCGCCCAGTTCATCCACAATATTGCGAATGCGACTGCCGCGCACGCCGACACAAGCGCCAACCGCATCCACCTTGCTGTCGATGGACGACACCGCCACCTTGGTGCGATAGCCCGCTTCCCGTGCCAGCGCGCGAATATCAATAATCCGTTCCGAAACTTCCGGAACTTCCATTTCAAAAAGCTTGCGAATGTAATCGGGGTGGGTTTGCGTCAGGACGATGCGCACCTGGTTCTGCTCTTCGCGCACGTTCAGGATCATCGCCCGCACGCGCTCGCCGGGATGATGCTGATCGCCGGGAATCTGTTCGCTGCGTGGCAAAAAACCTTCCGCGCGCCCCAGGTTCACCGTGATCGCACCGCCGTCATACCGTGTCACCGTACCGGTCACGATCTGCCCGACGCGCTGCGAATACTCATCAAAGATCGAACTGCGTTCATCTTCGCGAATCTTCTGAATCATCACCTGCTTGGCGGTCTGCGCCGCGATGCGACCCAGCGTCTTCATGTCGATCGGTCGGCCATCCGCAACCGCTGTGATATCACCCGTTATGCGGTCGATCTGCACCTGAACGTCTTCCGCCATGTCGAACGCTTTGCGCGCGGCCGACACCATGGCCGTCTCCAGATCGACGAAGACATTATCCTTCCCGATGTTCTTGTCTCGGGCGATCGAATCTACAAATCTCAATAGGTCGGTGTTCATGTCGAATCCAGACTTAGGATATCGTCCAAACTCACTATCCGGGCGCCACCCCGAAACCCGCCACACTAGCCCGATGTGGGCATAAAAAAAGTGGGCGCTTGGTCAGGCATCCCACTGGCAGAAAGCCCGAATGATGTAATCACAGCCTTAGTTCACAGCGGCACTCCTGCTGCTGCGGCGGGAAATACCTCCCGCAGGTCGGCAAAACGACGGATGTTGCAGCTCATGTGGCATGAGCAGCCGCTCCGTACTTTCGTTCTGCAAGACGCATGGCTGAATTCCAAACCAAACGAACCGCAGTTCCCGACGCCGATCCAAACCGGCCGGCGAGAACATGCCAATGGACACCCGCCCCGAGCAAGGCACGCCAACATACGCAGCCTTCTCGCGGGAATCGAGCTAGATTATAAGTAAGACCGTCCGGGTGTCAAACCATGCGAAATCTGCCCATGGTGCGATTTCCGTGGCGTGCCCAACATCGTCGTAACCTCTTTCCGCGCTTTGGGTTATAAGTTTTCGATTGTCGCCGAACTCGACTTGTCCGTATGACCGCTCAGGTACCACACCATGGATATGAAATCACAGGGATGTTTGGCTCCGCTGCGAATCCAACCCAATCGCACCAACAGGATCGCCGCTGCGTCTTGTCTCATCGCCGTCGTACTTTTGGCAAGCACGCTCGATGCACAAACGGTACCCTCCAAACCCGACCCGGCCACCGAATTGCGCACCAAAGTCGAGTCGTTTCTAACCACTGACGACGCCAAGGAGCAGGCCAACCTGATCAAAGAAATAGAGGCATTGGCCAAGGGCGACATCGCTTTGCTCGAGTCGGCCATCAAGAATGCACGACCTCGGAAGGCTGACGTGGCCCCAGAGGGAACCGTCACCCTTTCCCATCTAAACACTTGGCCCGCGGATGGACAACCGAAAGCCAGGTACGCCCTGCCCGACGATTACTCCATTGACCGGAAGTATCCGCTCACCTTGGCCCTGACCGCCATGCCCTATGCAAAATGGTTGGAAGCAACCAAGGCTGATTTTGAGCTTACCCCATCCATCGTCATCGTGGTAAATCCGGACCTCGGTTCGGACATCGCACACGGCGAGGCGTTGGCCGAACTTCAGCAGGCCGTGCTACGCGCGTCCGGCGTCATGTTTCCGATCGACCAGGATCGCGTGTTTCTCGTCGCCGACGAAACTCATGCGGCCGCCGGTTGGAGCATTCTGTTTTCTGGTGCCGACCGCTTCGCTGGCGCGATAATCCACGAAGGCTTCCCCGACCTGCCTTATCCCGCGCAGTCCTATGCGCTGTTCATTCAGAATCTGCGGCACACGCCGGTGTTGGTGAAAGAGAACTTGCCGGAGAGTCCACCGCCCTCCGATACAACGGAATTAAGACCGCTCGGCAGCCCGCAACTCCGTGCGCTCGAATTCCTCGCGGCGAAAGACGGCATTCCATTGAAAGTCATCCGGACTTCGGACAGGGAACCGTCGATTGGTTCTTGGCAGGATGAGGCGCAGGCGATGTTTGAGCGCTCACGGCCTTCCAAAGTGTCCCAAGTAAGTCACTGGTTCGCCGGTCCGT
>CAZKIN010000074.1:0-13775 GCA_964552515.1 uncultured Phycisphaeraceae bacterium
TTCACAATCGCCTTCGAGTGCCACCCATTTGGCACCAAGTCGCCGCCCGCGCCGCGGCTGCGCCGGGGCGGCGTCTGGCTGGCGCTCAGCTGCGCCCGAGCTGTTGAAACGACCGCGCCATTCAGCGGCGACCGGTCGCGGTTTCTAATGCTCCGCCAACCCCGCCGACACATGGTTTTCCCATGACCGGTGTCGCCATCGTGATGACGGAAATTCACCTAAACTGCTTCCTGGTAAGGGCTTACGGCGCGAGGCGCGCCACGTGAATCACCCCCGGTGTATAAGGGATGGCAGGGGCTGTTGCCGTGCCGATCCACGCGTTATGCTGCGCGGAACGGGAAACGGAAAACCCCGCGCGACCCTGCGCTGGCCGGAAAATTTCTCCCGCCGCGCTGGGTGAAGAAGGACTCAAGGAGGACCCACATGAAATCCACTCGCCTCATCACTGCGGCCCTGACCGGTTGCTGCACGTTCGCCGGATGCACGAATGACCGGACATCCCAAAGCGACGGCGCCGCGCCGAAGGAACAGTTCGCACCCGCCGTCGAAAGCCACGCGGTGTACGATGATCGCCTGCGCGATCTCATGGCCGGCATGCAGGCCGCCACCAATGAAAACTGGCCGGAGAAAGTGGACGAAGAGCACACTCCGCCCAGTGCCAAAGATTCGTCACTCGCTTTCGAGAAAGCCAAACCGCTTGCCGACGCGCTGGCCAGATCCGCCGAGCGCATTCCCGAAACCGTCGCGCATCTCGTGATGGTGGAAGCGGACCGCCGCGCGTTCCGCGCGCAGGCGGAGACCCTGCGCGACCAGGCCCTTCTGCTTTCGGCCGCCGCAAAAAAGCGTGATTCCGCCGACATGCGCGGCGTCCTGCAGAACATCGACGCAACTTGTCGCGCATGCCACGCGCGCTTTCTCGATGTCTCCGGTCCGCTCAGCCGCCTGTAAAAAAAGAAAGGTGGGTGCATCGAGATCGCACTTCGCCGCCTGGATGCGCGTGCGGTCACTCAATGGACCCACCCACTGGTCGCAGTGTCGCCATGGCCTGTAGCGGTTCGGATAATGCGGCTCATGCGGCGTTTTCGGCCGCTGCGCCGCGCGGGTTAAAGCCCGCCGCTCGCTACATGCGTGCGAAAAGTGCGCCAGCTTCAGAACGAAATAATGTCCGCGCCGGAAAACAGGGAACCGAAAAACAGCAGGATTCCGATGATCACGAAAATCAATGTCTGATTGGTCGCCACAGGTTCCATGACTCGTGTCCTTTCCAAAACAATTCGCGGCACGATCTCGCGTCGCCCGCCGACTCATGAAAGAAGGTATGCACGACGCGTGCCAGCAAATGCGGCCTTCCCAATCGCGCCGGAAGGGGGGCAATGGATGATTCACTCGTTATCCAGGCGACAAACTGTCGCGGTACTGCCTTTCTGCTGTCAGCTTGGCGCTTTCCCGGCCGATTCCCGGCCCAATCTGATGACCCATGACGTGCGGCGCATGATGAGGTTACAATTTCCCGCATGGCGGCCGGCATGACGGACAGACGTCAAGGAAAACCCCGTTGGCAGATGGCGGCCGGGTGGATGGTCGTCCTCGCGATCTTTCTGGCCATCCTCGGAACGGTCGTTGCGTTTCAGCAGATGGAATCGCTCACCAGCCTGCTGCTCATGCAGGCGCAGGGTCGCGCGGCCGATCTGGCCAATGTCATCAAAAGGGAATTCAACCGCTCGCTCGAACAATCCTTTGGCAACATTTCCATCGACCTGGCACTCATCGCCACCGGACAATCCCTGCCCGACGATTGGCCGACCTGGGTCACCGGACTGTATGTGGTCGACGCATCGGGACTACGCCCGGTGGTCACGCCACGGAATGCTTCGCCCAAACTGGAGAAACTCATCGCCGCGCGCGCGGCCGCGCGGGCGGCGACGACCGATGCCGATGCAGAGTCACCACGCTCGGAGTTGCTTTATGATGTGCTCGATAATGAGCCGGTGGTTCTCGTCTATCGCAGGGAGAACTCCAGCCACATGGCCCGTGCGCTGGTAGGCTACATCGACCCGGTGCGCCTGAAGCACGATCTGGTGGAGGCGACCATCGCGCCACTGGACGGCCTCGAAGTTGCCGAAGCGGGCCCGGTGTACAAGCCCTGGTCGCAATCGCTCTATAGCGCCACGCGCTTCTGGGTGCTGATTCCTTCGCGCGGGCTGCTCGGTGACTTGCGTCGGACAGTCGTCGTGCAGACGCTCACTTACCTGATTCTCACTTTTTTCGCGCTGGTGGCCATGCTCGGTTCGGTATGGTTTCTCAGTCGGGTCACGCGGCGCGAAATGGCGCTGGCGGAACTGAAAGCCAACTTTGTCGCCGATGTGTCCCACGAATTGAAAACCCCGTTGGCGGTCATTCGCCTTTACGGCGAGACGCTGCAATCCGGGCGCATCGCGTCGGAAGAAAAGCGACAGGAGTATTACACCACCATCACGCGCGAAGCGGAGCGCCTGACCAATCTGATCAACACGATTCTTGATTTCGCGCGGATCGAATCCGGTCGCAAGGAATTTACCATGCGACCGACCGATGTCATTGCAGTCGTCCGCGAAGCTTACGATGCCTACCTACCGGAACTGGATCGCCACGGCTTCCTGCACGAGTTAAGGTATGAAGCGGACCTGCCGCCCGTGGAGGCCGACCCGGACGCCATCCGTCGCGTGCTGTTTAACCTGATGAGTAACGCGGTGAAATATTCCGACGTCGAAAAACGGCTGGACATCGAACTGTCCCGGGACACGCGGCGCGGCAAACGCGGTGTGCTGATGAGCGTGCATGACCGGGGCATCGGCATCAGTGCCGAGGATCGGGCACATGTTTTTGACGGGTTCTTCCGGGCCACCGACCGGCGGGTGCGCGAGAAAGCCGGGACCGGGCTGGGACTCTCGCTGGTCAAGCAAATCGTCGAGGCGCATGGCGGTTCGATTCATATAGAATCAAGGCTGGTAAAGGGCACAACCATCCAGGTTTTCCTGCCGGCCATGGTCGCTCCCCTTCCCGGAGCACCCCCTTCGTCTACGAAGGTAAAGGACGAATGACACGAATCGACAGGACTGGATGATTCCGTGCAGGTAGAATAGGCGGCGATCCGGACGGCGGCGTCGATCGGCCGGAAACAAGAATTTGTGGAGCGAGCGAATCATGGCCCGAGTTTTGATTGCAGAAGACGAACCGGATCTGATGAAGGCGTTGCGCGATAACCTGGAATTCGAAGGGTATCAGGTCATTGCCGCCAGCGACGGCGAAGCGGCACTGAAGGCGGCGCTGGCGGAGAATCCCGATCTGCTGCTGCTCGATATCATGATGCCCAAGATCGACGGTTTGGAGGTCTGTCGAAAAGTGCGTGAAGCGGGCTACATGATCCCCATATTAATGCTGACAGCCAAGAGTCAGGAAGTGGATGTGGTCCGGGGATTGGAGGCCGGCGCCGATGATTATGTGACCAAGCCTTTCAGCATTCGCGAGTTATTGGCCCGTGTAAAGGCGGCGCTGCGCCGCACCGGCGCGGGCAAGGGTGTGTCGCGCACCATGCAGATCGGCGATGCGGTGGTGGACATGGTCAAAGGTCGCGTGGAGCGCGGCAAGGAAGTCCACGTGCTCGGGCATTTCGAATTGGAAATCCTTAAAATGCTCGTGGAAAACGCGGAAAAACCGGTCAATCGCAACCAGTTGCTTGATGTCATCTGGGGGCTGGAAGGCTTTCCGGCCACCCGCACCGTGGACAACCACATCGTCAGCCTGCGCCGAAAAATCGAACCGGACGCGAAGCATCCACGGCACCTGGTCACGGTACACAGCATTGGATACAAATTTGTTCCCTGATGCGACGATCTTGGCAGGATTCGTTCGCGGTTTTCGTCTTATCCTTATGGAGGCTTTTCCTGTGTTTGGAATAAAAAAGCCGCCCGTTCGAATGTGACAACTGATTACAGTTTTTCGCGATGAATTTGGGAATCAATCTGGTACGCTGATCGTTATAAGGTTGCAGGACGGGGAAAGCACACAAAAAGTAGGTTCGGTTGGGGCGAGCCGGGGAAAGTAAAACGAAAACGACTTGAGCGAGCAATCGTTGGCGAGCGGTCAGCGGTTCCGGTGAAACGGTCAAAATGATCGGCGGGACATCGCTGTCGCCCGATGGCGAATGCTCAAATAAAAATGCCCCTGCGGTATGACGCTACCGCCGGGGCAGAGTAGGACTTCATGCCGGTTTGACGCGCCGGCACGACCGATGCAGGTCGGGCGATCCCGCCCGACCTGCATCACCCCCCTACTGCTGGCCTCATTCTAACAAATCCGACAACTTATTGCACACTTTTTTTATGGGGTCTAGGCCTTTTTTTTCCGGGAATAGACCGAGTAAGCTGCGCGTTGCACTGTTGCCGGCCGAAATGGTCGGGCACATATGATTTCTGGGGGCGATCCGGGGGTGCAAAATGGCGTTGGATCGAATTCGGCCGGGTTTCAAGTCACTTTCGCGCAATTGTCTGGTCCTGTTTTTCATATTCGCCGCCGAGCTGTACGCCCAGACGTTTCAAAGCCAGGGAGTGAACCTGCTGGGCCGTGTTCCGCTGAGCGCGTTTCCACCCGGTGCGAGCGTGCGCGCGAATGACTGCTGGGGCTACGTGTCCCAGACTGGCCGGGAATACGGAATCATCGGCCTGCAAACCGGTACTGCGTTTGTTGAGGTTACCAATCCGACCAACCCGTTGTTCCTGCAGTACATCGCCGCGCCGGGAGTCAATGTACCGTGGCGCGACATGAAGACCATCGGCAACTATGCCTACGTGGTCAGCGACCAATCTGGTTTTGGTCTGCAGATCATCAATCTGACCAATATTGACCAAGGCACAGTCACACTGACGTCAACCCATCTACTGGGCGGCGGATTCGCGATCGCACATAACGTTGCCGCCAATTCGACAAGTAAATACCTTTACCTGTGCCTGTCCAGCATCAGCGGGGGAATCACCGCAGTAAACGTCAACAGTCCAACCAATCCCGTCATTGCGGGGACCTGGCCGCCCTCCGGGATTTCGACGCGTGTGCACGATGCCCAAGTCGTTACTTATACTTCCGGTCCTTATGCAGGCAAGGAAATAGCATTTTGCTTCAGCGAAGGTCAGGGGCTGAAGATTGTTGATGTCACGAACAAGGCACAGATGTTCCTGCGCGCCACAGTGCTTTATCCCGGAGTAAAGTATTGTCATCAGGGCTGGCTGACCAAGGATCGCAAGCACATTATCATGGGTGACGAACAGGACGAATCAGTGACGCGTCCTACTACCACCTACGTGGTCAACGTCGAGAATCTCGATAGTCCTTTTTATGTCACGTCATTCACGAACGGATCGAAGGCCATCGACCACAACCTGATGATCCGCGACAATCTGGTCTATGAAGCGAACTATACCAGCGGACTCCGCGTGTATGACATCACCGACGTCGATTGCGCACGGGAAATCGCCTGGCTCGATACGTTTCCACCGGATAACGCGCAAAATTTTAACGGCGCCTGGGGCGTCTATTCCGCACTGCCCAGCGGCAACATTCTGGTCTCCGACCGCGACTACGGGCTGTTCATTGCCCGCGTGGACTGCAACGAAAATGGCTTTGACGACGACGACGACATCACCGCCGGGCTCAGCATGGACCTGAATAACAACAAGATTCCCGATGAGTGCGACGGATACGTTGACTGCGACAACAATGGAATCGGCGATTTGTGCGAGTCCGACTGCGATAACGACGGCCTGACCGACGCCTGCGAACCGGACTGTCAAATCAATGGCACGCCGGACGATTGTGATATCCAATCGGGGACCGAGTTCGACTGCAATGCCAATCATGTTCCGGATTCCTGCGATCTGGCGCAACTCTTCAGCGGAGACTGCAACGGCAACAGCAAGCCGGACGAGTGCGACGTGCTCACCGATATCATGATCGCGTCCCCGACGCTCGCGCCGTTCGGCGGGTCCCTGCCGGTTGCACCGCAGAGTTTCACCCTGATCGCACCCACTCCCGCGGTACGGGATGTGACGCTTTTTTTTACGGCGTTCGGCGACTACGATCTCGTGCAGGAATATGCCACCATCGATCTCAACGGCATCGTCGTGGGCAACATTTTTGAGGGCGTATATCCGACTTGCAGCGGGATGCCGCCCATGCATGACACACTGGTCATTCCGCGCGACACGTTCAATTCCGTGCTGGGCGGCGACGTGGTCATCGGCATGAACGCCACCGAATTTGTATCCACGCAACCGATATGCGGCACAGGACACATCCAGGTTACCATCGAGTACTCGACGTCAGACCCGGCTTTGGACTGCAACGGAAATCAAAAACCCGACACCTGTGAGACGGGCGACATGGATGGTGACGGGTCGGCGACCGTGTTTGATTACCCCTTCGTCAACGCGTGCGTCACCGCACCCTGCGGCCAGCCGCCGTGCATGCTTTCCGACATGGGGGTGCCCTGCTGCACGCTCACCGACTTCGACCACGACGGAGACGTGGACCTTCGCGACCTCGCCGAATGGGAGCGGCTGGTCAGCACGCCCTGACTACCGCGTCGATGGAGATCGGTACACCTTACTCTTGCCACGCGAAAAAGGGTCGAAATGCCGCAAACCTCGGTTTAATTGCCGCATGCACACCCTGCTTGTGACGCGACGACGCTCCTGCGATACACTGGGGCGATGAATATCACCTTCGGGCAAAGTGTCGATGACCTCCCCTACTTGACGGCGGACCTGCCGGGCATCGGCGGCATCATCAAACGGTACAATGAAGACTTTGTGGTCGAGGAAGTGCCGCTCTATCCGGCCAGCGGATCGGGCACGCATATTTACTTCACGATTGAAAAACAGGGAATGACCACGCCGGCCGCCGTGCAGCAGATCGCCCGCCGCCTGGGGCGCAGACCGCATGACATCGGTTACGCGGGCATGAAGGATGCGCACGCCGTGACGCGGCAGATGCTCAGCGTGGAACACATTGATCCGCAGCGCGTGACGGAAATGGAGTTTTCACGAATCAAGGTGCTCACCGTAACCCGACACTCCAACAAACTTAAACTCGGCCATCTGGCGGGCAATCGATTCATCCTCAAGATTCGTGAGTCCGAAGTTCGGGCCGAAGATGCCGTTTCGCGAATCAGTGCTATCCTCGACCTTCTTGCCAAGCGCGGCGTGCCCAACTATTTCGGACCGCAGCGGTTCGGCGCGCGCGGCGACAATGCGCTCATCGGGCGGGCCATCGTACGGAATGACCTGGCTGAGGCCATGGCCTACATCCTGGGCAAACCCGGTCCGGTCGATCATGGGGAAGTGCACAAGGCGCGAGAACTCTTTGACGCGGGCGAATATGAAGCGGCGGCCGGCACCTGGCCGCGCGCCTTCGGCGAACAAACCAAGCTGTGCCGCGTGCTGGCACGCGACCGGGATTTCGAGAAGGCCTGGCGCGCGGTAAATCAAACGCTGCGCAAACTATACTTCTCCGCCTTTCAAAGCGACCTGTTCAATCAGGTCCTCGCCCGTCGTTTAGAGAATCTGGACCGCATGCTGGTGGGCGATCTGGCGTGGAAGCATCGCAATGGCGCGTGCTTTCGTGTCGAGGATGCCGCTGCCGAACAGCCGCGGTGCGACGTGTTCGAGATTTCGCCGACCGGTCCGCTGTTCGGTCGGCGCATGACCGAAGCACTCGGTGAACCGGGTCAAATCGAGGCGGAAATCCTCGCAGGTTCCGGCGTGACCGCCGAGGAACTTGAACGCCGCGGCAGCGACCAGTTTGACGGTGGACGTCGTCCACTGCGCGTCCCTTTGGAAGATCCGCAGGTGGATGCGGATAAGGACGAGCGCGGCCTGTACCTCGAACTGCAGTTCATGCTGCCGGCCGGTGCTTATGCCACCAATGTGACACGCGAGGTTACCAAGCGTGCGTCGGGGCGGGATGATGCACGGGAGTAATAGCGGACACGGCCGTTGCTGACCCGTAAAAAGCTTCAATCAACAGGAATAGTCGATGCCAGGTAAGAGTCTCTGTGCCATACTTCCAGGCGGCGGAAGGGCCGCTGAATTGCGTGAACTCCCGCTGCCGGAATTGGAAGCGGATTCCGCGCTCCTGCGCGTGGAGCTGAGTGAAGTCTGCGGGACCGATGTGCATCTGCGCGACGGCCGACTGGCCGGCGTGCCTTACCCCATCATCCCCGGCCACGTGACCGTCGGTACGCTGGAACGTATCCGCGGGACCAAGAAGGACATCGACGGCAAGACATTCAAGGAAGGCGACCGCGTTACGTTTCTCGATGTGCACCGCACCTGTCACCAATGTTTTTACTGCCTGGTCGCCAAGGCCTCCACGCGCTGCCCGCAGCGCAAGGTCTATGGCATTACCTATGGCGTGGAAGATGGCCTCACCGGCGGCTGGTCACAATATCTTTATCTCAAGCCCGGCGTGAACTGCATCCGCATGGACGGCGTGTCCAGCGAACTCTACATGGCGGGCGGCTGTTCGCTGCCCACGGCATTGCACGCCGTTGAGCGCGCGGACATCGCGTTTGCGGATACCGTGCTGGTTCTCGGTGCGGGCCCGGTTGGACTTTCGGCCATTGCTTTTTCCATCCTGCGCGGCGCGGGCAAAGTTCTCTGCATCGGCGCGCCTGACTTGCGCCTGGCACAAGCCCAGCGCATGGGTGCGACCGCAACGCTCAATTTTCAAAAACACGCACTGCCGGAACGCATGGACTGGGTGCGTGCGCAATGCGGATCGCGACTCGCCGATGTCACCATTGAGTGCACCGGTGCGCCGCAGGCCGTCACCGATGCCATGCGTCTGACGCGCGACAACGGCCGCGTGGTCGTCGTCGGACAGTATACCGATCACGGCGAAACCGGGTTCAATCCGCACCTCGATTTGAACAAGAAGCATCTCGACGTGCGCGGCTGCTGGGGCTCGGACTATTCGCACTTCCATCGCGGTGTGGACATGCTTCGCCAGCCGCGCGCGGCCAGCCTCTGGTCAAGCCTCTCGCTGGAGCGCGTCCCGCTGGAAAAGGTCAACGACGCGCTCGATGCCGTGGCGGCCGCGCGGACCATCAAAGCCCTCGTGGTTCCGCCCGCGTGATACAAAATATTGAGGGCGATCACGCCAACGTCCGGCGTAAATCCGTATCCCCGTAACTCTCCGCAATTTCATTTCGCATTTCCATATTGATTTGCTAGAATCGTTCGCAGTTCGGCGAAGCCGAATCGCTGTCCCCGCCGTCCACGAGGAAGGGAAAGATGAATCGCAATTTGCTTTCGTTTGTATGCGCCATGATGTTGGCACTCGCTCTGCCTGCCTATGCGCCCGGGGCGGATTTGACCGTTGTTTCCACGCAGCCCGCACGGCATGCGCTCGCGACGCCTCTGGCCTCCAGCATCAGCGTTACCTTTGACCGCGCCGTTAATCCGGCCACGGTTACGCATAACAATTTCAACGCTTTCGGTCGCTGGAGCGGCCCCGTTTCGGGTGCGTTCACCTTCTCCAACGGCAACACTACCGTCACACTTACACCGACGCGTCCGTTCAGCGCCGGCGAGTCGGTGATGGTCATTTTGTCGAAGAACTTTGTCGCGGCGGATGGGTCGCTCATGCGCCCACAAGGTTATTCCTGGCAATTTGTCACCCGCGCCCTGCCGACCACTTTGGCGTTCACCAACATCGCCACGATGTCCAATCGCACCACGCCCGGCAGCAACACGCGCATATATGGCGCGTCCGCGACCGACCTTGACGCGGACGGATGGCTCGATCTCACCACGGTAAACGAAGACAGCGACGACCTTCGCGTATTCATGAACAAGGCCGACGGGACGGGGCTGTATCATCCGTTCAGTCAGCCGCCTTTTCCGATCAGCCATGAAGCCAGTCCGAACGAACCGGCCGACTTCAACCGCGACGGCAAACCGGACATTTGCGTGGCCGCGAGCAGCACCAACCATGTGTGGGTCGTGCTTGGCAATGGCGACGGCACCTTTCAGTCACCGGGTCAGCAGATCTCCGTGCCGGCGGTACCACACGGAATCGCGGTGCTTGATGCCGATGGTGACGGAGACGTGGACATCGTCACTGCCAATACCGGCGGCGATAACCTTTCGTTGCTGCTTAACAATGGCAGCGGAGTTTTCGGGCCGCCAACGAATTTTGATGGCGGTGGAGGCGGCGAATACGGGCTCGTGGCCGGCGACTATAACAACGACGGAATTCTCGATCTTGCGGTCGGATTGTATTGGGATCTGACGGTCGGGCTGCATCGCGGCAACGGCAACGGCACCTTCACCAACATGGGCGTGTTTCCCGGTGGCGGCTCCGTCTGGCAAATCGCGGCGGGTGATGTGAACGGTGACGGTCACATGGACATCGCAACGGCCAATGCGGGCAGTAACAACGGCTCGATCCTGCGCGGCAACGGTGCATTCAGCTTAACGGCGCCGTTCACGGTCGCCACCGTTGCGCATGTGGTCGGCTCCGACCTTGGCGATCTGGATGGCGACGGCGATCTCGATTGGATGCTCTCCAGTTTCAGCGGCAGTCGCTGGCGTCTCTTCACCAATAATGGCGCAGGCGTATTTGCGTTCAACCAGGAATTTGTCGCGCCATCCAATCCGTCGTGTTCGATCATCCTGGACATCGACAATGATCGTGATCTGGATCTGGCGCTGACTGATGAAATTGCCGACGTCGTGGTTCTGCAGAAAAACAGCGGAACGGCGCTGATGGGCGACTTTGACGTGGATGGTGATGTCGCGGCCGACGATGCGATGGACTTTGACGGATGCTACAGCGGTCCCGGAGGAAACGTCAGCGGCGTCTGCATGCGCGGCGACTTTGACCTCGATGGCGACGTCGATTGCGACGACTGGACGGAGTTTGAGGCGGCGTGGACCGAAGGGGGCGCACCGCCGCCGTTTGCCGAGTGCCTGCTGACCAGCGTGCCGACGGTCAGTGCTTGGGGTGCCCTTGCGATGGTACTGACCATAATCGTGGCCGCGACGATCCTTATGCGTTCGCGGTTCGCGCGAGGTGCGACCGCGTAAGACCGATCAATCTTTCTGCATCTCGTGGAACACGCGTGCCTCGACCTGCAATACGTTCGGGCCGGCCAGTTTCACCAGGTTGAGCAGATCGGACATGCTGGAAACTTCCTCCACCTGCTCATCCACGAACCATTCCAGGAAGCTGCGCGTTGCATAATCTTTTTCCTGTTCGGCCAGTGTCACGATGTCGTTGATACTCCGCGTGACTGCCCACTCGCTGTCCAGCGCCGCCTGCACGATCTCCGCCACAGTTTTGTAATCCGCTTTCGGTTGCGGAACGGCCGCGAGCTGCACGGGAGCGCCTACTTCCCGCAGGTAATTCACAATCTTCATCGCATGCCCGCGCTCCTCGTCCGTCTGCTGCAGAAAGCGCTTGCACAGGACCTTGAGCCCCATCTGGTCGAACACGCTGGCCATGGCCAGATACTTGTGCGACGCCCCGAACTCCATCGTCACCTGATCGTTCAGCTTCGCGGCCATCGCGGTTGAAATCATCATCATCGTTACCTCTTTTTGAAGGATTTACCGGCTCCCGTGTTTATCGGCGAACTGCCCTCGGATCGTAAGCAGCGCCCCGTGGATCGTCAATTGACGTTGCGCGCCATGCGCATGAGAATTCATTAGCGATTACGGGTTTGCCCGGGGAAATCATCATGGACCGCGATTATTATGTCGTCGACGCTTTCACTTCCAATCGCTACAGCGGCAACGCGGCTGCCGTGGTGCTTGATGCCCAGGGTCTCACCGACGAACAGATGGGCGGCATTGCCTCCGAGTTCAACCTCAGCGAAACCACGTTCGTCCTGCCCGCGCGCGAAACGAGTACTCATAATCAGGGTAACGGTGTCGCGCCCCTGGCACGAATCCGCATCCGCTGGTTCACGCCCAGCGCCGAAGTTGACATCTGCGGCCACGCAACGATCGCCGGTATCCACGCGCTCTGTGAATCCGGAAAACTGCGCCCGCGCGAGGGATCGGGCCCGCAGACGGTGCAGATTGAAACGCGTTCCGGCTTGCTGACGGCGCACCTTGAATCGATGCCCGGTCAGCCCAACGAGGCCGTCGTGTGGCTGGATCTTATTGACCCGACCTGGTCAGCATGTCCCGCGGATCCCGGCGTACTGGCGCAGCTGGTCGGGTTGACGTCGGACGATTTTGATCCCGACTTGCCGCCGATATTCACCATGGACCGCGACATTTTCTGTTTCGTACGTGACGCAGCGACAGTGAACGCGGCGCGGCTCGATCGCGCTCGACTGGTTGCGTACTCGAAACCGTTGTCACTCCGCGGTCTTACGGTCGCGTCGGTGAATACGCTGACGCCGACCATTCATGCGCAATCACGTTTCTTCGCACCGGCCGCAGGCGTCGACGAAGACCCGGTGACCGGCAGTATGCACGGTCCGCTCGCGGCGTACCTGGTGTCACACGGGCGGGTGGCGGTCGATGCCACCACCGGGGTGGCGGCACTGCAGTGCGTGCAGGGTATACCGGGCGGCCGCACGGGGCTGGTCTGGGCACTGGTTCAGCCGCAAAAAGCCGGCGGATATGGCGTGCGCATCGGCGGTCGCACAGTGACGACGATGGTGGGCCGACTGGTGGGCACCTGACGGCCTGGGCCAAGCCTCTACCACTTTTTCGTGAAGCAGTTACCATGCATCCGGCTTGGCGTCAGCCTTGGTTGGCGACAAGCCTGATGCCGGTGTAGCTCAGTTGGTTAGAGCGCCTGACTGTGGATCAGGAGGTCTTGGGTTCGAATCCCAACACCGGTAATGACACTTATTTGTCACTACTTCCCTTCATCTTCCTCCCGCGAAACATTCACGAACTGGTCGCCCGCGCGCACATGCCGCCCGTTGACATAGTCCCGCCACGGCATGACGCGGCCGGATGACGGTTGAATCTCCAAGATCTCCAGAAAGCCTCCGGAGCAGGCAACGTGCAGCCGCGCATCGATGGTGCCGGGTGCGTCGAGCGCCAGGTCCGCCACTTCCGCCGGACGGGCGCGGGTGATCAATACGTTTTCCCAACGGCCTTCGCGCGATTCAAAGCGCGTTTGCGCGCCGGGCCACGGAGTCATGCCGCTGATGTGGTGCGCAACGGCGGGCGCGGACTGGTCAAAATCGATAAGCCCCATTTCTTTCTTGAGTTTCGGCGCTTTGGTGGCGAGAGTTTCGTCCTGGGGAATCATCGCGGGTTCGACGTCGCCGGCGTATTTTTCGAGTGCCGCACGCACGGCATCGACGCCAACGGCGGCCAGTCGATCGTGCAATTCACCGGCGGACTCCTGCGGCTTGATGAGTGTCTGACGCATGACAATGACCGGGCCGGCGTCCATATGCTGCACAATCTTGAAAACCGTGCAGCCGGTTTCCGTTTCGCCGCGGACCAGCGCCCAGTTAATCGGTGCGGCCCCGCGATACTTCGGCAGCAGGGACGCGTGCAGGTTGATGCAGCCGAACGGGAATGTGTCGAGAAGGGCCGGGCCCAGCTTCTGGCCGAAGGCAATCACCAATCCCAACCGGGCATCCAGCGCGCGAAGTTTCTGCAGGAATTCCGGTGCGTTTACATCCTCCGCTTCCAGCAGGGGAATGCCCAGCTCATCCGCCAGCGCGCCGACCGGCGTGCGTACCACGTGCCGCCCGCGACCGCTGC
>CAZKIN010000074.1:13875-15718 GCA_964552515.1 uncultured Phycisphaeraceae bacterium
TCATCCGCCAGCGCGCCGACCGGCGTGCGTACCACGTGCCGCCCGCGACCGCTGCCCTTGGCGGGCTGCGTCACCACGGCGGCAGCGGTGTGTTCGCTTTGTCCCAACCACTGCAGGGTAGGACGGGCAAAGGCGCCGGAACCGAAAAATACAATTCGCATAAAAATCAACCACGAACGGACGCGAAGTGAAGCGAATGCTTTTTCATGAGTTACTTTTCTCCGCGAAGCTGCCGGAGGGCGCGGCGGTTGGCAATTTCGTCGGCCTCCGACATGTTGTCGATGATCAGCTTGCCGTCGAGGTGATCAGTCTCGTGCTGCCAGATGCGCGCCGGCAGATCATCACCGTTCATTTCAAACATTTCGCCGCGTGCGCTAAACGCTTTCAAATGGACGCGCATGGGACGGCGCATGTTCACGGTCACGCCGGGGATGGAGAGGCACCCTTCCGGCTTTTCCTCGACTCCGCTCCATTCCGAAAGCACCGGGTTGACCATGACGAAATTGTCCTGCGTTTCGCCGGTCGGATTGCAGACGAACAGGCGAATGCTCAACCCTACCTGCGGAGCGGCTAGTCCGACCCCCTTAGCTTCGTGCATGAGAGCGAGCATCCGCCGGGCAAGATCGGCGAGCGCGTCGTCAAACATCTCGACCGGGCGTGCGGGCCTGCGCAGCACGGGCTCTGGGAACTGGACGATGCGCAGTTTGGACGGATACGTTTCGGCCACAACTTCTTCCACCAATTGCCTTAAAACATGGGGATTTCAGCCCCGATGCGTCATTGTAATCTGTGGCCGCGCCGCTGGGAAATCGCGGGCGGTGCTACCATGACTGCTTCGAGAGGAAGGCACGGGTCAGCGCGTTGAATTCATCGGGCTTTTCCATCATGGGAAAGTGACCGCAATCGGACCATTCGTGCAGCTCAACGCTGGGGAACCAGTGGTGCCACTGCGCCGCGCGATCGGCCGGGGTGGCGTCGTTCCTGGCGAGAATGGCCAGTACGGGCAAAGGCATGGGCTCGGCGCGCCAGAGATTTGGATCGGCCAGGGCGTTAATGGCACTGACAGCGACGAAGTCTGGTGTTCGAACGGTTTTGGTAATGATTTCCATGCGGAGTTCCGCCGAGGTGTCATCGCGGAACATTGACTCGACAAAGGCGGCGCGAGCGGTCTTGGGATCGGGCTTGGTCACCGTGTCAATGAAACCATTGATGCGCTGCCGCCACGCTTCGACATCGGCAGGGGAATCGGAGACGGGCGGGCGAAACGGCGATCCGTCGGAACTGATCAGTGCGACCACGCGATCGGGATACTTGCGGGCGACTTCACGCGAGATCGAGAAACCGAGGCTGTGGCCCACGAGAACTGCGCGCTTGACGCCCGCATCATCGAGGACTGCTTTCACGGAATCCGCGAAGTAGGGAATAGTATAGTCGATCTGCGGTGCGTCGCTTTGACCGTGGCCGGGCAGGTCGATGAGGATGACGCGATAGTCATCCTGCAGCGCGGGAACCTGGCGGCTCCAGAATGAGCGGTCACAGGTCCAGCCGTGAATGAAGACGACGGCTTTCTTGCCGCGGCCGTGGGTTTCGTAGGCGGTGCGGGCACCGGATTTTCCTGCGAAGTCGATACGCGTGCGGTGGCTGGAGCAGCCGGGGGCCAGGAAGAACGCGAGGAAAACGACCATGAATTTAGAGGTTCGTGAGAACATATTGATCTCCGCATTGGTCTAATAAGTCTCGGGCATCGGCCGTCCAATCGGACGGGGTGGCCACAGGTCTTGCGGATCGTGCCCGAATCCCAGTCCCAAGTCCAGTGGGCGTGGCAAGTGTAAAGGTGGCCTTC
>CAZKIN010000075.1:0-6255 GCA_964552515.1 uncultured Phycisphaeraceae bacterium
CGTTCTCCGCTGGTGGCGAGTGCGGTCGCTCCACCGAAGAGATATTCCCAGATCGACCAGAAGTACGCATGGCGGATGGTCCAGCCGACCAACTCCGCAAACAACACCGCGCCCACTATACCCCACCATGTTCCGTGACGGATGTCCAGTCCGAAAAGCAGGACGAACAATATGACGAGTTCGAGCGCGATGGAAAGTGCCAGCGTGCTGGCCAGTCGACGCACGGCCACATCAAGCAGAAATGCGGGCAGGACTAGCCATGCGAGAACCCAATCCCACGCCGCACGCTTGGCTTCGCTCGGCGGAAGGTCATGACTGAAGACGTCCGCGTTTTTCGTGCCGCCATCGAGCCAGCGTCCGCCGGTGATTTCCGCAATTTGGCGGAGGGTGGCTTCAGATGGCTTGAGGTCGCGGTATTCGGGCGAAAAGGGAACAGTTACGCCGGTGCGAATGGCGCCAAGTGATTTCGCTCCGTCGAAGACCTGAATATTAGCGAGGTATTGACCGGCGCGATCGACTTCAAATTCAGCTTCGTATTTGCCGGGACCAGTCTGGCGGAAATTGGTGGTGACTTCGCGGTTGTCAGGGCCGATGATGCGGCCGCGCTGCACGAGGTTGTTCAGGTAGCCTGCGTCTTTGTCGAGCGCATCGATGACCACTTTTGCCTTGTCGCCTTCGACGCGCGTGTAAGTGTCGAAATTGGCGGGCGTGTCCTGACGCATGGTCCAGCGGACGACTTGTGCCCAGAACTTCGCGTAGCCGGACCAGGAAGTCCAATGCTCGCCCCAATAGGGCCAGAAGCCGCTGGTGAAGGCGACGGTTTTTCCCAGTTCATATTGCCAATGGGCGAGGACAGGGTCTTCGCCATCGTCGGTGGCGCGGACCAGGGTGACGAGGGCGTTGGGATGCGGACGGGCGGAAGTAAGGACCATTCCGCCAAGTTGCGGCAACAATCCGGCCATATCGACGCCGCCGGTGAGATCGCTGTGCAATTGGACCAGCTTGGGGGTAAAGGGTTGGTCGATAATGAGCGGTCGGCGAACGACTTTGGACTCCTTGGAGAAAATCTGCGGGAGGGCCTCGGAGTTCCGTGGGGCATAGAATTGTCCGCCGGTCTTGGCGGCAATATCGCGTAGTGACTTATCCCTGACATGAGCGCCCCAGCCGATGCCGATCGTGCTGACGGTGATCTTGGACTGCACATACTTATCGAGCAAGACATTTGATGGCGGTTGGGCGTCGCCGTCGCTGAACATGATGACATGGCGCTGCGCGGCGTCGCGGCCGCGGCCGGTCATCAATTCGTTGTAGGCCATTTCCATGGTGCTGCCGAAATCCGGCATGTCGCCGACCTGCATGCGGTCGATACGCGACTTGATGGCAGCCTTGTTGGTGGCAACATCGAGCGGCACTTCCCAGTTTTCGCCGGGCGGCGAATAGGTGTAGGCGAGGACGCCGAAGTAATCCTGCGAGCTGATGGTGTCGACGCTTTTCTTGGCCATTTCCTTGGCCCAGAAATTACCGCGGGGGATCTCGCAACTGTGCATGATTAGGGCCAGTGCCCCGCGCGGGATGACGCGTTTGTGTTTAATCTCAAAGGAAACCGGCATGATTTCTTCGATGGGGCTGCCGATCCATCCGCCCGCGCCGAAGCTTTCATCGCCGCCAAGCATGAGCAGGCCGCTGCCCAAGTCTTTGACATAAACTGCGAGGGCTTTTTGTTGATCGTCCGTAAAAGCGGCGGCGGGGACGTTGGCCAACAGGATGGTGGAATAGCTCATCATGTCCGCGAGTTCGAACGTCCCCAATTGGTCAGTGGAACGGATGTCGGCTTGAACATTTTCGCTGCGCAGCGCGTCGTAGAGTACGCGATCATGTTCGATGTTGTTGCTGATGATTAGAACCCGACTCGAGCCCGAAACGAATGTGAAGGCGCGTGAGCGGTTATTGAGTGAAACGCCATCCATGGATTCGTCGTCGGGTTGGAAAATGGCTTCGAAGCTTTGGGTAGAGGCCGTGTTCACCGGGAGCTTCATGTAGAAGGTATTGCCGCCCGGCTTGAGACGCACGCGGCGCTGGTCTTCGGGAATGTCGACGAGTGTGCCGTTCTGGTAGAGATCGATTTTTCCAGAGACTGATTTGGTTGTTTGCAGGACCATGCGCAGCGGAAGCTGCTCGCCGGGTTCGGCGTGGGTCGGAGCGATCATGCGGTCGAAATAAACTTCGTTGCGGTGCTCGTACCAGAGCGGCAGCACATCGATGGGGATGCCGTCCGCTTTGGCGCGGCGTGCTTCCGCAAGCACGTCGCCCATGTTGTCGTTGCCGTCGGACATGAGCACGATGCGTTTGGCGCTGTCATGTGGAAACATGGCCATCGCGAGACGCATGGCGGAACCGATATCGGTGCGGTCGGTATTGGGCATGGTCGGAAGGCGGCCGGGCGGAAGAAAATAGCCGCCGTGCATAGGTAGTTGTTGCAGGAATGCCTGGCGGGCGAAGTCGATCATGCCGACGCGGTCTGTCGGGCGTACCTTTTTCGTGACTTCGCGGATGAACTCATCCTGCTTGTCGACCAGTTTCTCGACGCTGTGGGAACGGTCCATGAGGAAGAGTACGGTGAGGTCATCGTTGCGGCGGACGCGTTCGATGCCCGCGAGGCAGAACGCAATCAGGATGATTAAGGCACATCGAACGGTAAGTACGACAATGCGGCGGGATTTCTCCAGCCCAGTCAGGCTGCGCAGGGAAATGAACGCAAGTACCGGGACGATGAGGCAAAGCCAAAGCCACTGCGGATACTCGAAGTCCACGGGCAGTGACCAGCTAAGCACCGTCAGGGCTCCAGAACTTGTACACGGTTGTTGATGGAATCCACCACGTAGACACGATTACCCGGGCCGTATGCCGCACCCCACGGACCGGACAGCTCACCTGACTTACGTCCGCTGCGTCCCCAGGTTCGCAGCGAGCGGCCATCTTTGTCGAACCATTGTAACCGATCGCCGCCATACTCACAGACCATGAGGCTGCCGTCAGGCGCGAGGCCGATGTCGTAAGGGTAGCGCATCTGGCCGGGTTCGCGACCCAGCGTGCCAAAGACGGAAAGAACTTCACCGTCGAGGCTCAGTCGAACCAGGCGATGGTGGCAGGAGTCGGCCACCCAGAGCGTTTGCTCGTCGTCGACAATCAGGCCAGTAGGGCGATTCAAGGGCTTTCCTTCGATGGTTGGTGGATTTACGACTTTGACGAATTGAAGATCCGGCGACCACTTGGTAATGCGATCTGTTTCATAATATTCGCTCACGTAAAGGAATCCCTTCGCGTCAACTGCGACGTCGGTCGGCAAGCTGAATTCGCCGTCGCCGAATCCTTCCCGGCCGAACGTGGTAAGAAGTTGTCCGTCGCGATCGTATACCAGCACGCGATGATAGTGGGTGTCGGCGACGAATAGACGGCCATCGGGATGGACTGTTATTCCCACAGGCTTGCCGGCATTGGATTCGGGCGTTTTCCAACTGCGCTCAAAAGTGCCGTCAGCGCCGAAGCGCTGCACGCGGCCGGACTTGTCGACGACGAATACGGCCCCATTTGATTCGGCGGCGATGGCCCTCGGATAGCTCAACTTTCCATCGCCGAGACCCATTCCGCCAAATTCAAATGCGGCGGTTCCATTGGTCAGAGAAGATTGGTCGCAGCCATTAAGAAGGGAGAAAAAGATGGAGAGTTTCGCGAGAGGGAGGGTACGCAGGAATGCCTTGCGTTGCCCGGTGTATGAAAGGGCAGCAGCCATGTTGGTACAGCAAACGGGCCAAAAGGATGGCCGGTCAAAGTGACCGGCCACGATTATCTACGTTAACTGAATGCGGATGTTCCCAAAATCGCTCGGGATGAGCGCATCGGGTTACTTGGCTTTGACAACGGACTGAATATCCGCAGGGGTAATCTTGGTTGCGGGTTTGTCCAACTCGCGGCTCAGCCAGCTCATGACGGCCGCGGTGTAGGGCGGTTTGGAGGCCTTAATCCGGGCAATCATCCGGGAGCTGCGGCGGGCGCGCTCCTTGTCTTTGACGATACGGTTTGCGGCCTTTGTTTCCTTGGCGTCACCGCTGCGAATCTTGAATCGTTCTGCACGTCCAGCGCCCACTGGGCACCTCCTCAACTGTTTGACCAGACCCCATGAAGGGGATGACAACCCATCTTCACTTTGACAGAACGGGGATTGTGCCAGAATGGGGCGTTACGGTCAACTGCCGCCAAGGACACGGTTTCTGCGATAATTTGTTGAAATGAGCGAGTTTTTCGCCGCGTTTCGTATTGGCGGGGGCAGATTGGTACGACGATTATAACCGGGGAACCAACTGTTTTGACATTGCCGCGCAGGGTGCGAAAATATAAGATAGTACGGGGTGGTTTTAGGTGAGGAGTTTCATGCGACTGGAAATGCTCAAGTCCAAGCTGCATCAGGCCTGTATCACACACGCGGACGTGAACTACGAGGGAAGTCTGGGCATCGATACCGAGCTGATGGAAGCGGTCGGAATAGTACCCTACGAGAAAGTGCTGGTTTCGAACATTAACAACGGCAGCCGGCTGGAGACCTATGCCATTCCGGAGCCGTTTGGTTCGCGCCGCATGGTCTTAAATGGTGCGGCGGCGCGATTGGGCGCGGTCGGTGATCGCATCATCATCATGTCTTTCGGACATGTGGAGGAGTCGGTGGCCCGCGAAGGGCGCCACCGTCCGAGGGTAATGCGTCTCGATGAGCGGAACGAACCGGTTTATCGTGTGCCGCGAACCCCGTCCACCGAAGACATTGCGTCTATGTTGTAGTGGTCGTTTTTGACTGGCCGGCAAACTCCACTCCCATTCAATTCATACTCGGCGCGGAGGAACAAGGATGTCCGAAGGTGCTGCCATTGAACGCGTGCTGGTTACCGGTGCGACGGGATTCGTTGGGAAAAGCGTCATTCGCGAATTGCTGGCCCATGGATACACACCGGTGTGCCTGGTGCGCAGTCCTGAAAAGTTGCGGCGGCAACATCCGGATGTGAACCCCGAGCGATTCGTGCCGGTGGTTGGCGGCCTCGCTGATCGGAAGGCGTTGCGCGCAGCCGCCCAGCAGGCACATGCGGTTATTCATCTGGTCGGGATCATTATCGAGCGGCGGTTGCAGGGGCAGACCTTTGAAGATGTCCACGCGCGCGGAACCAGGTACGTGGTGGATGCGGCCATGGAGGCGGGGATCAAACGGTTTGTGCATATGTCCGCGCTGGGGGCGCGTCCTGATGCCCCGTCGAAATATCACCGCACCAAATGGGCCGGTGAACAGTCGGTCCGCGAAGCACGACTCGATTGGACAATCTTTCGGCCGAGTTTGATTCATGGTCCGGAAGGGGAGTTCATGAGTCTGATGAAGAAGTTTGTCTGCGACATCATTCCGCCGGTCATTCCCTATTTCGGCAGTGGAGAGGCCAAGTTGCAACCGGTGTATGTCAAAGATGTGGCACATTGTTTCGTGGATGCCCTGACCAGGCCGGAAACCGTTGGACAGATCATTCCGCTCGGCGGTCCGAATGCTTATTCATGGAAGGCGCTGTACGAAACGTGTCGGGCACTGCTGCCGGGTGCGAAGAAATGGAAGCCCATGGTGTCCCAGCCTGTGCCGGTGGCTAAAGTTGCAGCGGTGCTGAGTGCCCCGATCATGGCGATTGGCGAGCTGGTCATGCCTTCTATGGGTTTGCTGCGGTTTGATCGCGGTCAGGTGGACATGTCGCAGGAAGACAGCGTGTGTGATCACACGATCGCGGAGAAGAATTTCGGCATCAAAATGCGTAACTTCGAGACGGAATTGTCGACCTACGCCGATCAGATCAAGTAGACGCAGGCATACATGTACAAACCACGACGACCGGTGGTCATCATCATTCGCGATGGTTGGGGCGCGAACCCCTTCCCGCACTGGAACCATGCCAACGCGGTTTTCCTGGCGCGCAAGCCGGTCGATGATTTCTTGATGGCCACGTATCCGCATGCCTTGATCAAAACGTGTGGTGTGGACGTTGGTCTGCCACCCGGAGTCATGGGCAACAGCGAAGTGGGACATCAGAACATCGGCGCGGGGCGCATCGTTGAACAGGAAATCATGCGCATCACCGGGCGCATCCACGATGGCTCATTTTTTTCGAACGCGGCACTTCGCGGGGCTTTCGAGTTCGCCGCGCAGCGTGGCGGACGCGTGCACATCATGGGACTGTG
>CAZKIN010000075.1:6355-15534 GCA_964552515.1 uncultured Phycisphaeraceae bacterium
TGGCGGGAATCGAAAAGAAGTGTCAGTCATTAGGCATCAACCCGGTAGCCAGCGTGGTGGGGCGATACTATGCGATGGATCGTGACAATCGCTGGGACCGAGTGGAGAAGGCATTTCAATTGCTCACGCGGGGAGAGGGAGCACGGTTCGATTCGGCGGAAGCGGCGCTGCGGCATTATTACGCGCATGCCACGGAGTCGAGCCGCTTTGGCGACGAGTTCGTCGTGCCGAGTGTCACCCGCGCGTCAGGTCTGGAGCCGGCGGTCATACAGGACGGCGACAGTGTTATTTTTTTCAATTATCGCGGCGACCGCCCGCGCGAAATCACCAAGGCGTTTGTGCTGGATGAATTTCCCTACCAGGATGCGGCCAGCGGCAGGAAACAGGGATTCGATCGCGGGAAAAAGCTAGACATTTACTATACCACCATGACCGCTTACGAGACGGGTCTTCCCGTGCACGTAGCATTCGATAAACCTCCACGCATGGCCGACATCCTCGGTTCTTACCTGGCCGATCGCGGCATGAGGCAGTTTCGCTGTGCGGAAACCGAAAAATATCCGCATGTCACTTTTTTCTTCAATGATTATCGCGATGAGCCGTTTCCCGGCGAAACGCGAACGATGATTCCTTCGCCGCGCGACATCACCACCTACGACCAGAAGCCCGAAATGTCGGCCATCGAAGTGACCGATACGGTGCTCGACCGACTGCGCACCCATCCCGACGATCTATTGATCATCAATTACGCGAACGGCGATATGGTGGGGCACACTGGAAAACTCGACGCGGCCATTCGCGCGGTCGAAACCGTGGATCAATGTGTCGGCCGGGTGGTCGAAGCGGTGCGTGCCAAGGGTGGCGCATTGATCGTCACTGCGGATCATGGGAATTGCGAGCAGATGATCGATCCCGTCACCGGCAATCCGCACACGGCGCATACGACCTATGATGTGGAAATGATCGTCGTCGATGACGATCGGCGTGGCGCTGCCATGCAAACCGGAGGTCGCCTGGCCGACATTGCCCCCACCGCACTGACACTTCTCGGACTTCCCCAGCCACCTGCCATGACCGGACGATCGCTGCTTCTCGCCTGATAACCCTCTGTCGCGCCACGTCCTGTAATCGCCTCGCCAATCATACGCTCACATGTCCGCAGTCCTGCGCCGGCGTCATTTCGTTTACATCCTGCGCCATCGTCCTCTTTGCAAGTTGCCTACAGGCACCATGATTTCGTACGCTGATATGAGCAAGAGTGCTCTCCCGTGTGACCAACAGAGGGGCAGCACCGGACCGTTGCTCTTGCAACACGAAACATCGCCAACTGCCGCGCCGTCGCAATATTGAAGCAATTATCCAGTTCGGAGCCAACATGACAAGCATGGAGCACAAGGGTCGGATTCTGATGGTTGATGCCGAGAGCGTGACACTGCGCGCCATGGCTGACTTCCTTCGGGAACAGCGCTTTAGTGTGGAAGTGGCGGTGACCTTTGATCAGGCGCTGCGTCTCATCTCCCAGCACGCCTTCGAACTCATGCTCTGCGACATTAACCCGCCCGGCGGCGGTGGATTTGAACTATTGGAACTGGTTCGGCGCCGGCATCCTGAGTCGGTCGTCATGATGATGACCGGCTATGGCACGATCGAAAGTGCGGTCGAAGCTATCAAACTCGGTGCCCACGACTATCTCACCAAGCCGATCCACGATTCGGAGCTGCGCGTTTGCATCGAGCGTGCCCTGGCCCAGCGGAAACTCCTGCAAAAAAGCAACGATCTGCAGCGGGAAATCGAAGGTAAATACGGACTGCACTGCGTCAAAGGGCATGATTATCGCATGCAGCGCCTGTTTGAATTGATGGAGGCGGTCGCGGCATCCAAGGTGACAGTTCTCGTGCAGGGTCCGTCGGGGACCGGCAAGTCATTGGTCGCGCGGGTGATACACCAGCTCAGCGATCGGCGCGACAAACCGTTTGTGGAAGTGAGCTGCGGCGCCTTGCCGGAAACACTCCTTGAAAGCGAATTATTCGGCCACGTCCGCGGTGCCTTCACCGGCGCTGTGTCCAACAAGCCCGGAAAATTTCGCGCCGCGCACGGCGGCACCATCTTCCTTGACGAAGTAGCCACCGCATCGCCGTCTCTGCAGACCAAGCTCCTCCGCGTGTTGCAGTCATCGCAGTTTGAGTCCGTCGGATCAAACCGCACCGAAGCCGTGGACGTGCGCGTGATCCTGGCCACCAACGCCGATCTGGACGAAGAGGTTCGCGCCGGCCGGTTTCGCCCCGATCTCTTTTATCGTATCAACGTCGTGACGCTCGACGTGCCGGCACTTGCCGATCGCGTAGGAGATATCCCGCTGCTGGCTCGGCATTTCCTGGAAAAAGCGTGCGCCGAGACCGGGCGCGTCGTGGATGGAATCGACGCTGCGGCCATGCGGCAATTGGAACGCTACGACTGGCCGGGAAATGTGCGCGAATTGGAGAACGTTCTCACCCGTGCCGTTGTGCTATGCCGGGGACGCACCATTGGCGTCGACGATCTGCCTCCGGCCTTGTCGCGACTCCATCCAACTGTCGCGCCATCGGACATTTCACCCACGCAGCCACTGCGCAAAGCTCTCGAAGAGCCGGAACGCGCGCTGCTCGAAGCCGCGTTACGCGAAAATGGCTGGAACCGGCAGGCGACTGCGCGCCAACTCGGAATCAACCGCACCACGCTTTACAAGAAAATGAAACGATTCGGATTAGGTCACGAGCCGCTGCGGACACGCTGACTCTTTCATTGCAGATCAAAATAAACGTTGTCGTCGCTTTCACCGAACCACCCGATGTTCATGCGATCGGCATTCTTACCGTATACGCCGCTACTCCAGGTGAAAGTGCGTGGCCGCTGGTCCACGTGACCGTCACACCAGCCGACATTGGCGCGTCGAGCGTGCCGGAAATGGATGGACGGATCAGGTCGGCGCGTCGGATCGATCGGTTGAAATCGCGGCTCCGCAAAGCTGTATTCGATGAGACCGGGTGCCGCAATGGCCGCATCGGCAAACATCAACGTGTCGGCCGGACGCCGGACATCACTCCGCCGCGCCCCCATGCGATCATCCAAAATGGTGACCGCATTCAGTCCCTGACGCAGCGTCACTGCTCCGATGTATACGCCGTTATATCCGTACCCGCCCGCCCCACGTTCAAACGCAGTCTTGGCTTGCATGGCCTCGTCGATCGGAAAAGTCGGACACTGCCGCATCCGATTCTCCGCGCCGAGGTACGGAGCCAGCGGACCTCCCTGCCCGCCAAAAGGTAAACCGGCCTTCGTGCGCGATCCATGCCAGCGGTGCAGGTTCTGTTGAAAATCGGCCGCCCCCGGGCAATATCGATCTCCCTGCTCCATGGCGTAATAGGTGTTGGCCCGGAGTAATTCGGATAATTGCGCTCGGCACATTGTGCCCTTGCTTTGTTCGCGTGCGCCGGAGATTCCCGGCAGCAGGATGCCCAGCAGCAACGCCAGTACCCCGATAGTCACGACGATCTCGATCATCGTAAACGCGCAGCGTTCACCGCCTCTCCTGGAGATTCCCACTTGTCCAGACTCTGACATCACCGCGGCCCCGTTATACGCGTAAGTGCGGCCTCCGCATCCGCACTGTCCACATGGTCATCTGCGAAACGCAGAAACACAAGGCAGTTCGGTGGAGCAGGTTGCTCCGGATCAAAGCAAATCCAAAGTTCGGATAAATCTCGCAAGTCAATGTCCTCATCGGCGTTTGCATCGGCGAAAGGGTCTGCCCGGACATCGGCCACGGCATCAATTTCCGGCGATTTCTCCCCGATCGGGCCGAGGATGATGTGCGTCGGATTGGTAATGCGAATCATGTCAAATCCGACGAGGTTCGCCGGTTGTCCCGTCACGGGATCAATCGCCCAGGCGATATCGAAGGCGTCGCCACCCGCGCTTCCCTCGTCAACTCCCATGGTTAACGGATCATCGGGAACGGTGTAAAAGTCCTCCGGTGCCAACAAAGGGTCATCAACAATGTCATCACCGTCAAAGTCGCCCCGTAGCAGTGTGGGCGATGTATCCGCATAGCCCCACACGCCTTCGTCGCCCGGCACCGGCGCATCATTAAACAGCACCACGGACTCGAAAACGTCTGGCGGCAGCGCAATCGCGCGACTATTCCACGCTCCCGATCGTCCCGGCGGAATCCACGATGCCAACGCCGGAGGATGCGACATATCAGCCAGATCATCGTCCCAAGTCATCACCAATGGGGCGATCGATCCCGACGGAATGTGCGAACCGGCAACAAGATACCATCGCTCGTTCCCCTCAATGTCGCCGCTGCCATCGCCATCCAGCCCGATCTCAATCGTCGCGCACTCCGCCCACCGCGCTTCCGAGTCCCCCCCGACATAAAACGCGTTGCCGAAAACGATGGCGTCCAGTCCCATGGGATTCAGCGGATGATCCTCCACGATATGATCAAACCGCAGAACAATCGACCCGCCAAACCCGCCGAGGTTGACCACCGACGTGTTGTTTCCCGTCGCAGCGCCCTCACCTTCCGGTGGACCTAGTGCCTGCAAAGGGTCACTGAAGTCGGCGCTGTTGACGAACTGCCCGGGTGCCGGATCAAACGCAACCACATCGACGGCAAATGGACTGCTGATCTCCGCCCGATCCGCCGCTGAAGGCTGCACCGCCGGCGCATTCTCTGCCGCGCACCACAGCACCATCGCGGCCACACATCGTAATAAACTTCTGAAGTGATTCATACCCCGTCACCCGACCGCGGACGCCGCCGCATCTTCATGCCCAGCATTCCCAGCCCCAGCAGCAACACCGACGTCGGCTCGGGCACGGCATACACAAACACCGTCCCACTGTCGTACACATACAACTCGCCGAGAACTTCGTTAAACGTCACGCCATAGAAATTAAACCCATTGGCCCCATCCGGGTCCAACTGTCGCACCGCTGACACATCCAGCACATCCACCGGCCCGCCGCCTGCCAGCGCATCCGCCACGGCCGCACCATGAATGAGCGCCGCGAAATTCTGATCCGCACCGGCGAAATCCCCGCCACCCACAAAAAAATGGCCTTGGTCGTCAAATCCCAGCGACCCGCCGGACAGAATGTCCACCACGGTGGTTCCCATCGTCTCAAAGTTGATCGGTGTCCCTGCGGCAACCGCATCCATCCACGCGGCGGGGGCAAAGGCCTTGACGACACCCGTGCCGCTCGGCCCGGACGTCGCAAAGCCATTGCCCGTGTACAACGTACCCGCCGCGTCGAACGCTATCCCTCCGGAAGCACCGCCAATGCCATCAATAGCCAATGGGTTCACCGGATTCGTCAAATCCGTGCTGGCCGTATCGAGCAAGCTCACAAACGCCGGCGCACCAAACGTGCCGCCGGTCAATGCGATCGATCGATTATCCACCCACGCCGCGTCGAAATGATTCGCTTTGAACCACGACCCCGATAGGTCTTGCAACGAAAAAACGCCGACTTCGTAATTCCCAAACGACGCCCCGCCGCCGTTGCCGATCGCCACGCGCGTGCCATCCGGTGACACCCGCACAAAACCCAGTCCGAATCCCGAAAAATCCGCACCCGCCAGCGTCCCGATCGCAGAAAACGTCCGCGAGCCGGCGGCGGATTCCGTTTGAACACTGGACCCGACCACCGAAAGCAGCCGGCCATCGGGCAGCACATCCAGCCCGCTCGCCCCGGCCGGTAGCGCAAATGATCCCTTTAGTTGATACGCCGAAAATGTGTCCGCCCGGACCGTGCCGGCAGGTGGCGCAAGAGTCAAACCCACCAGCAACCAGACTGGCCGCAGTTTTGAAATACCCTGTGCCCAAACACTCTTGCCGCGCGCTTGCACACCAACCAAAGAAACCATGGACATGCCGACGACTCCTTACCCCGATCGCCCCCGAACCACGCGGGCCGGCCGACCGGAAAAAAAGAAACCCGGCGCCCCGCAAAATGCGCAGCGCCGGGATAGAGTCGTCAGTTCGCAAATGCAAAACCCAGCGCGATGACTTCATCGCGTCAGCATGCATCGGCCGACTTATCGCGACGCTCCAGACACCGGGAGCGCCAACAAAACACAGCGATAAGCGGCAGGTCTTCTGGCTCTCGGATCATCCTACCGGCCGCGCCTTCTCAACCCGGCGAATCGGTGCATTCGCACCAATCGCCCGGTCAATGGCATCCTGCGGCCATCGTCCCCGAATACAGCGGCGGGTCCACGGTGGATTCGCACCACCTTCCCTATTCATCGCCACTTGGCGATACCGCTCATCGCGACCTATTCAATTGTCAATGCGGGTTTTCCCGCAGGCCAAAGAAATACCATAATGTTGACCGCGCCGTCAAGCGAACATCCTCGCCCAGAAACACCCCGTCCATGGTTTCTGCCCGCCTTGCCATAGCAAAATCCACATTTTTTGAAAAATATTTGCAGCGGATGGGGCGTCGCCAATAACAACGACCGGGCCAGCCCATCTCATGTGGCGTGGGACTTGCCGCGCTTGCCCCGTGGCGATCTCCGGTAATGATCAAAATGTCCGGGCAGATAGGGGGAGCATGCTGATGTCACTGCGGGTCAATTTACTGGTCCTGTTTCTTGCGAGTGGTGTTGCCCATGTGAACGCCCAGACCTGTACCTTCGATTGGAAGTTAGGCGATGGATTCTCCACTATTCTCGGCGATGTCTACGACGTAGTTAATTGGGATCCTGACGGCCCGGGGCCCCAAACGGAAATGCTTGTCGCCGGAGGAGCGTTCTCAATGGCAGGCGATGCCCACGCCAATTCTGTGGCAGCCTGGGACGGTACGAAATGGCATGCGCTTGGCGAGGGCGTCATGGGAGTCGTATATGCGCTGGGTGTTTATGGAAATGACCTCATTGTTGGCGGTGACATTTATATGGCGGGAGGACAGTACATCAATAACATCGCCCGCTGGGACGGCACCGCCTGGCATGCGATGGACAAAGGGCTTGGCGCAGCCAACAGCTCAAATCAAGTAAGATCGCTAGAGAGCTTCAACGGTGAACTATTCGCAGGTGGGACGTTTTATCCAACTCCGGAACAGGACTTGCTGTATTTTGCCCGCTGGAATGGAACACAGTGGACGACAGTCGGGGGTGGTGTGGACGGTGCGGTAATCGCCCTCACCGTCCTTCAAGGCAAGCTGGTAGTCGGGGGCGGATTTACCTCGGCAGGCGGTATTCCAGCTAATTCCTTGGCGATTTGGGACGGCTCAAGTTGGTCGAGTTTTGATCAAGGCTTGGCCGCAAATATGCCGGGGACGCAATACTCAAGTGTCTACAAACTTGTTCAGTTTCGAGATGCGCTCTACGCATCAGGTTGGTTCCGGACGAAAGTCGGTACTGCCGAACTGGTGGTTCAATGGAATGGGACAACGTGGACAGGTACCGGACTCTCTGGAGGCATTAACGACCTCGCGAACGAACTGGTTGTTTTTCAAAACCGCCTCATCGCTGGCGGTGACATCTGGTTACAAAGTTCTCTCACTACTCCGTACCTCGTAGCCTACGATGGCCTGAACTGGCAAAGCGTCGTGCCTACCGTAACCGAAGCGCTCGATGACCGTGCTACCGCGCTGGGGGTCTATCACGAAAAACTGATCGTTGGCGGCGAAAATGACTTCGCCGATCATTTCGACGGGCGCGGTGTAGTCGCATGGGACGGCACGTCCTGGGGTGATGCACCACGGGGGCTGAGCGATGAGGTGAATACATTGTTCGTTTGGCGCAACAAGGTAATTGCAGGCGGCGTTTTCTTTTTTGATGATAGTCCCTTTGCACGAGTCATCGCGGAATTCGCCGGGCGGAATTGGCTGTCCGTGGATAACAGCGTCCGCGTCGTTAGTCACAATAATACAGGTGCCAAGGCGATGACACAACTTGGCGATCACTTGATTGTCGGGGGTAGTTTCTTCTTGGAAACTGATGGCGGCGCTAGTGGTGTGGCGCGCTGGGACGGAACAGCCTGGCACCGCATGGGCAGCGACAATCACACATCCGTCGAGGCGTTGGGGTCCTATATGGGTGCCTTAATTGCGACCGGCGATCTCAATCCATCGACCGGCCCCGACCGGATAGCAATTTGGGACGGCCAATCCTGGAATGAATTCGGCGGCGATATAAACGGTACCGGAAATGTATTACATGAGCATGGAGGAGATCTTTTCATCGGCGGGTTTTTCAGCATGGCAGGAACAACGTTCGTTCAGAACATAGCCCGTTGGACCGGTCAGCAATGGGACAACATGGCGGGCGGACTCGATGGACGCGTGGTCTCACTTGCTTCATTTGAGGGGAATCTGATTGCTGGGGGTCACTTCGCTGGGCCTCCTGGGACGAGCGCTCGATTTATCGCTTCATGGGATGGATTCCAATGGCATCCTCTCGGAGTTGGTGTGGAGTATGCCGTCGAAGCACTAGCCGTTTACAATGGAGTTCTTTTTGCGCAAGGACCCCAGAACTCATTAGTGCAATCTCCACCAAGAGTGCTTGCCGCTTGGGACGGGGAGGCGTGGCAGCCAATGGGCGATGCTTTAGACGGAACGATGAAGAGCATGGTGGTAAAAGGTCGTGACCTTTGGGTCGGTGGAACGTTTTTCAAAGCCGGCGCGCGAATAGCACGCTATGTTGCTCGTTGGGGCCCCTCCGTCGAATTGGGCGACTATAACGCCAACCAGCTAATCGAACTTTCAGACTATCAGCAGTTTCCAGATTGCCTTTCCGGTCCGGCTTCACGTGACGCGTCGGCCATTGCCGCAATGGACTGCCTTTGCGTCTACAACTCCGACGCGGATGCGGACATCGACCTGGCCGACTTCGCCGCATTTCAACGGGAATTAGAGCCACGAATTACCGTAGCGGTGCCTTCGAACTGAGTCTCCGTTACCCTTTCTTTGCCGCAGGGCATTGTCGGTTGGTTCCTGCTCATCAAAATACTCGATTTTCGAAGTGCCCTTTGCCGCTCTATGTTCCTGCAAATCACAGACGAAATGCCTTACTCGTCAGCGGCCGATTTGCTTACCCGCAACACCAATCCTATAATAATTGCGGCAGGGGCGGACTTGAGTTTTCATCTCCGCTCCTTCAAGGTTTGATTCCAGATCGGTTGACA
>CAZKIN010000076.1:0-5554 GCA_964552515.1 uncultured Phycisphaeraceae bacterium
GGGTATGGAGCTGGTTTGCTGGAAAGTGCCAGTACAATGACATAGGGAGCAGCATAGCGGCGCTGCGCTGGGGTCCGCAATCTGTCACTACTTAGGACAGGTCGGCGTCGAGCTTTACGATCGTTCAATTACAAAACTACGCCTCGCATGGCCATGTCAATCTGCCAGGAAGTTAGGCACGACTGTTGAAAAGGAGCCATTGCATCGCGTAGAATAGTTAAGCGCAACTATTCTTACATTGGGACGAGTTTCATGCGCCTTTGTTTTTTAGGGTTCGTCGTATTGGCTTTGCTTGCAGGGCGCGCCTGCGGCGATGACCTCATGCATCAGTTTGAGGGGAACGGGTTGCTTAGCGACCCACAAACCGGCTGGTTGATTTTCAATCCCTGTGAGCCGCCGTGTACCGAGTTAAGTGGCCAAGGCACCTTTATGCTGTATTGGACCCAAGCGGGAGACATTGTCAATTATCACAAGATAATCACTAGTCCAGACGAAACACCGCCGGAGACGCTCTGGGTCGAGTGGCGTTTCCGCTCGAATCGCATCATGCCTGCAACCTCTTATTCTTGCGATGCAAGGATGGTTATCTATCGTGGAAAACTCGATATCGTGTACTTGCTTGGTAACGCCGCAGTTGCGGCTAGTGGCAACCAGGCCATCCTCGGCCTTGATCCTTTGGAGTTCCACAGCTTTCGCTTCGAAAGTCCCGACCGATTCAACTACCGTGTCTCGGTCGATGGAGAGGTGTTCATTATTGATGCTTTTGTCGATGTGGAGAATCTTCATTTCCTTCAAGTGCAAGGCATCGGCAACTGTCCCCCTTCTTCCGCCTCCACCACCAACGAGTGGGATTTCGTGCGCTATGGCACCATGACTTTCGGCGAAGCGATAAGCAGCACCGAACCCCCGCAGGGCGTACTGGACCCCGCGCTTTTCCCGACCCTCGACCGCTTCACCGTTACCTACGACGTCCCCAACTACGCCTACATCGAGGACATCACCGTCACCGTGACCAGCGGAGTAGCCCCGCAGGTCATCAAGACCCGCCGCCTGGACAACGGCGATCCGGAAACCATCGAGATCGCCCTGGACCGCCCCCTGGCCTTGGGAACCACCACTACCTTCACTTTCAACGACGGCGACCTCGTCCAATCTATCGCCTACACCCTGCCGCAGCAGGGAAGCTGCTGTCACCCCGACGGTTCCTGCACGGCCACCCCCAACCCTGACTGCACGGTCGCGGGTGGCGAATTCCTTGCAGGGGGCACTTGCACAACCTTCGAGGCGTGCTGTCTGCCCGATGGCCAGTGTCAGAATGCGGACACTTTTTGCTGCGCGCAAGCGAACGGCGTCGCCGCTGGCGCGGGTAGCACCTGCGGACCGGATGTCGATAGCGACGGCGACAGCATTCACGAATTCTGTGACAACTGCCCGAACCATGACAATCCCAGCCAGGTCGATAGCGATAACGACGGTGTGGGAAATGCCTGCGATCTTTGCGCGGGTTTTCCTGATGCTTTGGACGATGACCAGGATGGCATGCCGGATGGTTGCGATGCCTGCGCTGGATTCGATGACGCCGCAGATGCGGATGATGATGGCACACCCGACGGCTGCGACGGTTGTCCCTTTGATCCGCTCAAGCCTCACCCAGGGCAGTGCGGATGTGGAATCTCCGACTTGGACAGTGACGGTGATACCCTGTCCGATTGTCTGGACGGATGCCCTCAAGATCCCCGGAAAGAGCAGCCCGGTCTGTGCGGATGTGGAATCAGCGACTCAGGTGATTCCGACGGCGACACCATTCTCGATTGTCTCGATCAATGCCCCGGCGCAGATGACCGGGTCTTTGCGCCAGGTTGCGTGGCGGCCATTCCCACCGCCTCACAGTGGGGAGTTCTTATCACCGGTCTGGGGCTGCTGTGTGTCGCCAAGGTGGCGTTTGGGCGGCGTGAAATCTCATTGAACAACTAGACTTTTCTGCTGAGCTCACCTCTTCCGCACGGGCGAGAAACAGTAGAAGAACGCGAACTCCGACAGTGGAGAGGCAACAGGTAAGGGGCAAAAAGCGTAACGCGTCAAGGACGGAATCTTATACCATTCTTGCCCTTGCCTCAGAAAAGACACAGTGTCCGCTTCCTCACGCGTGCGGTACTGAGGGTGAATGCCAAGATGATGACATACGGACTATTGGGCCGCCCACGTGGGGGGATGAAACACCCGGCCGTCATGCACTGCGCAGCGAAATAGGCAATTTACATGGCCACGCCTCGTCATAGGGAGCGCAAGGAAAATTGGTTGGTTATGCACCATTGTACCACAACATTGACGCACGGGCGTGGGCCATGCCACCCGACGCTTACGCTTGCGGTACTGAGGGTGAGTGTCACGTTGATGACATGTATGCCATACGCAGCCCACAAGGGACGACGCTACAGTGGCCAGTGACATTGGCACCAAGGATGCCAACAGGTGGGTGCAGAGCACCCACCCAACGGAAAGCTGAGGGTGAATGCCACGTTGATGACAGTGATACCAAACGCCGCCCACAAGGGGCGACGCTACATCAGCGCGGGCCGCTCTTGAATTCGACGCCGCCAATTACGGTGCCCAGGCAGTGCGAGGTGTATTCGAAGGGGTCGCCGTCGTAGAGCGCGAGGTCCGCATCCTTGCCGACGGCCAGTGAGCCGACGCGCGCGTCGATGCCGAGCAGTCGCGCGGCGTCGATGGTGATGAGGGCGAGGGCTTCATCGAAGGAGAGCCCGTTGCCGGCGGCCATCGCCGCTTCGAAGAGGACGATCCGCGTCTTGGGGACGTAATCTTCATAGCCGCTCTGCATAGCGGTGAGAACGCCGGCCTTGCGGAGTTTGGAGGCGGTTTCGAAGCTGGAATTCTTCATTTCGCCCCAGGCGCGGGCCATGACGGGATGCAGGATCACCGGGATGCCCGCGGCCTTGAGCTCGTCGATGAGCAGGTAAGACTCTGCGCCGGAATCGAGCACGATGCGCAGGTCGAATTCCTTGGCGAGGCGGAGCGCGTTGGAGATATCCTGCGCCTGGTTGGCGGTGATGAGCAGGGGCAGTTCCTTTTTCAGCACGCGTTCGAAGACTTCATATTGCAGGTTGCGGTCGGGCTTCTTGTCGTCCTCGGCTTTTTCGCGCTTGCGCAGGTATTCCTGGGTCTTGATGAGTTCCGCACGGAGCATGGCCATCGCCTTGGCGCGGGTGCCGGGTGATTTTCCTTTTTCACTTTTCTGCGCCGAAGGACCGAGCGTCGCGGCGAGCATGGCGGAGGGGACGATGACGGATTTTTCGACGGTTTCGCCGGTGGTTTTGGCGATGAGCGTCTGTCCGGAGACGACTTCGCCGGGAGCGTGGCCGGCGTGGATGGTGGTGATGCCGAAGCCGCGAATCCATTCGATGAGGCGTTCGCGCGGGTTGAAAGCGTCGATGGCGCGAAGTTCCGGCTGGATCGGTGCGGAGCGTTCCAACTGATCCTGATCGTGGGGGTGGTTGAAGATGCCGGAGAAGCCGACGGTGCTGTGCGCGTCGATGAGGCCGGGGGTGACGACGGGTGCTTCGATGATGGTCGCGCCGGCGGGAATGTTCACCTCGGCGGCGGTGCCGATGGCAGTGATTTTGCCGTCTGCGATGACGACGATGCCGTCGGTGATGGCGGGGCCGGTCATGGTATGGACGGTGCGGCCTTTGACGACCAGAGTCTGGGCGGAGGCGGATGGTGACAACGTCACGGCACCCACAGTGCATAGGAGGAGCCCCATGAGTCGCGGTAACAGATTATTGACCACGCGCTGACGCTGGTGGTTCTGATTCGCGGCGGGGCCAAAAAGGGCCGCAGCACGGGAAAGACCGTTGACCACGCGCTGACGCTTGTGGTTCTGATGGTTGGCGGCACCAAACATGTTTGCGGTGAAGCTAAACAGGTGGGTGCAAAGCACCCACCGTACGTTCTGACTCATCATTGTCCCTCCGGATGATCGAAACAGCAGAAATAGGGCTCTTGTTCGTTGCCAGCGCCGTAGCCGCCGACGGCGCTGAGGTAGTCCTTGGGGTCGGTACGGTCGAAGACTTTGACGCCTTCGACCCAGGTTTCAAGGACTTTGGTGTACACGCTGAGCGGGTCGCCGGAAAGAATGATGAAGTCGGCGTCCTTGCCCACTTCGAGCGAGCCGATGCGCGACTGCAGGTCCAGCATTTCGGCGCCGGCGAGCGTAAGGGCGCGGAGTGCGCCGGCGCGGGTCATGCCGCCGCGGACGGCAATAGCCGCACAGCGGAAAAACCAGCGGGAATCGTTGATCCAGTCATCGGTATGAATGGCGACATTGACGCCGGCACGTTCCAGGATGCCGCCGGTTTCGAGCATGATTTCGGAGGCTTCGAGTTTTCCGCCGGGGCTGTCGACCACGATGATGGAGCAGGGGGCCTTGGCTGCGGCGATTTCTTTCGCCGCTTTCCATCCCTCGCTGACGTGATGCAACACGACGCGGAATCCGAACTCCTTCGAGAGGCGCAGCACGGTGATGATGTCATCGTACCGGTGCGTGTGGTGATGGACGATGCGCTTGCCGTCGAGCACTTCGATCAAGGCTTCAAGGGCGGGGTCGCGGTCGGGGCGCTTGGCGGGATCTGCGCCGAGCTTGCGCATTTTTTCGCGGTACTCCTGGGCCTTGACGTATTGGGTGCGGACGAGTGCCGCGGACTTGGCACGCGTGGCGGGAAACGGCGCGTCGCGAAACGAGTTGGTGCCGTTGGCCATCTTGATGCCGCCCATGATTTTGCCGTCGGTGTCGCGGATGGCGAGAGCGTCAATGGTGTTGCCGCGGCGCATTTTGACGTAGATGGTCTGGCCACTGAGGAGGTGACCGGAGCCGGGCATCAAATTGAGCGTGGTGAGTCCGCCGGCGACGACACGGCGGAAGCCGGAGTCGCGGACGTTGGTGGATTCCATAACGCGGACATCCGGTTGAATCGGCGCGGATGAATCGGCGCCGCCGATGCCGCCGACGTGGTTGTGGGTGTCGATGAGGCCGGGCATGACGGTCTTGCCGGCAGCGTCGATGCGCGTGGCACCATCCGGAATAGTAACCGAGCCTTCTGAACCAACGGCGGTGATGCGTCCTTCGGAAACGACGAGAACGCCGCGCTCGATTTCATCACCGACGATGGGGATGATGCGTGCGCCGACAATGGCAACGGGTTGGGGCTGCGCGTGAACCCATGCGACCGGGCCACTGAACCCCAGGGTCAAAGCGAGAATTCCAATGGCAGAAGGCCGGGGCTTATGGCGACAGAGTGGGGTCGTCGGGTAACGCGGTGGAGATTTCGTTTTTTGCATAGAATCCAACGAGTCCTGGTGACAGTTTCCAGGGAAGCGGGTTGCGGTCATTTCTCAGCGCGCCAGTCAAAGTCCGACGCATACGAACGCATCGGACCTTCCGAACGGCAATGTATCCGTCGGAAGGTCCGAGTGCAAAGTCCTTAGAGCAAGCTCTATTTGTCTGTAGTGGTGAGTCCTTCACTATTCCCGTGAATTT
>CAZKIN010000076.1:5654-9540 GCA_964552515.1 uncultured Phycisphaeraceae bacterium
TCCGTCTTCTCGAAGCCTTCGGGAACCGTCAGCTTGAAGGCATCGTCTCCACCCTTGACCTCGGTGACGAGGTCGGTGACGACGAGCTGCGAGGAGCCGCGTTCATCGGTGGGGCTCATGGCAATGCGGTCCACGCGACGCGGAAGGAAATCCTTCTTGGAGAAATACCAGACGGCCTCGAGCTTGGGACGATAGACGACGTTGATGACGTAGCAATCCTGATCGCCGACCTTTTCCGAGCCGGTGATCTCGGCCTTTTCGGAGTTGATTTCGTCGGTAAAGGGCGTGGGGTGGTTGAACTCACGCATGAGGAGGCCGCCGGCAAGGCGACCATCGGAACCCATGACCTGCGGATCGAGGTCGGCATAGACGAGCTTCTTCACCGGGTCGATGAGGTAGTATTCCTCGCCGGTGTTGCCGGCGACGAATTCACGCGATTCGGCGGAATCGGGCAGGGTGACTTTGCCTTCCACGCGGACCTTGCCCAGTTCGTTTTCCCACTTGCCGGAGGCGACGACCTTGCCTTCGAGCTTGGGGGCGCGTGTGGCGAGCCAGCCGTTGCCCTGGGTGGATGACTTATAAGAGACAGTGCCCAGCGCCTTGGTGGCGGCGTCGACCTTCTTGAGAATTTCGACCGCTTCCTTGTGCTTGGGATCGTCGTTGGGTTTCTTGACTTCGCCTTCCGGCGGACGGACATTTTCCTGTGCCAGTGCGACCTGAACCAACCCGAGGCTCAACATGAGCGTCAACAATTTCTTCATGGTTTTCTTTCCTTTCAATGTGCGATGACGGAGTTGAATTCTCATTTCCATCTCCAATATTTTAGCCGATTCCATCGGCGAATGCCAAGCGGCGGCACGCCGCCAATTGTATGCTATTGTTTGATCGGCCGCACAGTTGGCGACAAAGTCAACCGGCGGATTCACCCCGAGGTCGGCTGCCCCACATCAAACGCGCGCGGCGACGCAAGTATTCCCGTCGGGCGTGCGTCGAAAGTGGCGCGCGGTGCAAGTGTTCCGCGTGATCGGTTGCGGACTATTCAAAGCGCAGGGCGGTCACCGGATCGAGCCGGGCGGCGCGAATGGCGGGATAAATTCCGCTGACGATGCCGACGATGATGGCCATCACGAGGGCGAGAACGATGATGATCGGCGGGGTGTAGGTCTTGAGCACCTGGGTGTATTCGCCAAGGAAGTTGGCCACCGCCCAGCCGAAGACGACGCCGAGTCCGCCGCCGAAGAAGCTGATGATACTGGCCTCGATGAGGAACTGCTTGAGGATGTCGAACCGCCGCGCGCCGACGGCGATGCGCACGCCGATTTCGCGGGTGCGTTCAGTGACGGAGACGAGCATGATGTTCATGATGCCGATAGCGCCGACGACAATGGAGATGCCCGCGATGCTGTAGAGCACGAGGCCGAAGATGAGCGAGGCCTGTCCGAGGCGCTGTTTGAATTGTTCCTGAGTGAAAAGCGTGAAATCATCCTGCGCTCCGGCGCGGATGCGGTGCGCGCCGCGGAGCGTCTTGTTCGCGCCATCGATACAAATGGGCAGGCTCTTGGCGTCGACACATTGGACGACCATCATGCTGAGGTAGCGGCTGCCGAACATGCGGCTCATGGCGGTGGGCAGCGGGATGATGACCTGCTTGTCGACTTCGACGAAACCGAGGGTGCCCTTTTCCTCCATGACACCGATGACGATGAAGCTCTTGCCGTTGATTTTCACGGACTTGCCGAGCGCGGGAAGCGCGCCGAACAAATCGCCGGCGACCTTGTGCCCCAGAACCGCCACCATCGAATTGCCGCGGATGTCCTCGCGGGTGAGGAAGCGGCCCGCGCTAACTTTGTAGTTGTTGATGAGCGCGTATTCCTCGGTGGTGCCGAGGACCTGTCCGACGACGTTTCGGGCCAAGTATTTGACCTGGCCCATACCCTGAAACTGCGGGGCGACGTGCAGAATGATCTCGGGGTTTTCTTCGCGGATCTTTTCGGCGTCGGTGGGTTCAAGTGAGGCGATGCTCATACTGCGCGCGCCGCGCTGATCTGAGCCATTGAAAATAAGGAGCTGGTCAGCGCCGAGAGATTCAAACTGCGCGAGGATGTCGCGCTTGGCGCCTTCGAGCACGGAGACGGCGGCGACAACAGCGCCGACACCGATGATGACGCCCAGCGTGGCGAGCATGGATCGAACCATGTTCTGCTGCAGGCTGCGCAGAGCGGTGAGGATGATGCGTAGATGAAACATAGGTTACGGAACCTTGCACGAGGAAACCGGCGCTGGCCGTTTCAACATTATCGTGCGGGCGATCTCCTTTTTCATACCACCGCTTTCCGGGCCACCACGCCAGCCGGCGAAGCAGCGGCTATTTCCGCGCGAGTGCGGAACACCTTCTGCGTCGCGTCGCGGGCCATGTGCAGGATCTCCTGCCGGCGCTGCGGATCGATGGCGGTGTCTTCCAGAATTTTGCCGTCGCGCATGTGGATCATGCGATTGGCCTGCACGGCCACGTCCATTTCGTGCGTCACGAGCACCACGGTAATGCCGGCCTGATGCAGTTCGTGAAAAATGTTCATGATCTGCTCGCCGGTGCGGGTGTCCAGATTGCCGGTGGGTTCGTCGGCGAGGATGAGCTGCGGCTGGTTGACGATGGCGCGGGCGATGGCGACGCGCTGGCACTCGCCGCCGGACATTTCACTGGGCCGGTGGCTGGCGCGGTGGGCGAGGCCGACACGTTCCAGCGCGGCGCGGGCGGACTTACGGTCAAACGCCTTGCGGGTGTACATCATGGGCACGAGGACGTTGTCGAGAGCGGAGGTGCGCTGAATCAGGTTGAACGTCTGGAAGACGAAGCCGATGTTCTGGTTGCGGATGCGGGCGAGCTGTCGTTCGTTCATGCTGCTGATGAGCTGACCGCCAAATTCCAGGGTGCCGGAGGTGGGACGGTCGAGGCAGCCGAGGATGTGCATCAGCGTGCTTTTTCCACTTCCGGATGCGCCGATGATACTGACGAATTCGCCGTCGGCGATGGTGAGGTCCACACCGGCAAGTGCGTCTACGATGGACTCACCCATGCGGTATTGCTTGCGAAGTTGGACGGCGCGGATCATGCGGTGATTCTAATCTCCGTGACGGGTTGCAACAGACGGAATACGAAACGGGGGGAAGTCGAAGCGCGTCACGATAGCTTGAACCAACCGGGCCGGCGAAGCGTTGTCATTCGAAATCGTCATTCCACATTCTGCATTTTCTAGTTCACCCGGGCTTTGGCCTTTTTCTGGTCATCCTTGTCGCGCTGCACGGGTACCTTGGTGTATACGGTCGCGCCTTCCGCGAGGCCGTCGCGGATTTCGACGTTGTTTCCGTCATCCAGGCCCAGTTTGACGGCAACGAATTCCGTTTCGCGATCGGTAGCCGGCGCACCGGGCTTGGGGATGTAGACGCCCAACCGGCCGTCCGGGCCTTCGCGGATGGCTTCATTCGGACACAAGAGCACATCGGACGCGTGCTCGGCGGTGAAACGCGCGTCGGCACGCATGCCGGGAAGAAGGATGTTGCGGTTGTCGCTGGTGATGACGACATCGACCATGTAGGTAACGACGTTGCTGATGGCCTTGGGTTCGGGATAGATGCGCTGAATTACTCCGAGGAATTCCTGGTCGCGGAATGACTCGACGGTGATGGTCGGCGGGTGCTGCGTCTGGCGAAGTGCCTCTTGCGTGTCAGTGGGCATGGGCACGGAACCGTCGTGGCCGGGCTTTGCCCAGGGCGGCGCGATGGCGAGCACGCGACCGATATCCGATTCGTCGACTTCAGCCCGGACCAGCAGCGTGTCCTTGTCCAGAACGACGCCGAGGACGGTTCCGCCGGTGAAGGTGGTTTTTCC
>CAZKIN010000076.1:9640-13141 GCA_964552515.1 uncultured Phycisphaeraceae bacterium
TTCGCCATGGCCAGCCGGGCTTCCGAGATTTGCAATTCCTGCCGGGCGCGGTCGACGCTGCGCTGTTCGTCGTCCTTGTTGAGACGGATGAGCAGTTCGCCGGCTTTGACGCGATCGCCGCCGAACTTGAGAATTTCAATGACTTCGCCGCTCGCTTCCGATTTGACCTCGACCCGGCGCATCGGACGAACTTCGCCGGTGGCATTGATGGGGAGCGTGAGACTGCCGCGCGTCACCTTGGCGGTCTTGCCTTCCATACCCTCGAGGCTGAGCCGCAGGCTGGAAGTCGCGGCGATGTAGCCAGTGACCACCGTGGCGCAAAACAGGACAAAAATAATGATGTTCTTCATCGGTAGCGACCAGTGATCCTTCACAGGGCACCCGACCGGCGACAGAGCCAGCGGGTACACGGACTTTTCCACTTTTCAAAGGCGACGCCTTGGCCAAAGAACCGCGGATCGGAATAACGACACCGATCGGGCCTGCCTTCCTTATCCTATGCGATGGTTCGGCATGGGTGATAGTTCTTCGTCAGAGCGCCGTGTGTATTCTTGTCGGAGTGTCACCTCGCGGCACAAATGAAAGCCCTAGCGGCCAGCCACCGAGGCGGGCACAAATTCCATGCCAAACGTTTCCGCAACGGGGGCGTTGGTGACTTTTCCACGTTCGATGTTGATGCCGGCGGCCAAGCCCGGATCGGCCTTGCACGCCGCCTGGTAACCGAGATCAGCCAGTTTCAGAGCGTAAGGCAATGTTGCATTCGTCAGGGCGTAGGTGGAAGTTCGTCCGACGGCACCAGGCATGTTGGCCACACCATAATGGACCACGTTGTCGACCATGTAAGTGGGATGTTCGTGCGTGGTGGGTTTGATGGTTTCGCAGCAGCCGCCCTGGTCAACGCCGACATCGACGATGACCGCACCATGCTGCATATCCTTGAGCATTTCGCGACTGATAAGCACGGGGCAGCGGGCACCGGGAATCAGCACGGCGCCGACCACGAGATCCGCCTTCGCCAGGTGATGTTTGAGCGCCAGGCGCTCGCTGTAGACCGTATGCACGTTGGCGGGCATGACGTCATCGAGATAACGCATGCGGTCGAGGCTGACATCCATGATGGTGACATTCGCGCCCAAGCCGGCGGCCACCTTCGCGGCATTGGTGCCGACGACACCGCCACCAATCACCAACACTTCGGCCGGGGGTACGCCGGGCACGCCGCCCAGAAGAATTCCGCGACCCATCATCGGGCGTTCGAGGTATTTGGCGCCTTCCTGAATGCTCATCTTGCCGGCGACTTCGCTCATCGGAGTGAGCAGCGGCAGACGTCCGTTACGATCGGTGATGGTTTCGTAGGCGATGGCGATCGCACCAGTCTTGATGACGCCGTCGGTCAGTTCGCGGTCAGCGGCGAAATGGAAATAAGTGAACATGACCTGGCCGGACTTCATCATGGCGCGTTCGGGGGCGAGCGGTTCCTTGACCTTGACGATCATGTCGGCGCGTTCGAAGACTTCCTTTGCGGAGTCGACGATCTTCGCACCGACGGCCGAGTAGTCGGCGTTGGTGATGCCGGAGCCCATACCCGCGTCAATTTCAACCAGCACGGTGTGCTTGCGTCGCACCAGTTCATCGACTCCGGCGGGCGTCATGCTGACGCGGTACTCATGCGTTTTCGTTTCTTTTGGAATGCCGACGATCATGGCTGAAGACCACTCCCGAAATCGAATCAAGCCACCGCACGAATAACGCAAAACTTACTGGTCGCGGTGACGGTGACGGATTCACCGAACCAGCCGCTCATGGTAATCAAGACGGGGTTTTTCCGCAAATGCACGGCGGGTAATGTCGATCAGGCGGGATCGTGCCAGATAAATGGCACTGGGCGGCGCATGCGGTGAATCTCACAAGCAATATTGCGGGGACTTATACGCCGGTCTTTGGAAAGACGGCGCTGCGCGGACGATCGGTGTGTGGTGTGGGCGCAGCTGCTGGAAAGCGGGAGGCGCGGTTGAAAAAACCGGATCGGTCGGTAAGTTAGCGGCAACTTGCGATGTGCGGTCATCTCGGCGTACGCAAGTTGGGCCAACCGAGCAAGCGGTTGTTTGAAGCCCGGCTTGCCAGGTCGATGTCCTGCCGCCCAAGGCCTGATGGATGAGTGCCTGTTTATTGGCACCAAGAGCGAGATTACTATTTTCGAAAGGAGCGGAGAACATGTCTGGGAATCGTAAAATCGCGACGAGCATCTTCGTAACGGTGATCATGCTTGCGGCGACGGTCGGAGTTGCCGATGCGCAGAACCCCGGCGGCAACCAGGGTTCAGTGCTGCCCACCGGCGGCGGCGCGGCGCTGATTGACCCGGCGGACACGGTGCTGTTGCTTCTCGACCATCAATCAGGTCTGTTCCAAACGGTGAAGGATATTGGTGTGGCCGAGCTGCGGACCAATACGATTGCGCTGGCCAAACTGGCAACGTTGATGAAGATCCCCGTGATAACCACCGCCTCAGTTCCCGACGGTCCCAACGGTCCGCTGATGCCGGAGATTCAGCAGTTCGCTCCGCATGCGGTATATGTTCCGCGCAAAGGAGAAGTGAACGCGTGGGACAATGAATTGTTCGTTAAGACCGTTCGCGACACCGGCAAAAAGACACTCATCATGGCGGGCGTTTGGACCAGCGTTTGCGTGATGTTTCCCGCGCTCGACGCGAAGGCAGCGGGGTTCAAGGTCTATGCGGTCATGGATGCCTCGGGAGATCCCAGTGAGATGGTTTCGCGAACCACGCTCGCCCGGTTCACGCAGGCTGGCGTGGTGCCCACGACAACCAACGTGGTGATCTGCGAAATGCACCGCACGTGGAACCGTCCGGATGCGGCGGAGATTGCCCAACTCTACACCATGCACGCCCCGAATTACCAGGCAGTGATGGAGAGCTATCAAAGGGCACAGGAAGCGGCCAGGAAAGATCAGAAGTAGTCGTCATTGCCGGTCCAGACAATCATCCTCTGGCATTGCGGATGGGAAAGTCTCGGTAAGTGCAAGAAAGGAACAAACCATGCCCACGATTACTACGAAGGATGGCACGCAGATTTATTACAAGGATTGGGGAAGCGGGCAGCCGATCGTCTTCAGTCACGGTTGGCCGCTCTGCGCGGATGCATGGGAAGACCAGATGATCTTCCTGGCCGAACACGGATTTCGTTGCATCGCGCATGACCGTCGTGGCCATGGTCGATCGAGCCAGCCCTGGCACGGCAACGAGATGAACACGTACGCTGACGATCTGGCGTCACTGGTCGAAGCACTCGACCTGAAAGATGCGATCCATGTGGGTCATTCCACCGGCGGTGGCGAAGTCGCGCGATACATCGGGCGGCACGGCACGAAGCGCGTCGCCAAGGCGGTGCTCATCGGCGCGGTACCGCCGCTCATGCTCAAGACAGCGGCCAACCCCGGTGGTCTGCCGATGGACGTCTTCGACGGCATTCGCGCCGCTTCCCT